>VXSK01000004.1 GCA_009838035.1 Gammaproteobacteria bacterium
ACCCTCGGACGCCCAAGGGCGCCGAGGGTGGCCCTATTCAAACAGACAAGCAGGGTGAGCATCGGTCGCCGCGCAGCGGCGAGGCAAAGCATGCCTTTGCCAGATGCGAACGGGCTGACATGGAGTCAGCCCCGGCCGCTATTCCGGCAAGACTGCGCGGCAAGGATGCCAATGCAAGCGCTGAGGAAGAAGCGATGGCGCCTCCAGGAAGGGATGGGCAGGCAGAAGGCGAGGAAGCACGCCAAGAGGCTTAACGGCCAAGCCGAGCGCGAATCTCCCGGACCCTGGATTCGCTCAGATCGTACGCCGCCACGCAAGCGATGGCGAGCAGTGAAGTGATCACCGGCAGCACCACGTCGCACACGCGCATCCAGAACAAAGCGCTCTCGGTCTGATTGCCCTCAAGACTTACGTCGAATCCCGTGAAGTTCAGAAGGAAGCCGCCCGCGGCCAGCGCCAGGGCCATGCCGAGCTTCACCACCCACCAGTAAATCGATCCGTACATCCCCTCGCGGCGCTCTCCGGTTTTCAGCTCGTCGAGGTCGCAAACGTCCGCAACCATGGACGGCATGAGGGTAAACAGGCTGCCCAGCCCGAAAGCGAGCAGCGGAGCGGGGATCAGCAGCAACAGAGGGTTGGCCGGGTCGTAGCAGAACCACTTGAGCGCATAACCCAGCGTCGATATGCCGATGCAGATGAAAAATGCATGGCGCTTGCCGACCACCGTGCCCAGCCAGGCCGCGAACGCGACCACCGCGAAGGTCGAAATCGTCGCGATCGTGCCGATCATCGCGATGTACCAGCTCGCCGTGTCGCGATCGCCTGCAAAGACGTAATAGATCACCACATAGACCTGAAAGGCGGCAATGAGCTGGAAACCGTTGAATACCAGGAAGGTCGCTCCGCAGAGTTTCAGGAAAGGCCGGTTGCTCAGGGTTTGCGCGAAACCCCGGAAAAAGCGCTTCACTTCGCCGAATATCCGCCTGAGCCTGGATTCCCGCCCGGCGGATGCCACGGCCGTGTCCGAGAATCGTTCGCGCAGCAGGATGGCGGGGAGCACGCCGATTGCGACGCAGGCAATGCCCACCAGCACGGCCAGGACGGACGCTCCATTCCGAATGTCGGTGAACGCGTCCAGCTCCATGAACACAAGGAACCACGGGGCGATCAGGTAGGCGGACTGGCTGAAGAAGTTCTGCACGCCCATCAGGCGGGTGCGTTCGTGGTAGTCCGGCGTCAGTTCGTAGCCGAGCGCGACCCAGGGTGTCGCGAATATCGTGTAGCCCAGGAAAAACAGCAGCGAGCCCGCGAGAAATACGGCGAACAGCAGCCCTTCGCCAGCGATGTGCGGGAGCTGCCACAGTACGGCGAAGGAAAGTCCCGCAAGTATCGCACCCACGAAGATATAGGGACGCCGGCGGCCCCAGCGCGACCGTGTGTTGTCGGAAATGTATCCCATGACGGGATCGGTGGCGGCATCGGTGAAGCGCGGAATCGCGGACAGCAGGCCCACCAGCGCGGGGTTCATCCCGTAGCCGAGATTGAGCACGACCATCATGCCGCCGCTGGCGGCCGCCAGGAGGTTATTCGTGAATCCGCCCAGTCCGTAGGCGATCATTCGCGGGAAGGGAACACGGTCCGCCTCGGCGGTGGCGCGGTCCTTCCAGCGCTTCATCGGCGAGCGGCCTCAACTTGCACACGAAACGGCAGGTTTGCATAACCCGCATGGCCCTTGCCGTCATGGATCTCGACGAAGAGCCGGTAGGCGCCGGGTGCGTCCGGGGCCCGCAGCACGATGTGCCGCAGCGTCGTGTTCTCGATCAGGCCGTCGATATCCTCGATCGCTTCCTCGAAGTCGCCGCCTTCGGCCGTCGCCTGGCTTTCCTCACGGACTGCCCACTGATAACGAAGTTCGTCGCCGTCGGGGTCGCTTGCCGAAAGCCGCGCGATGTAGCTTTTTCCGGGCGCCAGCGTGACGTTCTGCCAGGCGTTCTTGCCGTGCAGCAGGAGCGATTTCACGCGGGGAGCGCGATTAGCCGGCTCCGCGCCCGTCCAGGCGGTCTGCAGTGCGTCCATCGTTTCGGTCGTCTCGCCGCTGTAAGTGAACATGCTGTACCAGGTGGGCGTGCGTTCCTGTTTCTGGCCCCAGAGGAAGGCATAGCTGCCGAGGCCGTTACCCAGGTGCGGGGAAATGAACTTCCTGTATTGAGTCAGGTAGTGCCTGGCCTTGTCGGAACTGTTCTGTTCGATCGGCGCGCCCCATTCGGTGGCGCCTACCTCCCAATGCCCCAGAGGGCCCCATTCCGTAATCATGAACGGCGTGTCCGCAAGTACTCCTTCGGCAAATTCGGGCAAAAGCGCGAGTGCCCCGTACACCTGGAAACTCAGGAAGTCGAGATCCGGCGCGCGCTCCTGAACCGCCCGAATGACATCCTCCTCCAGGCCGGCAATCGCAGTGGTGGTGGGGTGGTTGGGGTCGAGGTGATGCACGATGCGGGAGAGATTGTTGATTTCGTCCCAGAGCGCCGGGTCCGTATGGCCGTAGTTCAGTTCATTGCCGAGAATCCAGGCGAGCAGCGCGGGATGGTCCCGGTAGCGTTCCACCGCGGCCCAGATGCGGGTGCGCTGGGCCACGAGAAAGGTCTCGTCGCCGTAGTCGAAACCATACCGTGGGGCCACGACCGGCAGGCACAGCGAAACGGTCACTCCGGCTTCCAGCGCCTGATCGAGGCGCGCCTGCGCCATGTCGATATTCCAGGTGCGGACCGAATTCCCGCCGCGCCGCGCCAGCTCCGCATAATTGGCGATGATCGCACCCGCGCCCTTTACGACGTAGGGCTCCCCGCCACGCAACAACTGGTATTGGCCCTGGCTGCCGGCCACTTCCACCTTGATCGCCGTGGCAGTCTGCTGGCCCCAGCAGACGCTGACCCACAGCGCGCACACCAGGGCGGCGAGCCGGATCCGGCCTGGCTTGAAAGCGTCCGGAATCACGACGAAATCGCGATGTTCGCCAGCGAAATGCGCATCGCCCCTTCGGTCCAGAGCAAGAACGGAGTTTCCACCGAGCGCGGGTCGGTACCGGATTCGATAAACCGCTCCAGTCCGATGGAGACGCGCTGCCATGTGCCTTGCGGCAGTTCCCTCAGAGTTTCCGTTATGTCCAGGCTGCCCCAGTGCGGGTAGGCGCTGTCCATGCGCAGAATGACCTTGCTTTCCGGGCGCGCTTCCACCCGCACTTCAAAGGTGAGCTGCGCATTTGCGTTGACCAGCGGCGAAAGGTCAATGGGCCGGTCGCCGTGAAAACTGATTTGCGCGCCTCCGCCATGCCAGGTGACCTCGCGCGCGTCTTCCTGCGTGGACATGTCGATATTGCGCACCGACACCATGCCCGAGGGCGAGCTGGCCGAGCGCGCCGTGACCGGTACGCGCCAGCCTTCCTGATCTCCCACATAAAGTTCGAATCCGTTCAAGGGACGCTTGTCGAAAACAGACACGCGCTCCTGTGCCTGCAATCGCGCGGGATCCTCTTCGCACAGCCGGGGAAGGCTCCTCGCGGACTCGTACACGCTCATCCCGAAGCCGTACGGAAACAGGGGATCGTAGTCGTCATCGCCTTCGTTCAACGGCGTCTGCAGAGGGTCGCGCGGCCAGGAAAAGGACAGGCGGCCGGTGAAATCATGTGCGATTTCCCGCTCCGCATTCCTGAAAAGCAAGTCGGCCACGCCCTTGCCCTCGCTACCGGGCAGCCAGGCGGCGATGAAGGCGGTCGATGCGTTGAGTTCCGGATTGACCCACAGCGGGCGCCCGCTCAGAAATACGGAAATGGCCGGTATTTCCGCAGCACGAAGCTTTTGCAGAATTCGCAACGGTTCGGGGTGGCGGGCGGAGAAGCTCAGGTGGGACACGTCGCCTTGCCCTTCGGCGTAGGGCTCTTCCCCGAAAACCACGATGGCGGCGTCGGGGCGCTCGCGGAACTCGCCCCGGGGGCTCACCACGACGCTGCCGCCGCCGGCACTTACATGTTCCTCGATACCGCGAAGTATGGAGTCCGCGTTCGGAAAGTCCCCGTTTTCATTGAAAGTTCCTTGCCAGGTAAGGGTCCAGCCGCCGCACTGCTTACCGATATTGTCGGCGCCATCGCCGGCCACCAGCACGCGCGCGCCGGGTTTCAGCGGCAGTATTCCGCCGTCGTTCTTCAGCAGCACCAGGGACTCGCGCACCGCCTGACGGGCAAGCGCGCAATGCCGGGGCGCGGCCAGCGTCCGCGGATTACCGGCGCCGGCGCGCGCGGACGGCCGAGGCCTGGAAAAAAGACCCATGCGAACCTTGACGCGCAGGATCCGGGCCACGGCGTCGTTGATTCGATCGATGCTCACCTGGCCCAGCTCAAGCCGCTCAAGCAGACACTCGTAGGCCTGCCTCCAGTTCTCGGGCGCCATGAGCATGTCGATGCCCGCATTGACCGACTCGGCGCAAGCGTCGCCAAAGTCCTCGTCAACCTGCTGAAACCCGTTCCAGTCGCTGATTAAGAATCCCGTGAACCCCATCTGCTCCTTGAGCACATCGGTGAGCAAATGTCGGTGGCTGTGCAGCTTGGCGCCGTTGAAATCATTGAACGACGCCATCACGACCTGCACGCCGGCGGCAATGGCGGCCATGTGACCCGGAGCGTGGAGGTCGCGCAGTTGCTCTTCGCTGCATCGGGTGCTGCCCTGATCGATGCCTTCCGCGGTGCCCCCCTCGCCGATAAAGTGCTTGGCCGTGGCCAGGACCTTCCCCGGGGCGCCCAAAGCACCCGGGGCGGGTTTGCCCTGAAGGCCGCGAATCAGCCGGGGCGCGTACTCCTGGACAATTTCCGGGTTTTCCGAATAGCTTTCGTAGGTGCGGCCCCAGCGGTCATCCCGCGCCACTGCAAGCGTGGGCGCGAAGGTCCAGTCCATTCCGCTGGCCACGATCTCGGCTGCGGTAGCCGCGCCTATGGCCTCGATCAGTTGCGGATTGCGCATGGCGCCCAGCCCGATATTGTGCGGAAAAACGGTAGCGCCGCATACGTTCGAATGGCCGTGCACCGCATCCGTCCCCCACATGACGGGTACGCCGCCCCCGGCGGTGGACGCGTCGAAGAACGCATCGGCAACCTCCAGCCAGTCACCCAGGGCGGCGCGCTTGTTGTTGCCGGGGGCACATCCGCCGCCGTTGAGTATCGCCCCGACGGGAACCTGAGCCAGATCTTCCGGCCTGATCGAAGAGATTTCCGCCTGAATCATCTGTGCGACCTTCTGCCTGTCTGTCATCTTCGCCAGCCGGCGGGTCACTTCGGTTTCGATTTGCGTTGCTGCTTCGGCGTGCCGGTCCAGCGGGCTTCGGCAATCGGGCCAGCGCGGCCCTTGGGCGGATCCGTTCACTATTCGGCCGGTCCGGGCGCCGCGAGCGAGTCGCGCATCACGATTTCGCAATCAAATTCCTGGTGTCCCGCTACCTGGGCAACGCCGGCCACCTGGTCGATGAGCCGCAATGCGGCGGTAGAGGCCATCTCGCTGATGGGTTGCCTCAGCGTGGTCAGGGCGGGCCAGGTATGCGAGGCGATCGGCGAGTCGTCAAACCCCACCACCGACACATCGCCCGGCACGTCAAGGCCCATTTCCCGGGCCGCCACGATTGCACCGGCGGCCATATCGTCATTGCTGGCGATGATGGCGGTCGGGGAGGGATGCCTGCGCAGCAGTTGATTCGCCGCCTGTTTGCCGGAGTCAAAGGTAAAAAAGCCCTGCGAAATCAGATGCCCGCCGGAATCCAGGCCGTGTTTGCGCATACTTGCGAGAAACCCGTTCAGCCGCTTGTGACTGGAGCCGTGGCGCGGGTCGCCCTCGATGAACCCGATCCGCCGGTGTCCGATTGAAATGACGTGTTCCGTGAGTTGTTCGCTGGCTTCCCGGTCCCTGGGGTTTACCGAAATCGTATCGGCCGCCGCGACACCTGGCGACACCTGCGCCATCGGTATCCCGAGCTCCTTCAACATCGCGACGACGTCGGGATGGTCGCTGAGAGGCGCAAGCAATACTACGCCGTCAACCCGCGTCTGGAGCACGAAGCGGCGCACGTCGCCAACCACGACCCGCTCCGGGCAGGGACGCAGCAAAAGGGACAGATTGCGCGATCGACAGGCGTCGAATACGCCTTCAAGGGCCTTCTGCACGTAGCTGAACTCCTGAGGATTCTCGTAGAGCAGACCGATCGAGTGAGTGAGCCTGCCCTTGAGGCCCCGCGCCTGGGGGTGGGGTTCGTAATCGAGCGCGTCGGCGGCCTTGAGGACACGATCGCGAGTGCTGTTCCTGACCGTGGGTTCCTTGTTGAGCACTCGCGAGACGGTCTTGATCGACACCTCCGCACGGGCGGCAACGTCGTGGATAGTCGCCCTGGTGACGCCACCCTTAGCCTTGGCTTGCCGTCTGTCGCTCATGGTGCGGATCGGATGACAGTATGCCTCGCGTGGTCACGGTGCAGGGGCTTCGTGGGCGACCGCGAACCCGGCGCGCTTGCGAAAGCGCCGGGTTCGCGTGCCGCCGGCCCCAGTGGAGGAACAGGGGCGCTGCTAAAAGCCCTTGCTGAAACGTACTCCGTACGTTCTCGGCGGGAAAAAGTTGGCGCGCCAGTAGCCCGGTCCGGGGTCCGCCCAGGAGCGCATCAGTTCATCGCTGAGGTTGTGGCCGAACAGCACCAGCGCCCAGCCCTGGACTTCGTTGATGATCCGGAAGTTGGCGTTGAAGGAGCTGACCGCCTTCTGGCCGGCGTGGAACGGGCCGTCGGTGTAGTTGTTGTCGTTGAAGAACATCTCGGCCTGCCAGTTCCAGGTGAGCGAAGGGCCGACAACCCAGCCGTTGCCCAGCCACCAGGTATGATCCACCGTGGCGGAAAATGACCACTCCGGCGACCACGGGAGCTTGTTGCCCGACAGGTCCGTCGGCCGGCGCAACGTGTTGTCGCCGCGCAACTGGGTCGGGTCCTGCGGCGGGCAGGGCGTCAGTCCCATGTAGGCCCGCTCAAAGCAGAACAAGCCGTCCTCGCCGTCCTCGAGCTTGTCGATTTCGGCGTTCAGGTACGACACCCAGCCGTGGAACCGGCCGCCGGGCCAGGGCTCGGCCCAGTCCCACTCGAACTCGGCGCCGAAAATTCCGGCTTCCGCCAGGTTGGTGGTGAGCAGCGTTCCGATGTCGTTGCCGCTGTGGATGGACTCTCCGACGATAACCCAGGAGGTGCGTTGCATGTCGCTGTAGTCGTTGAAGAACACGTTGGCGAGCAGACGCAGGTTGCCGTCCAGGGCTTCGCCCTTCAGGCCGAACTCATACGTGATGACTTCCTCGGGATC
Organism: Gammaproteobacteria bacterium; assembly: GCA_009838035.1. NCBI lineage: Bacteria > Pseudomonadati > Pseudomonadota > Gammaproteobacteria > Gammaproteobacteria bacterium. The sequence goes on from VXSK01000004.1 coordinate 7,370, forward strand.
GTACGGGAAGGCGGTCACCTCTCCGCACTCGCAGATATCCACCTTGTCGCCGAAGCCGCCGGCCTTGAAGCCGCTGGCGACGTATCCGTATGCGAACAGATCATTGTTGATGAGATAGTCGAACCCGACGCGCCAGGTGCCCTGTCCCCAGTCCGCGTTGTAGGTGTTGTCGGTGCCAGGAATCCGCGTCGTGAAATCCTCCGCATGCGACCCCATGGCGCTGGTCAGCTTGTCGGCCTGGTAAAAGGCCGGGTCTGCCGCCCAGCCGGGGACCACGCCGATCAGTCCCCAGGACTCGTACCAAAATGAGCCGGCCGGATCGTAGGCGCCGGGATTGACCCAGTAACCGATGGTCTGGTGGTTCGACCCGCCCCTGTCGAACTTCTCGTCCCAGGTCTGGCGATAGCCGACAGTCAGGTTCGCCCTTTCCGTCACGGCATAGTCGAACTGGGCGAACAAAGCCTCCGTGGACACGCCACGGTCCGGTTGCAGGAACGCTTGCGCCAGCGGAACTCCGCCCGCGCAGCAGAATGGAAGTTCGACGTCGAAGCGAATGGAATTCTCTTCTTCCATGAAGAATGCGCCCGCAATCCAGGAGAGGTCGCCGTCGCCCGTTGACTTGAATTGCAACTCGTGGACCATCGATGTGTAGGTCGAGAATCGGGTCGTCAATTGCAGGTCCTCGAAGGGAAACTTGACTTCCACGCCGAACCCATGCCGTTCAAAGGCGCCGGCGTCGCGAACCAGTGGCGGGGCGCCGCAGCAGAACCTGGCTATTCCGTAACCGGGGTGGTCGGGATCGACCCAGGCACCGCCATCGCCGTCGTACTGCTGGAAGCGCTCCTGTTCCGACCATGCGACGCGGTATTCCATCACAACCGAGTCGAGAATGTCCCAGGTAAACTCGGACCGCACCGTCTGGATGGTGAAATCCAGCTCTCCGGGCACGTTGATCCGGGCGTACCACTGGTCGTGATCACACTCGAAGAAGGTACCTGCGGCTTTCTCGCAATCCTTGAGCGACAGGCCGCCGGGGCTGTTGTCCTGGAAGTGATCGTAGGTGAGTTGCCAGCTCGCCGCGTCTCCCAGGTAGGCGCGCGCGGCAAGGCGGAAAGCCCAGCGGTCAACGGCGAAATAGGCTTCGTCATCCCCCACGTCGCGGTTCCGCCTCTGGTCGGTGTTGGGAATGCCGTCGGCGGGAATCTCGAAATTGCCGTCGCCATCCGGGTCGAAAGCAAGGTCGAACCGGTCCGTTTCCTGGTCGATATAGGAATCCGCCTGTTCCACCATGCCGGAAGCGCGGAACGCCAGGCTCTCGTTGACCGGGAGATTGAACCAGGCTCGCGCGGCGGTGCGCCCGAAGTTGCCCAGGTCAATCTCGGCGTTGCCTTCGAGCTGCTCGGTATCCGGCTGGGCCGTGATGATATTGATGCTGCCGGAAGTCGAGTTGCGCCCGAACAGTGTGCCTTGCGGTCCTCGCAGGATCTCGACCCGGCCGACGTCGTGCAGTAGCGCCAGACCCGCCTGGGGGCGAGGCGTGTACATGCCGTCGACGTGAATCGCGACCGTGGGATCGCCGAGTTCCGTGAAGTTGTTAGAGGTAATGCCCCGCACGGTTACCTGTACTCCAGAGTCCGAAGGCGAGGAGCCGACCTGCATGTTCGGCACCAGGTCCCCGAGATCCGTTACGGTGCTCACACCCTGATCCGTCAATTGGTTCTGGGTGACTGCGGTAACCGCGATAGGCGTCGACATGAGGTCGGTGGCCCGCTTGGTTGCGGTAACGACGATTTCCTCGATGACGATTGCATTGCTGCCGTCGTCCTGCTGAGCCAGCGCCGGCCCGGCGCCGCCCAGAATCAGCAGCGGCAGGACAACGGCGGACGGCCGCAAGAGCCGCGTAGCTGTGGCGCAAAAATCAAACATGATTCCTCCCCTTGTTTGAACAGGACACCGAATTTAGCCCTAGAATGACAACGTTGTCAATACATCCTGTCAACGCACGGCAACGGCTTGAACTGGCGCTCGGATAGTCGAGGGGCTACAATTCCGCCTCTTGTGTAGGGGCCATAGCTCAGCCGGGAGAGCGCTTGCATGGCATGCAAGAGGTCGGCGGTTCGATCCCGCCTGGCTCCACCAGAATTCTTCACGGAACTAGAGTCCCCATCGTCTAGTGGTTAGGACACCGGCCTTTCACGCCGGCAACAGGGGTTCGAATCCCCTTGGGGACGCCACATTACATACGGACAATTGACTTGGTGATGGTTTGCGAGCTGCTGGATGCGTCCGAGCCGGCCCCGTACGAGGTGCACAGGCCCGGTTCGACGGTGCCCCAGCTGGTGGTTTGCGATCACGCCGCCCGGCGAATTCCGCGGGCCCTCGACCATCTCGGACTCTCGCAGGAGCATCGCGCAAGCCACATCGCCCAGGATATCGGGGCGGGCGAACTGGCGCTGGCATTGAGCGAACGCCTGAACGCCACCGCCGTGCTCTGCAACTACTCGCGCCTGGTCGTTGACTGCAATCGGGCGCTTACAGACGCATCGGCCTTTCTCGACCGGAGCGACGGGATCGAAGTGCCCGGTAACCAGGGGTTGAGCGAAGAAGACAGGGAACTCCGGGCTGCAGCCATTTACCGGCCCTATCGCGGCGCAATCGACCGGGAACTGGATCGCCTTTGCTCGATCGTGGAAGCGCCCGTGCTGATTGCGATACACAGCTTTACGCGGTTCCTTGAAGGCGAGGACCGGCGCTGGGATTGCGGCGTGCTGTGGGACCTGGACGCGCGGATCGCCCGCCCGTTGCTCGACGGCCTGCGCGAGGACGGAACGCTTCTGGTGGGCGACAATCAGCCGTATTCCGGGCGACATCCCGAGGACTTCACCGTTGACCATCACGCCGAGGACCGCAACTTTCCGTACGCGGCGATGGAGATCCGCCAGGATCTGCTGGACACGCCCGCAAAGCTGGAGCGCATGGCGGACCGGATTCACGCGGCGCTCGAACCCATCCTTTCCGATCCCGGCCTGTATACGCTGCGCGGCTAGTTGGCGTCCCGCCCGAAACCGCGTTATGATTTCCGTCCACAATAATGAGGACGGGCAACAGCCGCGCGGTTCAAGCGTCCGTCCAAGGGAGGCTTAGGGAATGCTGATTCTTACCCGCCGGTCCGGAGAGGCCGTAATCGTTGGCGATAACGTGCGCATTGCGGTGCTGGACATACGGGGCAACCAGGTCCGGCTGGGAGTTGAGGCGCCACGCGAGGTGACCGTGCATCGCGAAGAGGTCTACCAGCGGATTGTTGAAGAGCAAGGCAGCGCGGCCGGAGAAGACGAGGAGTCCTAGCGCGGACTCCGCGCCAGCGGAGAGGTGGCTGAGCGGACGAAAGCGCTCCCCTGCTAAGGGAGTAAGGGTTGATAGCCCTTCGTGGGTTCGAATCCCACCCTCTCCGCCAAAATCCGGAACGAGCGAGAGCGCATGAAGTCCACCCCTGAAATCAGACTGACCCGCCGGTCTTTTGTCGCGGCCGGGAGTTCGCTCGCGCTCGCCGTGTATCTGCCGCAAGGGCGGTCCAGCGAAGCGGAAGGATTTCGTCCCAGTGCCTGGATCGGGATTGGTCCCGGCGGCGATGTCTCGTTTGTATGTGACCGCACGGACATGGGGCAGGGCAGCCCCTGGGCGCTGGCCCGCATCGTCGCCGAAGAGCTGGAGGCGCCCTGGGAGCGCGTATCCGTTGCGCCCATGCCCGACAACCCCGCCGGCTGGCCGCGATCCATGGGCACCGGCGGCAGCACGGCGGTCAGCGGTTCCTTCGACCTGCTCCGCAGGACGGCGGCCTCGGCCCGCGAGATGCTGCGGCTGGCCGCGGCGGTGGAGTGGGGCATCAGTCCGTCCGAATGCGTCTGCCGCGACGGCGTCGTGACCAATCGCGCCACGGGCGCGCGGCTGGACTACGGTGCGCTGACCGCACTTGCGGCGCAACTGGATCCGCCCCAGGACCCTCCTCTCAAGGACGTGTCCGACTACCGCCTTGTCGGCCGGTCGTTCCCGCGCGCGGATGTCCCTCCAAAGACCCTCGGCGCCCAGACCTATGCCATCGACGTGCGTCTGCCCCGGCAGCTGACCGGCCTGATCGCCCGTTCACCCTGGCCCGGTTCCGTCGAACGGCGGGCGGTCTATGATGCGGAGGCCGTCTTGAGCCTCCCCGGCGTGACGGACGTCTTCGAGATTCCGGGCGACGACCACAGGCCGCCCGGCGTAGTGGTTCTGGCCGGCGACTTCTGGCGGGCGCAGCAGGCCCGCGCCGCGCTGGACGTGCGCTGGGTTCCGCCCGAGGGAGGCGAGCCAGCGGATGCGCCTGACCCTGCCGCGGATTTTCGCCGCCGCCTGGTTACGGCCCTGTACGAACCCGGTTCCGCGGCGCGCAGCGAAGGCAATGTTCGCGAAGCCATGCAGGAGCCCGGGCTGCGCCGGGTCTTGGCGCAGTACGAGGTTCCGTTTCTTCATCACGCCACCATGGAACCGATGAACTGCACGGCGGATGTCCGCGTGAATCGCTGCGAGGTGTGGGCGCCGACCCAGACCCAGACCCGGGCCCAGCAGATTGCGGCGAAGCTCACCGGCCTGCCCATCGAAGCCGTGCACATCTACACGCCGGCGCTCGGTGGAGGCTTCGGGCGCCGGCTGGAGAACGATTACGTCGCCGAAGCCGTGCTTGCCTCCCGGTACGCCGGCCGGCCCGTCAAGATCATGTGGACACGCGAGGACGACATGCAGCATGGCTACTTCCGTCCCCCCGCGATCAGCCTCATGCACGGGGCGCTGGACGAAAGCGGCCAACTGCGGGCCTGGCGGCAGCACATCGCCTCGCCTTCGTTGCTCCGGCAGATGCGCGGAATGGAGCCGGAAGTTGATACCGCCGCCGTCCAGGGCGCCGCCAACCTTCCCTATCGGGTGCCGAACCTCGAGGTCAGCCATGTCGAAGTGCGCTCGCCGGTCAATCTGGGTTTCTGGCGGTCCGTGGGCCACTCCTACAACTGTTTCTTCGTGGAGACCTTCATCGACGAGCTGGCCCACGCGGCCGGCCGCGATCCGTTCGCGTTCCGGATGTCGCTGCTGCCCGATGAGTCGCGGATGGCGGCCGTGCTCTCGCGGGCTGCGCAGGAAGCGGGCTGGGGCAAGCCTCCCGGCCCGAACAGCGGTCTCGGCATTGCCTGCACCCACAGTTTCGGCAGCCTTGCGGCCCAGGTGGCCCGGGTTTCGGTTGACCGTGGCCGGCTGCGCGTCGAGCGCATCGACTGCGCCGTGGACTGCGGGCTGGCTGTCGACCCCGCCACGCTGGAGTCGCAGATCAGCGGGGGGATCCTATTCGCCCTGACCGCGGCCCTGCACGGCAGGATCCGCCTCGGCCGGGACGGCGCGGTGGAACGGAATTTCGACAGCTACAGGATGCTGCTCATGATCGACACGCCCGATATACGGGTGCATATCGTCAACAGCGGCGCCCCGATCGGGGGCATAGGCGAAGTGGGCGTGCCGCCTGCCGCACCAGCCGTGGGCAACGCAATTTTCGCGGCGCTGGGCAAACGCCTGCGCACGCTGCCTTTTCAGGTCCCGGTGGCGCGGAACCCCCGGGTGGAGGAACAGATTTGATGAAACGGTGTTTTTGCGTCGGCTCCATTGCGGTAGCCGCGGGAGTGCTGCTTGGTGGATGCCAGGCGGGCGACGAGTCCGGGCAGACGGGCGACGAATCCGGCCAGACGAGCGTTCCGATTCGGTTTGCCGAGGAGGCCGCGGAGCGCGGGATCGCCGACATCGGGCTGGACGGCGCGGGCGTGGCGTTCAACGACTACGACGGCGACGGCGATGCCGATATCTACATCACCAACAACGACAGCGGAACACTCGGCCACGAATTCCGCAATCGATTGTGGGAAAACGATGGAAACGGCTATTTCACGGACGTAGCGGAAGCCCGCGGCGCAACCAACGAAGGTGGCCTGGGGCGCGGGATCACTTTCGGTGACTACGACCTCGACGGCGACGACGACCTGGTTGTGGCGAACATGCAATCGGGCGCCCGCGGCGGCTACGATCCCCCGGTAACCCTTTACCGCAACCGGATGGCCGAGACCGGCGTGCCGGACTTCGAGGACGTTACGGGCGACGTCTGGCTTGTGCGCGAGGGCGTGTTCGAGGACGAGTCCAACGAAGGCATTACCGCCACGTCCGGAGGCGTGGGCTTCGGCGACTATGACGGCGACGGCTGGCTGGACCTGCTGTGGCGTTCCGCCGACTATGACGTCGACCAGGCGCTGTTCCGCAATAGCCGCGGCGGCGAGTTCGAGGACGTGACCGAGGCTGCCGGCGTGTTGCTGCTCAAGGACATGAAGGAAGCCAACAGCCAGGGGTCGCCCGGCTGGTTCGATTTTGATTTGGACGGAGACCTCGACCTTCTCTCGCCCCAGGAAGGCGGACCCAACGCGCTCTATCTGAATCAGGGTGACGGCAAGTTTGCGAACATCACAACTTCAAGGCAGCCGCCTGCCGGCTGGGCGTTCCTGAATCCCGGCAACGCGAACGGCGTCTGCCTGGGCGACGTGGACAACGACGGCGACATCGACGCCTATCTGCCCAACGCCGACCAGGCCAACCGCCTGATTCGCAACGACTACGCCGAGACAGGCGCGGCCGGCTTTACGGACATCACCCTGGCCTCAGGCGCAGGGGACCCGGGCGGCGCCCGGGGCTGCACGATGGGCGATTACGACAACGACGGCTGGCTGGACATCTATGTGAGCAACGGCGGACTGTCCAACGTTCTGATCAACGACATCATTGAAGACCTGCCGTACTTCGTTCAGTTCTACATCGCGTTCGAGCCCGCCGACAACGCGCTGCTGCGCAACAACGGCGACGGAACCTTCACCGACGTGACAGCCGGTTCAGGCGCCGAGGGCTACAGCATCGGCGCCGGCGTGGCCAGCGGCGACGTGAACGGCGACGGCTTCACCGACATCGTCGGCACCGCGCGGACCTTCTACAACCGCGGCGAGATGCTGTCGGAGCCGCAGCGCAATTTCCTGTGGCTGAACCAGGGCAACGACAACCACTGGATCAAGGTGCGTCCGGAAGGCCAGCGGCTGAACGCCCGGATACGGGTGGTTTCCGGCGACCTGGTTCAATGGCGCGAGATCTTCTCGTCCACTGGCTACAACTCCGTGGACGAACCCGCGCCTGTCTTCGGCCTGGGTGCCCGGGACAGCGTGGGCCGCGTTGACGTCTGCTGGGCCGACGGCCGTACGCAGACGGTCCTGGACCCGCCTGTGGATCAGGAATTGGTCGTTACCGCGGCTGCCCTGGAACCGCCCGGCGCCAGCAGCCAGACCAGCAGCGCCCAGACGAGCAGCACCGCCTGCGCGCCGGCCATGAGCACGAACGGCGCCCAGGGCGTGGACGCGCTGAACAGTGCGCCTCCAACGCCTGCCGCCAGGATGATGCCTATGGAACCGAACATGCTCAGCAAGCCGATCACCGCGCCCCGCTCGCGTGGCGGCGCCTCCTGACCGACCAGCGCCATGCTGCTCATGATGGCGCCGGCCATCGCCGCGCCCAATAAGGCGAACAGGGGCAGCATGCGCAGGTCGAGCGGCGATTCCACGAAGTAAAGCGCACCGTAGGCGACGACCGAAAGCGCGAGCGAAAAGACCGCCCCTGCAACCCGGTTGATCCGGTCGAGTATGGATCCGAAGATGAACGACCAGGCCACCGCGAAGACCTGCATGACCGCAAAGGGAACAAACAACCGGTATTGCGCGACCGCGGCTTCTCCACCGGCTGCCTTGAAGGCCATCGTGCCCCACAGCGTTATGAATAATCCGGCCACGACCATGTCGCCCCGTGACGTCATCGCGGTCATATAGGCCAGGAGGATGCGCGGGTTCCTGGCCTGGCGGAACCCCGCCGCCACGAGTTCGGCCCACCTCGGACGCTTGCCTGTGTACTCCGGCACTCCGCCCTTGAGGCCGAAGCGGAAAACAAGAACGGAAATGAAGCACACCAGGGCTGCCGCGCCATAAGCGTAGCGGCCGGCGGCAACGGGGTCCAGGCCGGCGTCCTGAAGCCATTTGGGCAGGCCCGAAACCAGGCGCGTTGCGAAGACGATACCCAGTGCGTTGAACGCCGAACTGAATCCGACCACGCGCCCGCGCGAGGATTCCACCGGATAGTCGTTCTGGATCGTGGCGGTCATGGATGCGACCGCCGCTACGCCCACGCCGAAGATGATCCGGAAGCACATCAGATGAATGACTTCCGTGGCCCAGGGATACAGGGCGTAGCTGAGTCCAATCAGCCCGATGCCCAGCATGATGACCGGGCGGCGGCCGATTCGGTCGGCCAGCATGCCGAAGGGCCAGATCAGCAGCAGGACGATGAATTCGGTCATCCCCGTAAGTTGCCCGGTAACGGTCCCGGCAAAGTCCGAGTCCGTAATCCCGATATGCTCGGTGAGGATGTAGGGCTGGGAAAAGTTCATGTTCGTCATCATCCCGATGCAGATCAGGGATGCGTACATGTAAGTCCAGAAATGCCGGACCGTCACGCCCGTTTCGAGCTGGATCTGCCCTATGCGCGCGCCGGCGCTGCGGTCAATGTCGATCATCGAATGGTCCCGTTGGTGCGGCCGCCATCATATACGCGGTATTGCGAAAACTGGTGCAGAATTGCCCGCGGCGGCGGCGATGGAAATTCCTGAATGCTGGGTGTAGATAACAGGCTGGTGACGCCGGCCACGATGAAATGGGTCAGGGTGGGCCTGATTGCCGGCATCGCCACGATGCCGACGACCATTCTGCTCTACTACGTGCTGGGCCTGGCGGTCGATGCGGCCTGGCACGGCAGCAACCTGTTGCGCCAGTGGTTCTGGGTGTTGGCCGGCCTGGTACTTGCGAAAGCGGTCCTGGCCTGGGTGTTCCGGACCGGACAGTTCAGGGCCTCCAGCGAGGCCAAACTGAACGTGCGCGACCGCATACACAAGAAGGTCGTCGAACTCGGTCCCGGTATTCTCGGCAAACGACGGACTGGTGAGATCGCCAACATCGCGACCGAAGGCGTCGAGTACCTCGACTATTACTTCAGCGTCTATTTCGTCCAGATCTGGGTCGCGATTGCGATTCCCATCATGCTCTGTGCCGCGATTTTCTGGATCGACTGGGTCGTGGGCCTGTGGATGCTGGCGGGCGTGCCGCTGACGCCCCTGTTCGTGGGGTCTTCGGCCCGCGGGTTCCGGCGCATCAGTGCGCACAACGAGGACGTGAAGAACCGCAACAGCTCCCAGTACCTGGATTCGATCCAGGGCATGACCACGCTCAAGATGTTCAACCAGGAAAAAACGCGCGGCAAGGAACTGGAGGCGGGGAACGAAGTACAGCGCCGCACCACGATGAAACTCCTGGCCGTGGCCCAGTCGCAGTTCATCTTCCTGGAGCTCGGATTTGCCCTGTTCTCGACCGCGGTGGCCATGGCCGTGGCCCTGTACCGATACTCGGGTGGTCATGTCAGCCCCGGCGAAGTGCTCGCGGTGGTGCTCATCAGCCTGGAGTTCAGCCGCACCCTGCTGCTCATCGGCGAGTTCTTTTTCGCCGGCGCGCTGGGTCGCGAAGTGGCGCGCACGGTACGGAAGTTTCTGGACGAGAAGGTCCCGGTGCGTTTCTCGGCGGAAGAGGCATCGAAGGAATTGCGCGGCACCCAATTGAGCATTCGGATCAGGGATGTTTCGTATACCTATCCCGGAGCGGATGCGCCCGCGGTGCGGAATTTCTCAATGGACCTCAACCCGGGGGAGACCGTGGCGCTGGTCGGTCGTAGCGGTTCCGGGAAGACCACGGTGACCAACCTGCTGCTGCGAACGCTGGACCCGGATTCAGGCGAAATCCTCTATGCCGGAGTCCCGGAACGCGAACTGTCGCTCGAGCGGATACGCAGGCAGATCGCCCTGGTTCCCCAGGATCCGTTCCTGTTCTACGGGACCATTGCGGAGAACCTGCGGGTCGCCCGGGAAGAAGCTTCGGACGTGGAACTCTTCGAGGCGCTCAGGGGCGCCGAACTGTTCGATTTCGTGGAGGCCTGCCCCGACGGGCTGGACACGATGGTCGGCGACCAGGGCATGGCCCTGAGCGCGGGACAGGCGCAGCGCCTGGCGATCGCCCGCGCCATTCTCAAGGACGCTCCCATCGTCGTTCTCGACGAGCCGACATCGCAGATCGACGTGGAAACGGAAACCGTCCTGCACCAGGCGTTGCAGCGCCTTACCGCAGGCAAGACGGTCTTGTTGATCGCCCACCGTCTGAGCACGATCGAACGGGCCGACCGTATCGTCGTCATGGCGGATGGTGCGGTGTCCGAGAAAGGCACGCGCGACGAGTTGCTGGCTCACGGCGGCATTTACGCGGGCATGATCCGGACAAAGAAAGAGCTGGAGAGTCTGGCGGAGGCGCCGGCATGATGCCCCGAGCGAGCAACGCTCGAATCATCCGGCGGTTGCTTGGCCACATGAGGCCCTTCAGCTGGATCATGGGCATTTCGCTGGTCGCCCGCGTCGTCAAGATCGCTGCGCAAGCCGCCGTGCTCGGCATAGCGGCCGCCGGCGTGGGCATCTACGTCGCAGCCCACGAACCCGGCGCCGTCAACTGGGACGTGATCTTCACGCAGGTGAAGTGGATTGCGATAGCGGGAACGACCGTCGGCGTTGCGTCGTACATCGAGCAGTACACCGGCCACTACGTGGCGTTCCGGATCCTGGCGGCGTTCCGCAATATCTTCTACTACGCGATGCTCCCGCTGGCGCCTGCTCGCACGGCAAAACTTCAGTCCGGCGACGCGGTCAGCCGGGTCATGTCGGACTGCGAGCGGGTCGAGCCGTTCTACGCCCACACCATCGCCCCGGCGGTCGCCGCAATCTGCGTTCCCGGCGTAATTCTGGCGTGGTGCTACAGCGTGCATCCCTCCTTTCTCGCGGTGCTGGTCCCGTTCTACCTGGCCACGACCTTCGTGCTGCCCTGGCTGGTGGCGAAGCTGGGCGGCGATGGCGTGGCCTACCGCGAGCAGCTTGGACAGGTCAACGCCTACGTCGCCGACAGCATTCAGGGCGTTCGCGACACGGTGGCGTTCGGTTACGAGAAGCGCCGCGGCGAGGAGCTATGGCGCATCGGCGCCACCATGCAGGCAGGACAGGACAAACTCTACGGGGCCGACGCCACCCAGCGCGCGCTGGGAGAAATCTTCGTTACCGTGGGCATTCTTGCCGCGGCCTGGTGGGGCATAGAGCTGACCCTGGACGGGCGGATATCGGCCCTGGTCGATCTGCCCGCAATCATCGCCGTGTCGGTGATCGGCTTCTATACGTCGATCGGGCTTGCGAACAATTACACGGACTTCCGCGTTTCGATCATAGCGGCACGCCGCCTGTTCTCGATGATGGACGAACCGCCGGCGGTGCGGGAAACGGCCGGCGCGGCAGCCGGCGGCGCGGAAACCGCATCGCTGCATTTCCGCAACGTTTCCTTCGAATACGATTCGGACGACTCGCAGTGGAGCCGTGGCGGCAGGGTGCTGGAGAATTTCTCGCTCGATATCGAGGCTGGCCGGCATGTGGCCCTGGTCGGTCCCAGCGGCACGGGGAAGACGACGCTCATCAATCTGCTCTTGCGTCATTGGGACGCCGGGAGCGGCGAGATTGCCGTCGGCAGTCGGCCGGTCACCGATTTCTCGCTGGAAGCCCTGCAGAAGCAGTTCGCCGTGGTGTCCCAACGCAGCTACATCTTCAACGAGTCCATCGGCGAGAACATACTGTTCGGCCGTCCCGAGGCCTCGCGGGCGGAGATGGAGGCGGCGGCTAGGGACGCCGGACTGAGCGAGTGGATCGCTTCATTGCCGGACGGATACGAATCGCCGTGCGGCGAGCGCGGCGGCAAGCTGTCCGGCGGTCAGCGGCAGCGCATCGCCATTGCCCGGGCCATCCTCAAGGATGCGCCGATCGTGCTGCTGGACGAGCCCACCTCCAGCCTGGACGTGGAGACGGAAAAGGGCGTGATGGAAGCCCAGCGGCGCCTGTGCCGGAACAAGACCACGCTCACGATTGCGCATCGGCTTTCAACCGTGGTCGACAGCGACGAAATCCTGGTCATGATCGAGGGAAAAATCGCCGAACGCGGGACCCACCGGGAACTGATGGCCGCCGGCGGCTGGTACGCTCAGATGTTCACCCTGCAACTGGATGAAGTGGACGCCGCCCTGGTCGCCTGAGAACGACGCGCTGCCAGGCCTGCCCCTCGCTCAGTGCCTGCCCATGGCGGCTGCGGCCCCCGGCTTCCAGTCGCCCGGCGCCACAACCCAGACAATTACCGCAAATACGAACAGCACCGCCTGCGCGCCGGCTATCAGCAGATACGGCGCCCACGGCGTTGCGGCGCTGAAAAGCGCGCCGCCGTAGGTGGCGGCAAGCATGATGCCGGCAGAACCGAACAGGCTCAGCAGGCCAATGACCGCGCCGCGCTTGGCGGGCGGCGCTTCCTGGCCCACCAGCGCCATGCTGCTCATCATGCCGCCGGCCATGGACGCTCCCACCAGGGCAAAGAGCGGCAGCATGCGCAGGTCCAGGGGCGTTTCCACGAAATACATCAATCCATAGGCGACCATCGACATCGCCGTCGACAGCACCACTCCCGCGACCCGGCTGATGCGGTCGAGTATCCAGCCGAACACGAACGACCAGCACACGGCTGACACCGTGCCGACGGTAGACGGCAGCCATACCTGGTATTGGGCCACGGCGACCTCGCCCCCGGCGGCCCTGAACGCCGTGCTGGCCCACAGGGACGTGAACAGGCCGAACACCACCAAGGCGCCGCGCGCCGGCATCGCGTAAAGGTAGGCGAGCACGATGCGCGGGTTCCTCATCTGCTCGATGCCCGTTCGAATCAGGTCCCACCAGCGAGGGCGCTGCCTCGTCTGTTCGGGCACGCCGGCCTTCAGGCCGAAGCGGAATATCAGTATCGATACCAGGCACACGAGCGCTGCCGCGCTGTACGCGTAGCGGCCCGCGGCCACCGGCCCCATGCCGGCGTCCTGCAACCATACCGGCAGGCGCGACACCATCCATGTTGCAAACACGATGCCCAGCGCGTTGAAGGCGGAACTGAACCCGATCACGCGGCCGCGCGACGACTCGACGGGATAGTCGTTCTGGATCGTGGCCGTCATGGCCGCCGCGGCGGCCACGCCGATGCCGAAGATCACCCGGATCGCCATGAGTTCGTTGACTTCCGTCGCCCAGGGGTACAAGGCGTAGCTGAGTCCGATCATGCCGATGCCCAGCATGATGACCGGGCGGCGTCCTATGCGGTCGGCCAGTATGCCGAACGGCCAGATCAGCAGCAGGTTCATGACTTCCGTGACCAGCGTGAGCTGGCCGGTGATTCTGCCGGCCAGACTCGCGTCGGCGATTCCCAGGTGCTGAAGGAGGATGTAGGGCTGGGAGAAGTTCATGTTCGAGATCATCCCGATGCAGATCAGGGACGCGTACATGTAGGTCCAGAAGTGCATTACGCGCACTCCGGACGCCAGCTCAATGTTTCCTATCCGCCCGGTCATGCCTTCCCCTCCGAACGACCGCCAGCCATCATATCCCACACCCCCGAGCCGGTTTTTCCCGTCCGGTTCGATGGCGTCAGCGAACCATCGATGTAGGAATGAATTCTCACTAATCGGACAATATAAAAAGGGCCGCCGGGTCGCGCCGGTGGCCCTTGGGTCCTGCAGACGAAGCAGCAGGCGAGGTTGGGTGCAATGGTAGGAACGCAACCGGAAAAGTCAATGCACCTGCAAAGAGATATACGTGTAAAAAACTCTCTAATGCGGCCCTTACAGTCGGCTTGATGTCTAAATCCTCGACCGGTTGCGTCTGGGCGCCGCCTCGGAAAGAATCGCAGGGCGGTCGTAGAGCGCTTCCCTGTGGAGGTTTTCGGACATACGCAATCCCACACCCTGCGCGTCGAAGTCCGCAAACACTTCCCTCAATTGCCTGCAGCGTCGCTGATAGGGCGTTTCGCCGGGCTCCGCGTCGGACTCGTGCTTTCCGTCGCAGTTCGCCACCAGATTTCTCAGATACGCACGCACCAGAGCGGGAACGGAAGTACCCAGCTCGGCAGCGCGAATCCGGGCGAGCCGATGGCAGTCGTCATCGATCGATACCGTGATGTATTTCATGGCCAAAGCCTAACAGTGCCTGCGCAGCACAGCATGGGCTGACGCTGACTGTCCGTCAACCCGTTGTCCGCGTATTGCGCGGGCGCGCGGAGTGGTCTAGTGTTGGCTTGGGCAAGCCGGCCAGGCAATCGCCGGTCGCGCCGGGTTTTCCGGTGCGGCGGGAGGAAAGTCCGGGCTCCGGCGGACGGGACGCCAGGTAACGCCTGGGGGGCGCAAGCCTACGGAAAGTGCCACAGAAAAAATACCGCCCGGCGCCCTCGGGAATGCCGGGTAAGGGTGAAATGGTGCGGTAAGAGCGCACCGCGCGGCCGGCAACGGCCGTGGCAGGGTAAACCCCGTCCGGAGCAAGGCTGAATAGGGAAGCAATGCGTATGTCCGCACGCGCTTCCGGGTAAGCTGCTCGAGGCCGCCGGCGACGGCGGCCCTAGATGAATGATTGCCCCCGACAGAACCCGGCTTATCGGCCGGCTTGCCCCTCCTTGCGCAGGCGGCGGATCAGGCTGGACGTGTCCCAGCGCCCGCCGCTCATGGCCTGAATCTCGGCGTAGAAACGGTCCACCAGTTCGGCCACGGGGAGTTCGGCGCCGTTGCGCCTGGCTTCGTCCATGGCGTAGCCGAGATCCTTGCGCATCCAGTCCACCGCGAAGCCGAATTCGAACTCGTCGGCCAGCATCGTGGCGTGGCGGTTGTCGAGCTGCCAGGACTGGGCCGCTCCGGCGCCGATCAGGCGCGCGACCTGCTCGCCGTCGAGGCCGGAGCGCTGCGCGAAGTTCAGGCCTTCCGAGAGCGCCTGTACGAGTCCGGCGATGCAGACCTGGTTGACCATCTTGGTGAGCTGGCCCGCGCCGGCCGGCCCCATGAGGTCGATCCGCGCGCCGTAGCATTCGAGAAGCGGAAGCACGCGGTCGTAGTCCTTCTCGCGTCCACCCGCCATGATCGCCAGCTTGCCGTTCTCGGCCCCCGCCTGACCCCCGGATACGGGCGCGTCCACGAAAGCAAGATCGCGCTCGCGCGCGCTGCCGTCCAGTTCGCGCGCGAGTTCGGCCGAAGTGGTGGTGTGATCGACCAGAACCGCCCCGCCGCTCATGCCGGCAAACGCGCCGTCCCGCTGCAGCGTCACGGCACGGACGTCCTCGTCGCGCCCCACGCAGGTAAACGCGAACTCAGCGTCCTCGCAGGCCGCGGCAGGACTGGCCGCCGACGTACAGCCGTATTCCTTCACCCAGCGCTCGGCCGTGGAGCGCGTGCGGTTGAATACCGTGACCGCGTGCCCCGCGCGCGCCAGGTGCCCGGCCATCGGGTAGCCCATCACCCCCAGCCCCATGAACGCCACCCTGGCCATTCCGCGAAGACGCAGTTCAGGCCTTGGGCAGGGTCACGCCGGTCTGTCCCTGGTACTTGCCGCCGCGGTCCCGGTACGAGGTTTCGCACTCCTCGCCCGCCTGGAAGAAAATCATCTGCGCCACGCCCTCGTTGGCGTAAATCTTGGCCGGCAGCGGAGTGGTGTTCGAGAATTCCAGCGTCACGTAACCTTCCCATTCCGGCTCCAGCGGCGTGACGTTCACGATGATGCCGCAGCGCGCGTAGGTGGATTTGCCCAGGCAGATCGTCAGCACGTTTCTGGGAATGCGGAAGTATTCCACCGTGCGCGCCAGCGCAAACGAATTGGGCGGGATTACGCAGTGATCGCCGCTCAGCGAAACGAAGCTCTTGCTCTCGAACTGCTTGGGGTCGACGACTGCAGAGTGGATATTGGTGAACACCTTGAACTCGTTGGCGCAGCGCACGTCGTAGCCGTAGCTGGAGACTCCGTACGAGATCACCCGCCTCTCTCCTACCCGGCGGACCTGCTGCTCGGCGAACGGTTCTATCATGCGGTGTTCGACGGCCATCCGCCGAATCCAGCTGTCCGGGCCGATGCTCACAGGTTCCGCGGGACTCCCTATTTCAGCCAGTCGGCCCGCATGGCCAGCGCCGCATCCTCGCCCCAGGCGAATTCGTACGCCTCGATGATCACCGTGCGCCTGTCCTTGCGCCAGATCTCCCAGCGGGCGGGCAGCCATCCCAGTTCGCGCGCGTACCAGAGATACTGGAAATTGTCGGACCCTTCGCGCTGGCGGCGGTACTTACGGGTTTGAAGTTCGCCGGCACGAGTGCTCAGAGTCTCATTGCCGAGCCTCTCGCTGCTGTACAACTTGAGCTTTCCGCCTTCGAGCGTGGGCTCCACGTCCAAAGGACGGCCCGCTGCGATGTCCAGCATGGTCTGGATTTCCCATGACTTGCGGTCCATCGCGCGCATGTCCAGTCCGAACTCCAGCAATTCTTCCTTTTCGCTATAGACGGCCAGGCTGGCATCCGGGTCATAGGCGATTTCTACCAGCCCGTCCTTGCGGCCGTCGCAGGAACGGCACAGGTAGCCCAGGGGCTGCACCATGCCATCTTCATCGAGAACGAACCGGGTGCTCTCCAGGGCGTCGGACGAGATGACCAGGCGGGCCAGGCCCAGGCCGCGGGAGTAGGTTTCGTAGACGAAGCCGTCGCCGTCGCGGCGGACCAGGCTCAGGCTCAGCGCGCGCTGGCCGAACGGCGCATCGACGTCGTACAGCACGCCGATGCTGTCGATGGCCCGCTGCGCCTCGGCGACTTCGGAAGTGATCGCCGGCCCGGCCAGCGCCAGCAGACAGGCTGCAATCGCCATCCGCGCGAGGGTCACAGGAGTTGTCCTTCTTCAAACACCACGGGTTCGCTCAAATCGCTTCCGTCCAGTATCGCGTGCCGGGCGCCCATCGTCAGGCGGCCCTGCGACATCCATTCCAGGACGCGAGGATACAGGACATGTTCGCAGGCTTGAACCCTGGCGCGCAGCGTGTCTGGGTCGTCGCCGCTGCCGACCCGGATGCGCGCCTGTGCGACGCGGGGGCCGGCGTCGAGATCCTCCGTCACGAAATGCACGGTGGTTCCGTGCCAGCGGTCTCCCGCGGCCAGCACCCTTCGGTAGGTATTGAGGCCGGGGAACCTGGGCAGCAGCGACGGATGAATGTTGAGCACCCGCCCCTTGTATTCCCTGCACAGCTCCGGCGGGAGGATGCGCATGAAACCGGCCAGCACCAGCACGTCGGGCGAGAGCGCCCGCAAGCGCGCCGCGATTTCGTCCCACCAGGAGTGCGCGTCGGGGAAATCGCCGCGGGGCATGGCGATGGCCGGTATTCCCGCGCGGCGGGCGCGCTCGAGCCCCTGCGCATCGGGCCGGTCGCTGAGCGCGCCGACCGGCTCTATGGCCAGCGATCCCGAAGCCCTGCGGTCAAGGATGGCCTGAAAGTTCGTGCCCGTGCCGGAGAGCAGAACGACGGTTCTCAAGCTCACGGCCCTAGTCGAGCGTCACGCCGGCGCCGGTTTCCACCCGGCCGATTTCGTGGACCTCCTCGCCCGCCGCAACCAGGTCTTCGCGCACCGCCGCCGCTTCGTCGGGGCCCACGGCCAGGACCAGCCCGATACCGCAGTTGAAGGTACGCAGCATCTCCTCGCGTTCAACCGGCCCTTCGCGGCTCAGCCAGTCGAAGACCGCCGGCCGGCCCCAGGCGCCGGTGTCGATCCTGGCGGCAAGGCCGTCCGGAACGATGCGCTCGACGTTCTCCGGCAGGCCTCCGCCGGTGATATGGGCAATCGCTTTCAGCCGCCCCGATTGCGCCAGCGGCAATACGGAGGGTATGTAGATTCTGGTGGGCTCGCACAGCGCGTCGATCAGGCTGCCGTCCAGGGCCTGCACGCCACCGGCTTTTTCCACGATTCGGCGTACCAGCGAGTAACCGTTGGAATGCGGCCCGGATGAGGACAGGCCCAGCAGGAGGTCGCCTTGCCTGACGCCGCTGCCGTCCAGCAGCCGGTCCTTCTCGGCCACACCGACGCAGAATCCAACGAGTTCCAGTCCGTCATCGACGTAGGTGTTGGGCAGCTCCGCGGTCTCGCCGCCCAGCAGAGCGGCGCCCGCTTCCCTGCAGCCGCGCACGATGCCCCTCAGCAATGGTTCAAGGCGCTCGGGATCCAGGCGATTGGCCGCGCAGTAGTCCAGGAAAAACAGGGGCTCGGCCCCCATGGCCAGCAGGTCGTTCACGCACATGGCCACCAGGTCCACGCCCGGCGCCTCCATGCGGCCCGCTTCGCCGCATAACCTGAGCTTGGTGCCGACACCGTCGGTGCCCGCTACCAGTACGGGTTCCCGGTATTTTCCGCGAGGCACCTCGAACAGACCGCCGAAACCGCCGATTCCGCCCAGCACGCCGGGGCGGTGCGTTTTCCGTGCCAGCGGTGCGATACGGCGGACGATTTCCGCGCCGCGCTCAAGGTCCACGCCGGCGCCGCTGTAGGTGATCGGTTTGCTCACTCGAACCCTCTCTTTCGGGAAGCCGCACATCCTATAATGCCCGTTTCCATGCTCTCGCGTATCGTGCCGTTGGCCTTGGCCCTGACGCTGTTGCTGGCGTCCGCCGCAACTTTAGCCCAAACGTCCTTCAGTTCAACCGCGCCATTGCCCGACTCAAGTCAGGAGGGCAGGGACACGGCCCTGCAGGACGCGCTCGCGCGATTGCTGATCAGGATTACCGGGCGCAGGGGCGCAGCCGAACTCGCCGACCGCTTCCCGCCCGCCACGAGCATCGTGCGACAGTTCCGCGTCATCAACGGGGGACGTCTGGAAGCGGAGTTCGACGAGCCGCTGGTTCGCCGGATCCTGGAGGAGGCCGGCGAGGGCATCTGGGAAGGCGGCAGGACCGGCCTTTACCTGTGGCTGGTCGTCAACGACGGAGAAAGATGGCTGTTCCGGCCGGTGGGTTTCGCCGACACGCCCCCACAGGCCATGAACGTCCGCAACGTCTTCAGCGGCGCGCTGAGTCGGACTTTCGAGGAAGTTACGGCGCTACGCGGCATCGAAATCGACTTCGCGCCCGTGCCGGTTCCGCAGGCCGCCGGGCAATGCGCCGAAAAGCTTTGGATCGGCGATTTTGCCTGCCTGCCGCCCGACGACGATCGATTGATGGTCCTGGGAAGGGTGGCTGTTCCCGGAGCGCTCGAAGATATCGAGTGGAGATTGCGCGAGGACGGATTCTGGCAAGCAGTATGGACAAGCGACGCTACCGAAGCGGTCCACCGTGTGACGGACATGCTGGCCGAGCGTTTCATGGCCAGCCAGGGACCCGTGCGCTCGTACGTCCTGCAGGTGGCCCCTGTTCCGGACCTTCAGGCGTACGCAAGCCTCAAGGAGGGCCTGAACTCCCTGCAGGCGGTACGGGAGTGGCAGGTGCAGGGGGCCGCGGGAGACGAGTTGACGCTGCGGATCACCTCCCGGACAGCCGAATCCCCGCTGCGCGAGGCGCTGGGTTCCCTGGGGATTTCGTTTGAACTGACCAGGACGGGTTCATGAGCCTCAAGCGCCACGTTCCGAACCTGATCTGCGTGTTCCGGCTGTTGCTCGCGCCGGTCATCGTGACGGCCCTTGCCCGCGGCGCCTATGGTCAGGCGCTGCTGCTGCTGGCCGTCGCCGCCGTATCCGACTGGCTGGATGGTTTCCTGGCCAAGCGCTGGGGGCTGGACAGTTATATCGGGTCGATCCTGGATCCGATGGCGGACAAGATTCTGATTGCCAGCGTTTACGTCACCCTGGCCGTGCTTTCGCATATTCCGGTCTGGCTGGCGGTCGTGGTCATCGTGCGCGACCTCGTGATCACCATCGGCTGGCAAACCTTCCGCGTGATGAGGGGTGAGCTGCGCCCGCGGCCCTCCCGGGTCAGCCGGCTGAACACCTTCGTGCAGATCGTTCTGGGGGTGGCCGTGATAGCCACCCAGGCGTTCGGCGGGTTTATTCCGGCTGACTGGATTCAGATCGGCGGGGCGCTGGCGCTGTTGCTGGCCGTGTTGAGCGGCGTGGATTACGTGCTGAGCGGTTCGCGGCTCGCCGCGCAGCGCAAGCGGCAGGGCGTCGGGTCCGTCGAGGGCGACAGGCATCAATTGCAGCTCGACGTGAGCCGCGAGGATCCCTGCGTCTTCGAGAATTTCTACAACGGCGCCAACGCGGACGTCGTGTCGGCGTTACGAAACCTGATCGACAGGGAAATCGCCGCTCCGTTCTGGTTATGGGGCGCTCCCGCCACCGGCAAGACCCATCTGTTGCTGGCTACCGTCAGGGCGGCAACGGACGCAGGATTGACCTCGGCCTATCTGCCCGCGCATGCCGGTTTCAAGCCGGATGCGCTGGATGCCCTGCGCAGGATCGACCTGCTGTGCATCGATGACGCCGAGAAGATCGCGGGCGCTCCCGAGGTCGAGGAGGCGATGGGCGGTCTTTGCCGGGAACTCGAAAGGCGCGGCTCCCGGCTGGTGCTGGCGGCGGCCAGCACACCGGCCGGGGCGGACTTTGAGCGTGACGACATGCGCACTCGACTCGCTTCGGGACAGATCTGGAAGCTGCAACCGCTGACGGACGAGGAGCGGCTGGAGGCCGTGCAGCTCAGGGTGCGCAGCCGCGGCATCAAGCTGCCGGAGGCGACCGCGCGGTTCCTGATGCGGCGCGTGCGCCGCAATCCCAGTGACGTTTTCATTCTGGTGGACCAGCTCGCGGCCCTGGCGGCCAGCCGCAGCAAGCAACTGACCGTGCCCTTCGTGCGCCTGGCGCTGCGCGAGGGCATGCTGGAGGCCGGTGGCGGCCGTTAGCCGTCCTCAAGTTCTTTTTTCAGGGCGGCCAGCAGTTTCTCCCGGCGGCTGGCCGACAATGGCTTGCGCCCCACATCGGCGAGATGGAAAACGTCCTCGGCGCGCTCGCCGATGGTCGCGATCTTGGCCGTGCGAACGGCGATTTCCTGCCGGGTCAGGATGCCCCCCACCAGCCCCAGGAGGCCCGGCCGGTCCGTGGTAATCAACTCCATTACCGTGTGGCGCCCGCGGGGATCGGCGCGGAAACTCACCTCAACACCGACGTCGAAGGCCCGCAGCCGCCTCGGCAGCTTGCGGCTTGCAGGCCGTGACGGCAGGTCGCCCCTGGCCAGCGCTTCACGCAGGGAATCGCAGATGACTTCGAGCTGGTCGGCGTCGTGCAGCGGAGCGCCATCGCGCTGCACGACCAGGTATTGCGCAAGGCTGCGCCGGCCCCCGGAGGGCAGGATGCGCGCATCCAGGATGTTCAGTCCCTTCGCGTCCAGCACCGAGCAGGTAATGAAGAAACGGCGCACCGCGGACGGACCGTGGACCAGTATCGCGGTGTTTCCGTCGGCCGTATGGGCGCGCGAGGCGACCAGGAAGCCCCCGGAAGGGCCTTCGTGCAGCGCCGTCGTGTGCCACACGATCTCGTCGTCGCGGAAAAGCCAGAAATAGTCCTCGGCGAAACCGCTCCAGATGTCGCGAATCCCTTCTTCCTCAAGTCCGCGGCCGCGCAGCTCGGCCAATGCGGCATGTTCGCGCTCCCTCAGCAGTTCCCCGGTCCCGCGGGGGTGCTCTATGTTCATTCGCAGCGCCCGCTCGGTCTGGCGGTAGAGGTCTTCGAAGGCGCGGGCTTTCCAGGCCGTCCACAGGCCTGGATTGGTTCCCCGCACGTCGGCCACGGTCAGCAGATAGAGATGATCCAGGTGGACCTGGTCGCCCACCAGGCGGGCAAAATCGCGAATGACCGCCGGGTCGTAGACGTCCTTTTTCTGGGCCGTCATCGACAGATCCAGGTGGTGCCGCACCAGCCACGCCGCCAGGGCCGACTCGCGGGCACTCAGTCCGTGGTCCGAGCAGAATTGTTCCGCGTCGCCGGCGCCCAGTTCCGAGTGGTCGCCGCCGCGGCCCTTGGCGATATCGTGAAACAGCCCCGCGATATAGAGCACGGCGGGGTTTTCGATTCGTTCCATGATCTCCCGGAGCCCCGAATCCCTCTTTTGCCCTTCGGGCAGTCCGAAACGGCGGATATTGCGGACCACGCGCAGGATGTGCACGTCGACCGTGTAGCTGTGAAAGAGGTCGTACTGCATCCGCCCGGTGATCAGCCCGAATTGGGGAATGTAGGCGCCCAGGATCCCGTAGCGGTTCATCGCTTCAAGCTGGCTGGGCGCGTCGGCGGGGGCGGACAGGATTTGCATGAACGTGCGGCGATTCTTCAGGTCCTTGCGGAACTCGCTGTCGATCCTCGGCGCGGCTTCCATCAGCCGCTCGACCAGGGGGGCGCTGAATCCGCGAATTTCGGCATGCTTCTGGCGCAGCAGGAACGGTTCCAGCACTGCCCGCGGCGAGACCTCCAGCAGCCTGGGCCGCTTCGACTCCAGGTAGCCGTTGCGCGTCAGGAACCGCGCGTTGACGCGCCGCTCCGCGGTCCGGGTCCGGCCGATGACGTCGCCAAGCCGCTGGAGAACGACTTCATTGAACAGCGATACTCTGCGCGTGGTCCGGTAGTAACGCTGCATGAACTGCTCTACCGCGCGATTGCCGGTCTGGTCGTGATAGCCGAAGTTGCCGGCAAGCTGTTTCTGGTGCTCGAACAGCAGCCGGTCCTCCATGCGCCCGCTGTTCAGGTGCAAGGCGAAGCGCACCTGCGAGAGGAAATCGCGCGCCCGGTGCAGTCCGACCAGCTGCTCGGCGGAGATCAGCCCCCGTTCGACCAGGGTTTCCAGCGCCGTCGATCCGAACCGGCGCTTGAGAATCCATTGCACCGTGTGCAGGTCGCGCAATCCGCCCGGTCCGTTCTTGACGTCCGGTTCGAGATTGGAGGCCGTGTCGCCGTACTCGGCGTTGCGCTGCTCCTGCTCCCTGACCTTGGCCCGGTAGAACTGCGTCGAAGACCAGACGCCGCGCGCGTTGATCGCCTTGCCGAGTTGCCCGAAGAGCTTGTCCGAGCCCGTCAGCAGGCGCGCTTCCAGCAGCGAGGTCATGATCGTGACGTCGGCGCGTGCCTGGTCGCGCGATTCGGCCACGGTGCGGGTGCCGTGACCGGGCTTGAGTCCCACGTCCCAGAGAAACGCCAGAAACGCGCCGACTTCATTCCTGGCGCTGCGCGAGTAACCCTGCGGCATCAGGACCAGCACGTCGACGTCCGATGCGGGATACATTTCCTCGCGGCCGTAGCCCCCCACCGCCAGCAGGCCAGCCCCGCTCAGCGCCGGGCCCGCGTGCGCGTGCCACACCTCGCAGAGCAGTTCGTCGAGTTGCCGGGCGCGCCGCTTCAGCAGTTCGGGCGTGCTCTCCCGGCTGCGCAGGAACTCGCCGCGAACCCGTTCCTCGTGCGCGCGGATTCGGGCGCGGCAGGCGTCAATCCGCCGTTCCCGCGAATCCGCCGCCGGCGGCGCCGAAGCGGGCGCAACGGTCTGCTCAGGGTTCAATCGGGCCTTCTCCCAGCGTGAGGACTTCGTAGCCCTCCGCCGAAACCAGAACCGTATGCTCCCACTGCGCCGAGAGTTTGCGGTCGCGGGTCACGACCGTCCAGCCATCCGGCAGCAACCGTGTTTCGGGACGACCCTCGTTGAGCATCGGTTCCACCGTGATCGTCATGCCTTCGCGCAGGACCATTCCCGTGCCGGGCTCGCCGTAGTGCAGGACGTTGGGTGGCTCGTGAAACACGCGGCCGATGCCGTGGCCGCAGTATTCCCGCACCACGCTGAGGCCCTGGCCTTCGGCCACCGTCTGGATCGCGTGGCCGATGTCGCCCAGCTGCTTGCCGGGAGCGATCTCGCGTATGCCGGCCCACATGGCGTCGAAAGTGATCTGCGCCAGGCGCCGCGCCTTGATGCCCGGCCGTCCCACATGAAATATGCGGCTGGTGTCGCCGTGAAAGCCGTCCTTGATCACCGTGATGTCGATGTTGAGCATGTCGCCGTCGCGCAGCTTGCGTTTGCCGGGTATTCCATGGCAGACCACCTGGTTCAGGGAGGTGCAGATAGAGCGCGGAAAACCGCGGTAATTAAGCGGCGCCGGAATGGCCTGCTGCTCCCCGGTGATGTACTCGTGGCAGAGTTGGTCCAGTTCGCCGGTGGTCACCCCCGGGCGCACATGGGCACCGATCATGTCCAGAACTTCGGCAGCCAGCCGGCCCGCCACGCGCATACGTTGCTGCTCCTCGCTGGACTTGATGCTGACTTGCATGTTTTCGAACTGGCAAAGGCTGGCGCCGGCGCCAATGGTAGCGCGCATTTCCGCCGCACGGGAACGCCTGTTGTTATAAAATTGCGCGCTCGCTCCGGCAGGCGGACACCGGGTGGCGGCAGGTCCTTGCCGCCGGGATTCGGCCTTCCGGGGCTTTTAGGTACTCACAGGAGCAAGCTATTGGCTGAAATCAGCGTGCGTGAAATGCTGGATGCGGGCGTGCACTTCGGGCACCGGGCAAGGCACTGGAACCCGAAAATGGCGCCATTCATATATGGCGAACGCAACCAGCTTCACATCATCGATCTGGAGCAGACGGTACCGCTCTACAAGAAGACCTGTGAGTTCGTGCGGTCGGTGGCGGCGCAGCGCGGCACCGTGCTTTTCGTTGGCACCAAGCGCGCCGCGCAACATGCGATCCGCAACGAGGCCACGCGCTGCGGCATGCCGTACGTCAGTCATCGCTGGCTGGGCGGCACCCTCACCAATCTCAAGACCATCAAGAAATCCATCGCCCGCCTGGAAGAACTCGAAGCGCTGGACGAGGAGACCCTGCGCGAGCGGTTCACCAAGAAGGAAGGCCTGGGAGTCAAGCGCGAACTGGCAAAGCTGAAGCGTTCGCTGGGCGGGATCCGCTCGATGGACTCGCTTCCGGATGCGGTCTTCATCATCGATCTGGAGCACGAGCGAATTGCCCTGAACGAAGCCAGGAAGCTCGGTATCCCGGTGGCGGCGGTGGTCGACACCAACTGCTCGCCGCAGGACGTGGATTACATGATCCCCGGCAACGACGACGCCATCCGCGCCGCCGAACTCTATGCGCGGGGAATCGCGGACGCGATTCTCAAGGGGCGCGAGGAAATGCCGGAAATCTCCTTGGGCGACGACGAGTTCGTGGAGCTCGACGAGTCCGGCAAGCCCATTGCGCGCAGCGGGCGCCCGCGGTCGAGGGCCAAGACCCCTGCGCGGCTGCGCGGCGTATCGCGGCGCATGCCGAGGCGCACCGCGGCGGTTGCCCGGGAGCGGGAGGACCGGGACGCGAAGCCCGCTGAAGCCCCGGCCCCGGCGGCGCCAAGAAAGCCTGCTCCGGAAGCGCCGAAGCCGGAGGCGGTCGAGGCTTCCGCCCCGAAGGCCGCCGAAGCTCCTGCTGCCGATGCCGCGGAAGCTCCAGCGCCGGCTTCCGAGGAGAAGGAGAGCGCACCGCCGGCAGATGCGGAGGGCTAGACAATGGCGATAACGGCGGCCCAGGTCAAGGCCCTGCGCGAAGCGACCGGCGCGGGCATGATGGATTGCAAACGGGCGCTCACCGAGACCGACGGCGACGCGGAAGCCGCGCGCAACCTGTTGCGCAAGAAGGGTGCCGCGGCAGCTGAAAAGAAAGCGGGCAGGGCGGCCGCCGAAGGAGTCATCGCGGTTGCCCACGGCAGCGGCGCCGTCGCGATCGCCGAAGTGAATTGCGAAACCGATTTCGTGTCGCGCCGCGAGGATTTCCGCGAATATGCCGCGTCAATTGCACAAACCGTGGCAGATGGGGCTCCGGGTACCCTCGACGAACTGATGGCGCTGGAAGTGGACGGCCAGTCGCTGGAGCAGACGCGCCAGGATGCGGTTGCGCGAATCGGCGAGAACATTTCCGTGCGCCGCTTCGAGCGCATTCAGGCGCAGGGCGAAACGTCCGTGTATGTGCATAACAACCGTATCGGCGTGATCGTGGACATGGAGGGCGGCGACGCGGAACTGGGCAAGAACGTTGCGATGCATGTGGCAGCGATGCGGCCGCAGCACGTTTCCCCCGATGACGTGCCCGCCGATATCGTCGAGCGGGA
The DNA here is from genome assembly GCA_009838035.1 of Gammaproteobacteria bacterium. NCBI lineage: Bacteria > Pseudomonadati > Pseudomonadota > Gammaproteobacteria > Gammaproteobacteria bacterium. Next base: position 33,559 of record VXSK01000004.1, read on the forward strand.
ACGCACTTTCCTGAGCGACCAGGCCGCCGAATCCGGCAAGCCCGCGGAAATCGTGGCGCGCATGGTGGAAGGACGTTTGCGGAAGTTTCTCGACGGCATCTGCCTCACCGGTCAGATCTACGTGCGCGACAGCAAGCTGACCGTCGGCAAGCTGCTGGCCTCCCAAAAGGCCCGCGTGCGCGGGTTCGTGCGCCTGGAAGTGGGCGAGGGCATAGAACGTCCGACCAGCGATCTGGCCGAAGAGGTCGAGGCTCAGCTTCGCGAGCACAGGTAATCCGGCGTGGGGTCCCCGCTGCGCCGTATTTTGCTGAAGCTGAGCGGGGAGGCCCTGATGGGCCGGGAGCCGCACGGAATCGACATGTCGATGCTCCGGCGGATTGCCGCCGAGGTCAAGGAACTGTCCGATCTGGACGTTCAGACCGCCGTCGTGGTGGGCGGGGGCAACATCTTTCGCGGCGAGGGCTTGGCGCGCGCAGGCATGGACCGGGTCACCGCCGATCAGATGGGAATGCTGGCCACGGTCATCAACGCCCTGGCGCTTCAGGATGCGCTGGAACGCCTGGGGGCGGGCGTGCGGGTCATGTCTTCGATGGCCGTGCGTGCGGTCTGCGAGGACTACATACGGCGGCGCGCGCTCCGTCACCTGGAAAAGGGCAGGGTATGCATTTTCGCGGCGGGCACCGGCAATCCCTATCTCTCGACCGACACGGCCGCCAGCCTGCGGGCTGTGGAAATCTCCGCCGACCTGCTCATCAAGGGAACCAAGGTGGACGGCGTGTACTCGGCCGATCCGAACCTTGAGCCGGACGCCAAGCGTTACGAACGAATTTCGCACGATCAGTTGATCGGGGCCCGCCTGGGCGTCATGGACTCCACGGCGGCCGTAATGTGCCGGGACAACAACCTGCCGATTCGCGTATATGATGTCGCCTCGCCCGGCGACCTCTTGCGTATTGTGCAGGGCGAAGACGTCGGGACGCTGGTGACCAGCGCCGCCGACCAGGGCTGACGGGCCCCGGCGATGGTTGACCCTGACGGGCGCCGGGAGCGGCGCGTCCGCGGAGGCTAAGGGGGGCAAATGATCGACGAGCTTCAGGAAGACGCAATCGAACGCATGGACAAGAGCGTGGCGGCCCTGCGGTCGAATCTGTCCCGCCTGCGGACCGGCCGGGCGCACGCCGGCCTGATCGATCACCTGACGGCGCCCTACTACGGCGCGGACACGCCCCTGCGACAGGTGGCCAGCATCACCGTGGAGGACGCGCGTACGCTTGCCGTTTCGCCGTGGGAGGCCAACATGGTGCAACCGATCGAAAAGGCTATACGCGAGTCGGGGCTGGGCTTCAATCCGGTCACCGCAGGCACGGTAATCCGCGTGCCGATACCGGAGCTGACCGAGGAACGCCGCCGCGAGCTGGTGAGGGTTGCGCGCCACGAGGCGGAGATGGGCCGGGTGGCGGTGCGCAATATCCGGCGCGACGTGCTGGCCGACATCAGGCAGCTGGTCAAGGAAAAGATGGCCTCCGAGGACGAGGAGCGGCGGTCGGCGGACGAGGTGCAGAAGATCACCGACGCACATGTTGCGCAGATGGATGCCATGCTGGAGGAGAAGGAAAAGGAAATCATGTCGATTTAGCGTCATCGCTTCCCGGTATTGTTTTGAGTGACGCATTGCAGCATCTGGCGATCATCATGGACGGCAACGGACGGTGGGCCGCGCGGCGCGGGCGGCCGCGCTCGGAGGGGCACCGGGCGGGAGTGGATGCAGCCCGCAACATTGTCGAGGAGTGCGCGCGGCGCGGAATTTCCGTGCTTACGCTGTTCGGGCTGAGCAGCGAGAACTGGCGGCGGCCGCAGGATGAGGTAAGCGAACTTATGAAGCTCCTGACCGACAGCCTGCGGCGGCACATGGGGCTGTTGAACGAAAACGGCATTCGCCTGCGCTGCATCGGCAACCGCAGCCGGTTTTCGGGGGGCGTGCGGGCCGCGCTGGAAAAGGCCGAGGAAGGCACACGCCGCAATGACCGGATGCAACTGATCGTCGCGCTTTCCTACGGCGGACAGCAGGAAATCGTTGGCGTGGCGCAGGAGTTGGCCCGGGACGCGGCCCGCGGAGCGCTGGGTCCGGACGATATCGACCTGGAAGCCTTTGCGCTCCGCACCGGTCTGGCGGACCTGCCGCCGCCGGATTTCATGATTCGTAGCGGGGGCGAGCGCAGGATCAGCAACTTCCTGCTCTGGCACCTGGCCTATACGGAGCTGTATTTCACCGACGTGCTGTGGCCGGATTTCGGGTCCGCGGAATTGCAGGCCGCGCTGGACGACTATGCGGCGCGGCAGCGCCGATTCGGTACGGCATGAGCCGCTTCCTCCCTCCAAGGATATTGACGGCGGCGGTACTGGTGGCCGCGATCGTGGTCGCCAGCGTTTCACCGCTCAGCCTCAAACTGACGATGATCGGGCTGGTCCTGTTGCTGTGCTGGCGCGAGTGGCTGCGTATGGCGGGCCTTGCCGGGACCGTGGCGCGATCGTCGTGGATCCTCCTTTTCGCCCTGGCGCTCGCGGTCCCGGTTGCGATGCCGCCGCCCAGTCCGGTGTCGCACGCCGTCATGGTCCTGGGCGTGGCCTGGTGGGCATTGGCAATCGTGTTGTTGCGGGGTTCGTACGGTTCGATCGGCAATTCGGCGGTCCTGGGCTGCGGGCTGCTGGGAATGGCGCCCGCGTGGCTGGCGGTGCTCGCCATTCTTGGTACCGGCCGGGGTGACTTGCTCATTCTGTTGCTGGTCCTGGTCGGGGCGGCCGACACGGGGGCGTTCGTGTTCGGAAAGCTGTTGGGGCGGCGTCAGCTTGCGCCGGTCCTTAGCGGCGGCAAGACCGTTGAGGGCGCCGCGGGGGGGCTGATCATGGCAACCCTCGCCGGCTTTGCCGCATCCTTTTACCTGCAGCAATCGGTACTGTTCTGGACGCTTGGAGGGCTGGCTGTGGGAGCTTTGGCGATGGTGGGCGACTTGACGGTAAGCATGTTCAAACGGCGTGCCGGCCTCAAGGACAGCGGACGCATGCTGCCCGGTCACGGTGGGATGCTGGACCGCATGGACAGCAGCATCGCCACCGCACCGTTGCTGGGATTGCTGGTGTTTCAGCCTGTTGGCTGGCTGCCGCTTTAGGATCCCGAGGGTGGGGACCGGAGCGGTTGTTTTGGTAGCATAGAAAAGAAGCCCGCGAAAGACCGACCCGAGAGAGAAACCGTTCTGCCATGCTGGTGGATACCCTGATTGCAATTGGCGCGTTCGTACTGGCGATAAGCCTGCTTGTTGCCGTGCACGAGTGGGGGCATTACATTGCCGCGCGGATGTCGAAAGTCAGGGTCCTGGAGTTTTCGATCGGTTTCGGGCCTGCGATCTGGCGACGAAAGGCGGGCCTGGACCAGACCGAGTACCAGTTGCGGGCGCTTCCCGTGGGCGGATACGTGCGCCTGCTGGACGAGCGCGAGGGACCGGTTGCCGAGGAAGAACTGCATCGCAGCTTCAATCGGCGGCCCTACTGGCAACGGATCTTCGTGCTCGCAGCCGGCCCCGGCATGAATTTCCTGTTCGCCATCGTGGCCTATTGGATGATCTTCATGGTCGGCATACAGGCGGCCGCCCCACTGGTCGGCGGGGTGACGCCCGGCAGCGCCGCGGAGCGCGCCGGAGTGCGCGCCGGCGACCGGATCGTGGCCGTGGAGGATCGCGATTCACCCACCTGGCAGGCCGCGGCGATGGCCATCGTCGACCAGATCCTGGGCGATCCGACGGTGCAGGTCACCGTTGAGGACGAGCAGGGCGCCCGGCGCGATCTCCTTCTCGATCTCTCCGAGCAGAAGAAGGGCATCCTCGAAAACGGCAATCTGTTCGGCGCGGCCGGTTTGGAACCGATGAGGGATTCGCGTCCCATACTGGGCGACATCCTTCCGGACGGTCCGGCCGCCGCGTCCGGATTCGCGCCCGGTGACCACATTCTGTCGGCTGGCGGGGAGGACATCGGCACCTGGCGCGAGTGGGTCGATTACGTGCGGGCCCGCCCGGGACAAAGCGTGCCCGTGACCGTGGCCCGTGACGGGACGGAGCTACGGCTCTACCTGCGGATCGGCAGCCGCAGCGAAGCCCCGGCACAGGACGCGGCCGGCCCGGCCGCCATCGGCTTCGTCGGCGTGACGCAGTCTCCCGAGGCGCGTTCGCACCTGTTCGTGACCCAGCGCCTGGGGCCGTTGCGGGCACTGGCGCGAGGCGTACAGGAAACCGGGCGAATTACCGCGCTTACCTTCCGCGTGCTCGGCAACATGTTCACCGGCGACGTTTCGCTGCGCACCCTGAACGGGCCCGTGGGCATCGCCCGCTACGCGGGAGAAGCGGTCCAGATCAGCGGGGTCGCGTTCCTCATGTTCCTGGCGCTGGTCAGCGTGAGCCTGGGCATCCTCAACCTGCTCCCCATTCCGATTCTGGACGGCGGCCAGATCGTGAACCAGACGATCGAGAAGCTTCGCGGCCGCCCGATTCGCGAACGGACCCAGCTCGCCGTGCAGCGGCTGGGGCTGGCGCTGGTGCTGGCCATCATGTTCGTGGCCCTGTTCAACGACATCAGCGGATTCTTCCGCCCGGGAGGCTGAGCGGATGCGAAGGTATTTGATTGACACGGCACTGGTGGCGGCGGCAGCGGTCGTGTTCGGTTTTGCACCGGTGTTTGCGAAGGCGCAGGAAGAGGCGTTTGTCGTTCGGGACATCCGCATCGAGGGCCTGCAGCGCATCTCCGAGGGCGCCGTACTGAATTACCTGCCCGTGAACATCGGCGACACGCTGGACGCGGCTTCCGTGCGCCAGCTGATAAGGGGACTGTACGCGTCGGGCTTCTTCGCGGATGTCGAGTTTCGGCGCGACGGGGACGCGCTGCTTGTGGCGGTGCGCGAACAGCCCACGATCGAATCGCTGCTGATCGAGGGCAACAAGGACGTCAAGTCCGAGGACCTGAACCGGACACTGTTCGACAACGGCATCTCCGAAGGCAGCCTGGTCAAGCCGTCGGTTCTTGAGGAAGTGGAGCTCTCGCTGACCGACCTCTATTTCGGGCGCGGCAAGTACGGCGCCGAAGTCAACGTGGACGTGACGGAACTTCCCGACAACAAGGTGGACGTGGTCATCGACATCACGGAGGGCGACCGCTCGCGTATCCGCCAGATCAACATCGTGGGCAACGAGCTTTTCACGGACAAGGAACTGAAGAAGGATTTCGAGCTGAAGACGCCGAACTGGCTGTCCTTCATCCGCCAGGACGACCGCTACTCGCGCGAGGCGTTGCAGGGCGACCTGGAAAAGCTGCGCTCGCATTACCTGGATCGCGGTTATGCCGACTTTCAGCTGCAATCGACCCAGGTGACGCTCGCGCCCGATCTGAAGGACGTTTTCATCACCATCAACGTTCGTGAAGGCAGCAATTACACGGTATCGGAGGTCAAGCTGGCCGGCGATTTCGTCGTGGACGAGGCCGAGTTGAACCAGTATGTGCTGCTCAAGCCGGGAATGCGCTTCTCGCAGCGGCTCATCACCCAGAGCAGCGAACTGATACGCCTGCGCCTGGGCCAGGAGGGATACGGTTTTGCCGAGATCGTGCCGGATCCGGAGATTGACGAGGATGCCGGCGAGGTAGCGGTGACTCTGTGGATCCAGGCAGAGCGGCGCGTGTACGTGCGGCGCATCACCTTTGACGGGGCGTCTTCGATCGAGGACGAAGTGCTGCGGCGCGAGCTGCGCCAGTTCGAGGGCGCCTACCTGTCCAACGATCTGCTGGAGCGATCCAAGATCCGGCTGCAGCGGCTTCCGTACCTGGAGGAGGTCGATTTCGAGACCCTGCGGGTTCCGGGCTCTCAGGACCAGGTGGACGTCGTGTTCAGCCTGACCGAACGGCAACCGGGCGAGTTTCAGGGCTCGGTGGGTTACACCGGATACTACGGGATGCAACTGAGCGGCAGCGCCGTGCATTCCAACCTGTTCGGCCGCGGCAACCGGCTTGCGATCGGACTGACGGGCACCAGCTATTCGCGGGTCTACAACCTTTCCTACACCGATCCCTACGCGACCATGAACGGGGTCAGCATTACCGGTGGGCTGACCTACCAGAACTACACGCAGTTCTTCAACGCCGCTTCGGACCTGGACACCACCACGGCATCGGCCTCGACCGAACTGAGCTACCCCATTACCGAATACCAGAGCGTGATCCTCGGGGCGACGCTGCAGCAGGCCGACCTGATCACGACAAGCTTCAGCAACGAGCAGTCCCGGCAATGGGTGCAGGCCAACGGCAAGCCGTACGAGCGCGAAGTCGTCAACCCGGTTACCGGGCAGCCCGACGTTTACTACGGTTCCAAGTTCGCCAGCCTGGAGTTGCTGATGGGCTGGCTCTATGACAGCCGCAACCGGGTGCTGTTCCCCGACCGGGGCATGCGCCACCGCCTTTCGCTGTCGGCCACGATTCCCGGCAGCGACGTCGAGTATGCGACCGCGCGCTACCAGTACACGCAATACCTCGGCATTCCGGGACTGCGCCGCTGGTTCAGCCTCAGGCTCAATGCCGACGTCGGCATTTCCGAGGCCTTCGGCGACACGAGCGCGGTGCCGCCCTACAAGCATTTTTACGGCGGCGGACCGGATTCGGTGCGCGGTTTCAAGGAATACCGCCTCGGACCCAAGGACCGTTTCGGCAACGCCTATGGCGGCAACATGCTGGTTACCGGCCAGGTCGAGTTGATCCTGCCGCTGCCCGAGCGCTTCCGCCAGAGCGCGCGCCTGGCGGCCTTTTTCGACGTGGGCAACGTGTTCTCCACTTCGGACCTGGAGTTCTTCGACCGCCAGGGAAATCCGTTGAGTTACGACTTTGACACAAGTAAACTTAAGCGTTCCGTCGGGATTGGTGCGGAGTGGCTGGCGCCTTTGGGGCTGTTGAGATTCAGCTTTGCCGCGCCGCTGAACGCCGATCTCGAGACCGACCGATTTTGGGGGGACGAGGTGGAACGCTTCCAGTTTTCCCTGGGCGGCGCGTTCTAGATCCTGTTGCGTCCTCCCCTATCCCTTTGGAAACAAGAGGCTTTTTTCAGACAATGAACATCACAAAGAACCTGCTCCTGGGCGCCGCTTTGAGTGCGCTTGCGGCCGGAAGCGCACTGGCCCAGGACACCGCCCTGAAGATCGGATTCGTCAACCTGCCTTTGCTGACTGTGGAGTCGCCGCAGGGTCGCGAGGCCCAGGAAAACATCAGTGAAATGTTTGCGGGTCGGCAGCGGGACCTGAATGCCAAGCAGACTCGGCTTGAGGAGTTGGAAGAGACCTACGAGCGCGACAGGGAAACCATGGGCACCGAGCAGCTGCGCACCGCCGAACGGGACATCATTGCTCAGAGGCGGGAGATTCAGCAGATGGGCCAAGCTCTGCAGGAGGATTTTCAGTTGGAAAACCAGAATCTCGAGCGTGACTTGAGTGCGATATTCCTGAGCCACGTGCGCCAGGTGGCCGAGGAGAACGACTACGACCTCGTCTTGAGTGGTGGTGTGGTGCACTTCAGCGATGCGGTCAACATCACTCCGCAGGTTCTCGGCGCCCTGCAGGAAACCTACAGCAGCGAACAGCAGGACTAGTGTCTGCCGGCCGCGAAGCTGATGCAGCGGCGTTCGCATCACGAGCGGGGACTGACGCTTAGCGAACTCGCCCGGCGTCACGAATGCCAACTTCGCGGAGAGCCCGGCGTGCGGGTTCATCGCGCTTCCACGCTTGCGGGCGCCGATGCCGGCAGCGTGGCCTTCTTTCTCAACCAGGCGTACCTCAACGATCTTCGCTCGACCGGGGCGGGCGCCGTGATCCTCAGCGAACCCCACGCCGCCGAATGCCCGGTAGCGGCGCTGATCACGCCCGACCCGTATCGCGTTTTCGCCGGCGTGGCCGACGAGCTGCACGAACTGCTGCCGCCCGCGGCCGGAATTCATGCCGACGCCACGGTGTCTGCCGATGCGAGCGTGGACGAAACCTGCGAAGTGGCGGCCGGGGCGCGCGTGGCCGCCGGCGCCGCGTTGGCCCGCGGCGTTTACATAGGACCCAACGCGACCGTGGGACCTCGGGCGCATATCGGCGCGGACAGCCGGATCTTGGCGAACAGTGCGGTTTGCGAGGGCGTGACCATAGGAAAGCGGTGCCTGGTCCACCCCGGCGCCGTGCTGGGATCGGACGGTTTCGGCAACGCCCCGGATGCAGGCGGGCGCTGGCGCAAGATACCGCAACTGGGGGCCGTGCGTATCGGCGACGACGTCGAGATCGGCGCCAACACCACGATCGACCGCGGCGCCCTCGAGGACACGGTGATCGGGGACGGGGTGCGTCTGGACAACCTGATTCAGATCGGACACAACGTGCATATCGGGGAGCACACGGCCATGGCCGCCGGGTGCATGATTGCCGGGAGCGTGAAGATAGGGCGCCGATGCCGGATCGCGGGCAATGTGGGCATGGCGGGCCACATTGGGATTTGCGACGACGTGGTGCTGCTGGCGCGCACCGTGGTCACGCGCCCGATCCGCAAACCCGGAGCCTATGCGGGTTCGATGACGCCCATGGAAGAGGTTTCGAGCTGGCGCCGCAATGCGGCGCGCTTCAAGCATCTGGACGCCCTGCACCAGCGGGTGCGGCGCCTGGAGCGTTCGTAGTGACGGAAGTTCACACAACCGCGATCGTTTCCTCGCGCGCGGACCTGGCCGCCGACGTGGAAGTCGGTCCCTATGCCGTAATCGGACCGGAGGTGGAGATCGGCCCCGGCTGCAAGGTCGGCTCCCACGCGGTCATCGAAGGGCCCACGCGCCTGGGTGCGCGCAATGTAATCCACCCCCACGCGGCCATCGGGCGCGATCCGCAGGACCGCAAATTCCGCCCGGGAGAAACAAGCCGTTTGGAAATCGGCGACGACAACACGATTCGCGAGTTCGTGACCATCAATCGCGGCACCGAGGACGGGGGCGGAGTCACCCGGGTGGGGAACAATTGCTGGCTGATGGCCAGCGTTCATATCGCGCATGACTGCGTGCTCGGCGACGACGTGGTGATGGCCAATTTCGCCAGCCTTGCGGGCCATGTCCGCGTCGGCAGTCACGTAACCATGGCGGGGTTTTCGGGAGCGCATCAGTTCTGCCGGATCGGCGACTACGGTTTCGTCGGGATCTATGCCGGGATTACCCGCGACGTTCCACCGTACGTGCTGGTGGCGGGACAGCCGCCCAGGCCGCGCGGGGTCAACGTGATAGGACTTCGGCGCCATGGGTTCACCCCTCCCCAACGGGCCAATATCGAAAGGGCCTACCGCACGCTTTACCGCAAGGAGCTGAGCCGCGCCGAGGCGACCGAAATCATTGCCGAAGCCGCCCGGGAACAGCCGGAGTTGACGCCGATGACGGAGTTTCTGGCCGAGTCCGGGCGCGGTCTCTTGCGTTGACGCCTACTGACCGGGCCCTGCGGATAGCGGTGGTCGCCGGCGAGGCCTCCGGCGATCGCCTGGGCGCGGGACTGATTCGCTCCCTGCGCGCCGGGCCGGTGGAGGTGGAGGTGGCCGGCGTTGCGGGTCCTGCAATGCGCGAGGCGGGCTGCAGGGCCATGCTCGATTCGTCGGAATTCGCGGTCATGGGCCTGGCCGAAATCGTCCGCCACCTGCCGCGCCTGTGGATGCTACGCCGCCGGTTGCTCAGGCGGCTCGGCGAGTTTCGCCCGGACGTTTTTGTCGGCGTGGATTCTCCGGAACTCAACCTGAGGCTGGCCGGGCGCCTGAAGCGGCGTGGCGTGCGCACCGTGCAATACGTATGCCCCTCGATTTGGGCCTGGCGCTCCGGCCGGGCACGGCGCATCCGCCGCAATTGCGACCGGGTGCTGTGCCTGCTTCCGTTTGAACCGGCCCTGCTGCGCGAAAAAGGCGTGGAAGCGGTATTCGTCGGTCATCCGATTGCCGATGAGCAAGCGCCTGAACGGAGGGGATCGCCTCCCGCCCGCAAGGACGACCTGCTCGTGGCCCTGTTGCCCGGTTCGCGTAGTTCGGAAATTAGCCGCATCGGCCCCCCGATCGCGCGCGCGGCCGCGTGGCTCAAGGAGCGCCGGCCGGGCGTGCGCTTTTCCACTGCCGCCACAAGCGGACAGGGCCGGGAGCAATTCGACGCGATCCTCAGGCGCTTCGCGCCCGGCGTCGAGGTGAGCCGGGAGTCCGTAAACGCGCGAAATTTGCTGGCACGGGCCGATCTGGCCGCGGCCGCTTCCGGCACGGTTACGATGGAGGCCATGGTGTGTGGTTGTCCGCTGGTGGCGGTTTACCGGGTTGTGCCGCTGACGGCCTGGATTGCGCGAGTCTTCCGTCTTCTGAAAACGCCTCACATCGCCCTGCCCAATATCCTTGCGGGACGCAAACTGGTTCCCGAACTGCTGCAGGAGCGGGCCCGTGGCGAGACGGTGGGGGCCGAGCTGCTGCGTCTGTACGACGATCCTGGTGCCCGTCAGACGATGCGCGCCGAATTCGCCGGTCTTTCCGAATCGCTGGGGCGGGGCGTCAATGACCGCGCGGCGCAGGCCGTCCTGGCCCTGGCGAAGGCCGGCTGACTCGTGCGGGGGCCTGCCATGGAACTCCCGGCGGCGAGGATGTCCGGGATTCTGGCCGGAGTGGATGAGGCGGGCCGCGGCGCCCTGGCGGGGCCCGTTGTCGCCGCCGCCGTCGCCCTTCCCGCCGGACGGGACATTCCCGGCGTCCGCGACTCCAAACTGCTCTCGCCCGCGCGGCGCGCGGTGCTCGAGGAAGCCATTCGAAGCGGTTGCCTGGCCTGGTCGGTGGGAATTGCGGTAGTGGAGGAGATCGATCGACTCAACGTCTTGCGCGCCAGCCTGCTGGCCATGCGCCGGGCGCTGCTTGGCCTGTCCGGCAGGCCGTCGCTGGTGCGGGTGGACGGACCCTACCTGCCGGAAATGCCGGCGAGCTGGCGCCGGGGTATCGAACTTGAGGCCATGATCGGTGGAGACCGGCGCTGCCCGCTCATCGCCGCCGCTTCCATCGTGGCCAAGGAACGTCGGGATCGTTTGATGCGGCGCCTGGATCTCAGGTGGCCCGGATATCGCCTGGCCGAACACAAGGGTTACGCAGTGCCCGCCCATCGCGCGGCCCTCGAACGGCTGGGTGCAAGCCCCGCGCACCGCCGCAGTTTCCGGCCGGTCCGCGCCGTCGCCCCGGCTCATGGCGGGAACAGGCCCTGAACCGCCCATGGAACCGACCGCTCCATTCGTCCATCTTCGCCTGCACTCGGAATTCTCGCTGGTGGACTCGGTGCTGCGCATAAGCGGCGGCGAGGGCGGCTTTTGCCGCGCGGTGCGGGAACGGGGAATGCCCGCCGTTGCCCTGACCGACCTCAACAACATGTTCGGGGCGGTACGCTTTTACCGGGCGGCGCTTGACGCGGGAGTCAAGCCCATTCTTGGCGCGGACCTGGATTTCGGCCGGCCGGAGGATGGGACCCGGCCCGGGCGGATAACGTTCCTGTGCCGGAACGCCACGGGTTACAGAAACCTGCTGGTCCTGCTTACGCGCATGTACCTCGAACTGGAACCGCGCGGCGCCCCCGCGCTCATGGGGGAATGGCTGAACGCCGAGGGCCTGGATGGCCTGATCGGGCTGATCGGCCTCGACAGCGCCGCCGGGCGCGGGCCCGAGGCGCGCCGGGAGCGCGAGTGGATACTGGCCTTGCGCAGGCTGTTGGGGGGCGGCCTCTTTCTGGAGGTGAGCCGGCTGGGCCGCCCGGGCGAGACGGAGCTGACGCAGCGAACGGTGGAACTCGCCAACGCGGAAGGCATCCCGCTGGTGGCGGTCAACGACGTTCGCTTCCTGGACAGCGGCGAGTTCACGGCGCACGAAGCGCGGGTGTGCATACACCGGGGCGAAACGCTGAACGATCCGCGGCGCGAGCGGCGCTACACGCCTCAGCAATTCCTGAGGAGTCCGGCCGAGATGGCCGAGTTGTTCGCCGACCTGCCGGAGGCCTTGAGCAATACCGTGGCCATCGCCCGCGCCTGCACGGTGGAACTGGACCTGGGGGAATCGAGGCTGCCGAAGGCGCGGGCGCCCGCGGGCCTGAGCGAATGGGAATTTCTCGAGCGGGAGGCGCTGACCGGCCTGAAACGCCAGCTCGGCGTCGGCGCAGGCGAAGGCGCGGATGCGGAGCTGCCCACGCATTACACCGACCGCTTGAACGCCGAACTGGAGGTCGTGCGGCGCATGGACTATCCCGGCTACTTCCTGATCGTCGCCGATATCGTGCGCTGGGCGCGCGATAACCAGGTGCCGGTAGGTCCGGGCAGGGGATCGGCGGCCGGTTCGCTGATCAGCTACGCGCTGGGCATCACCGCCATCGATCCTCTGCGCTACGGATTGATCTTCGAGCGCTTCCTGAACCCGGAGCGAATTTCAATGCCGGACATCGATATCGATTTCTGCGCCGAACAGCGCGAACGGGTCCTTGAGCATGTGGCCGAGGAATACGGGCGGGACCGGGTGGCGCAAATCATCACGTTCAATCGCCTGGCGGCGCGCGCCGCCATCAAGGACGCGACCCGGGTCCTGGGTCATCCGCTCGGCCTGGGAGAACAGATCGCCGGTCTGATCCCCGCGCTGCCCGTGGGCGTAACCATCGAGCAGGCGATGAAGGACGACCGGGAACTGAGTCACTTGTACAACACCGACACCGAGGCGCGCGCGGTCATCGACCTGGCGCTGCAACTGGAGGGCCTGCCGCGCAATTCCAGCACCCACGCGGGAGGCGTCGTGATCGCTCCGTCGGAGTTGATCCAATTCACGCCGCTCTACCGCCAGGAAAGCGACGCGCCGACGGTCACCCAGTTCGACAAGGACGACATCGAATCGGTGGGGCTGGTGAAGTTCGATTTCCTGGCCCTGAACGACCTCACCACGATCACCCGCACCGTGGAGGAGGTCAATTGCGCCCGCCGCTCGGCGGACGAGCCGCCCATCGACATCGCCCGGCTGCCGCTGGACGATTCGAGGGTGTACGAACTCCTGCGCAACCTGCGTACTCGCGCGGTTTTCCAGCTCGAGTCGCGCGGCATGCGCGACCTGATCCGCGACCTGCGGCCGGACCGCTTCAGCGACATGATCGCGCTTGTGGCGCTGTTTCGTCCCGGTCCGCTGCAGACCGGCATGGCGGACACCTACATCAAGCGCAAGCACGGCCAGGAGTCGGTCGATTATCTTCACGATGACCTGCGTGAACTCCTGGGCGAAACCTACGGCGTGATCCTCTACCAGGAGCAGGTCATGGAGATCGCGCGCCTGATCGCCGGCTACAGCTTTGCCCAGGCGGACGTGCTGCGCCGCGCGATGGGCAAGAAACTGAAGGACGAGATGGCGGATCAGCGCTCGGTGTTCGTAAAGGGCGCCCTGAAGCACGGACTGACCCGGGGCAAGGCCGAGCACATCTTCAACCTGATGGAGACCTTCGCCGGCTACGGTTTCAACAAGTCGCACTCCACGGCGTATGCCATCGTCGCCTACCAGACGGCCTGGCTGAAGGCGCACTATCCGGCCCAGTACATGGCGTCCACGATGACCACCGACATGAGCGCGCATGACCGCCTCTACTGGATGACGCAGGAGTGCCTCGCCCTGGGGCTCGCGGTCAAGCGGCCGGACGTGAACCGCTCGCATGTGGGGTTCAGCGCCGTGGACGACAAGGCCGTTCGCTGCGGGCTGGGCGCCATCCGCGGACTGGGCCAGGCCGCGGCCCAGGCCATCAGGGCCGAACGCGAAGAAAACGGGCCCTATACGGGCATAGCGGATCTGTTTTCGCGAATCAGCGGCGCGGGGCTGCACCAGCGGCAGGCTGAAACGCTGGTTCGATCGGGCGCCCTGGACAGCTTGTGCGCCAACCGGGCCGCGCTGATACGGGTGTTGCCCGCGGCGCTCGCGGCAGCGGCGCAGGCGGCCCGCGACGCCGAGAGCGGGCAGGAAGGCCTGTTCGACGACGGCGGCGATCAGCCGATGCAAATCGAGATTCCCGACGTGCCGGAATGGGGTCTCCGGGAACTGCTGGACGGGGAGCGCCGGAGCCTGGGGTTCTGCCTGAGCGGCCACCCGTTCGATGAATGCCGGGACGAGGCGCGCGTCCTCACGGGCGGCGCGCTGCGCGAAATACTGGATCGATCGCAGCCGGGCCCGCGGGATGAGCGCGACGCGCCGGACGTTACGGTGGCCGGCAGCGTGTTGCGCAAATGGCGCAGATCCGGCGCCAATTACTTCGACCTGGACGACGGCGCCACCCGGCTGCCCGTACGTTTGCCGCGGTGGGACGCGGGCGCGCCGCCCGGTCGACTGATCACGCCCCATTCCCTCGTGCTGGTGAAGGGCCGCCTGTCGCGCCTGCAGCGGGGTTCGCTCATGCTGTTTGCGGACTCGGTGGAGCCGCTGGACGACGTGATGGAAGAGCGCGCCCGGCTGCTGTTGCTCGACTGTCGCGCGGCCGAAACGCCGGCCGAGACCTTCACGCAGCTCAAGGATCTGCTGCGCCCGCACGTGCCCGGCGGAACGCAGGTTGTCGTGCGGTATTCCGGCCCGGCCGCCGCCGGCAGCCTGCGCCTGGGCTGTCACTGGAACGTGCGCGCAACCGGTGGTTTGCGGCATGCCCTGGGTCAGTCGCCGGTAATCAGCGAGTTCAATATTCGCTACGCCTGACGCGGCGTTCGCACTGATAAGGGCTTACAATCGCAGGCCCGGCCTGGTCGGACGCACTGCGTATGGATTCATTTCTTGACTTCGAACAGCCCATCGCGGAGCTGGAAAGCAAGATCGAGCAACTGAGGTTTCTCGACAACGATTCCGGCGTGGACGTGGCCGCCGAGATTCAGCGGCTTCAGCGCAGCAGCCGGTCCGTGACCCGCAACATCTACCGCAAGCTGACGCCGTGGCAGACGGCGCAGGTGGCGCGGCATCCCAAGAGGCCCTACTCGCTGGACTACATCGCCGGGATGACCGGCGAATTCCAGGAATTGCATGGCGATCGCATGTACGCGGACGACTACGCGCTGGTGGGTGGGCTGGCCCGGATCGAGGGCGCGCCGGTGATGCTGATCGGCCATCAGAAAGGGAGGGATACGGCCTCGAGGGTGCGGCGCAACTACGGCATGACGCGCCCGGAGGGCTACCGCAAGGCGCAACGGCTCATGCAGCTTGCCGAGAAGTTTTCGCTGCCGGTGGTCACTTTGATCGATACGCCCGGCGCCTACCCGGGAATCGGCGCGGAGGAACGCGGCCAGAGCGAGGCCATCGCCTCCAGCCTGAGCTGCATGGTGGGACTGAAGACCCCCATCATCAGCGCGATCATCGGCGAGGGAGGCTCCGGAGGGGCGCTGGCGATCGGCGTGGCGGACGTGGTGATCATGATGCAATACAGCATCTACTCGGTGATTTCACCGGAAGGCTGCGCCAGCATTCTCTGGAAGAGCGCGGAGCACGCCACCGAAGCCGCCCAGGCCATGGGCATCACGGCCAGACGGCTGCAGAAGCTCAAGCTCGTCGACGAAGTGCTGGACGAGCCCGTGGGCGGCGCCCACCGCGACCCTACCGCCGCGATAGCGAGCCTCAAGAAGGCGATCGGCAAGCACCTGCTCAAGCTGACCCGCCTGGAACCCGCCGAACTGCTGGAACGCCGCCATCAGCGATTGCTCCAGTACGGCGTCTACCGCGAAGCCTAGTCCGTGTATCGGGAGGAAATATGAACACAAACTTCAATCGCCGTTCGGTATTGGCAGGTGCGCTTGGCGCGCCGTTTCTGGCCGGGCTGGCCACCGGGGCGCACGCGGACGAGTATTCGGGACTTACCGATCTCGATCTCAGCGACGATGAAATGCTGCACTACTTCGTCAAGCTGCGCAGCAGCCTCGACGACCGGGTGACGATGGGCTGGGTGGACGCGGTCAACTATGCGTTCATCGACGGCGTGACTCACCCGATGTACCGGCTGCTTTCGACCACCATCCGCCAGATGCGGAAGGTCAACGACAGCCTCTACAAGAGCGTCTCGCTGGAAGTCGCGATGTACATGGACATCGAGACGGGCGAACTGCTGGACAAGCTGACAATGCCGGTTACCGGCAACGTGGTGGACGTGCCCCTGTACCGCGCCGGTCCGTCGCACATGGACATGACGGTTCGCGCCGAGGACACCAACGACTTCACCATGCAGCAGGAAACGGTCGACGGCGAGTCCTTTTTTGCCACGGGGCAGGTCGAGAGCCAGCGCTTCATCAGTCTGCCGCAGCTGCGCGGCGACGACTTCTACATTCGTCAGGACATCAGTGCGCGGGTGTTCCCGGCAGGTGAGTCGAGACCGAGCTTCTTCTACCGCGAATGGACGATCAACCAGGGCAGCTGGGCGGCGCTTTCCGATCCGTCGCTCGCCTCGGTGCCTGTGGACGTGGCCTACATCGCCAACACGGCATTCCGGCCGTGGATGCAGATGGGCGATACCCCCGGGCATACGGTGCAGAACGGCAGGGGCGGCAAGGCCTTCGGTCCCGACGAATTGCCGGTCGAATTGCACCGCCTGGTGAAGCTCCATCACCCCGACCTGATCGAGGACCCGCGCGGGGTCCTGGCGGGAGAAGCCGCATAGGATCCTGGTGCCCGAGGCGAAGCTGAAGATCCCACCAACTGGCACGAGCAGCAAGCCTGCGATCGATGCTGTTCTGACAACCCTGGCAGCGGCGCTTGGCCGTTTGTGCCCGGACTGGCGGGAGCGCCCGCTGCTCGTGGCGTTCAGCGGCGGCGCCGATTCGACCGCCCTGCTGCTGATCATGCATGAGCTGCTGGAGGAATCCGGTCGCGAACGCCTGCGCGCCGCGCATGTCAACCATGGCCTGCACCGGGATTCCGGCGACTGGGGCAGGCACTGCAGGGATCGGGCCCGCGCCCTGGGGGTGCCTCTGGCCTGCCGCGAGGTTGAAGTGCGGGCCGACGGCCGGGGCGTGGAAGCCGCGGCGCGCCGCGCGCGCTACGAGGCGCTGGAGGCGCTCATGGAGCCAGAGGAATGCTTGCTGACCGCGCATCACCAGGACGATCAGTGGGAAACGCTGATGTTGCGCATGCTACGCGGGACCGGAATTGAGGGTCTGGCGGGAATCCGTGAGAAGCGCCGTCTGGGCCGGGGATGGCTGTTGCGTCCGCTGCTCGATATCCCCCGCCAGGATTTGCGCGCCTGGCTCGATCAAAGGGGCGAGAACTGGATTGAGGATCCTTCCAATCGCGAGACCGGGTACGACCGTTCCTTCCTGCGCAACGAAGTACAGCCGTTGCTGCGTGGGCGCTGGCCAGGTGCCGCGGCCACCGCCGGACGGACTGCGCGGCTGGCCGCGGACACGCGCGAATTGCTGCGCGACCTGGCCAAGCATGACGGCCGCGGGATCGCGGGTGACGACTATATCGAATGCGAGGGCCTTCTCGTGCTTTCTCCGGCGCGCCGGGCGAACCTGCTACGGGAACGGCTCGCCGCGCTCGGCGTCGCCGCGCCGTCCGTGGCCCGCCTGAATGCGGCGCTGGCCATGCTGCTGAACGCGGCGCCCGACCGCCATCCGGAGGCCCGCTGGGGCGGCGTTCGCCTTACCCGCCGCCGGGGCCGCATCTACATTTCGCCGGCAAGCGACCCAGGTTAATCGGCCCAGGCGCTTCGATCCCGCCCGCTTGTATGCCTTCCTCTCGTTGGAGTCGCCATCCCTGGCTCGGAATCGCTATCCTGCTTTTACGCTCCCACGATAGGAAGGCACACAAGCGGGCTACGGTGAGCGCATTCCCGGAACGAGGCACTGCGCAAGCCGTCTCTTTGCTCCCTTCTTCCGGGAATTTGTGAGCCAGGGATGGCGGAACAAAGCTCCATGGATGGATTCATGCGTTTCACGGAAGAAGGGAGCCAAGAGAGGGCGAGGTAGCACGAAGAGCAAGGGGGCAGGGAAGAGCGGGATCAGGCGAGCGCTCGGCGGGCAGTCTGTGTTATCTTAGATGCCCGATCCCTCACTGTGATCGGAGTGGCATGACCCGCTACATTTTCGTTACCGGCGGCGTAGTTTCCTCGCTGGGAAAGGGCATAACCGCCGCCTCGCTGGGCGCAATTCTCGAAGCCCGCGGCCTTTCCATCAGCATGATCAAACTGGATCCTTATCTGAACGTGGATCCGGGCACCATGAGTCCCTTCCAGCATGGCGAAGTGTTCGTGACCGCCGACGGCGCCGAAGCGGACCTGGATCTTGGACATTACGAAAGATTCGTTCGCTCCAGCAGGCCCGGGCGGGACTCCAACTTCACCACCGGGCGTATCTATAACGCCGTCATCGGCCGGGAACGCCGCGGCGGATACCTGGGCGCGACCGTGCAGGTCATCCCGCATGTCACCGACGAGATCAAGCGCTCGGTCGTGCTGGGCGCCGGCGATGCGGACGTTTGCATCACGGAGGTGGGCGGCACGGTCGGCGACATCGAATCATTGCCGTTTCTCGAGGCGATCCGCCAGATGGGCCTGGATATGGGCCGCGAGAACGTCGCCTTCGTGCACGCCACGCTGGTGCCTTACGTAGCCACTTCGCAGGAGATCAAAACCAAGCCCACTCAGCATTCGGTCAAGGAGCTGCGGTCCATCGGCATTCAGCCCGACGTGCTCGTATGCCGTTCGGAGCTTGCCCTGCCGGACGAGCAGCGGCGCAAGATCGCGCTGTTCACCAACGTGCCGGAGTCGGCGGTGTTCTCCGCCCGCGATATGGACGACCTGTACGCAATTCCCATCGAACTGCGCAGCCAGGGACTGGACCAGGTGGTGGCCACGCAGTTCGGCATGGACCTGCCGCCGGCCGACCTGTCCGAATGGCAACAGGTGGTCGAGGCCGGCCGGAACTGCGAAGGCCAGGTGACCGTGGCCATGGTCGGCAAGTACATGGACCTGCGCGATTCCTATATTTCGCTGAACGAGGCCCTCGGACACGCCGGACGGCGCAGCGGCGTCAACGTGCGGGTCCGGCATATCGAATCGGAACAGGTCGAGGACGAGGGCGTCGACTGCCTGGCGGGCGTGCATGCAGTGCTGGTTCCCGGGGGATTCGGGGAACGCGGTATCGAGGGAATGGTGAGCGCCGTCACCCATGCCCGCGAGAAGGAGATTCCGTACCTGGGCATCTGCCTGGGGATGCAGGTGGCCGTAATCGAGTTTTCCCGGAACGTCGCCGGACTTGCGGGCGCCAACAGCACCGAATTCGATCCGGAAACACCGCATCCGGTGGTGGCGCTGGTAACCGAATGGCTGGATGAGTCCGGTCAGGTGGAACGCCGCAGCGAAGATTCCGACCTGGGCGGAACCATGCGGCTGGGCGAGCAGGCCTGCCACCTTGCCAAGGACAGCCTGGCGCGCAACGAGTACGGCGCGCAGACCGTCTACGAACGCCATCGGCATCGCTACGAGTTCAACAATCGCTACCTTGAGGAACTGAAGAAGTCCGGGCTGGGTTTCGCCGGAAGGTCCATCGACGGCCTCGTGGAAGTAGTGGAATTGCCGTCGCATCCCTGGTTTCTGGCCAGCCAGTTTCATCCCGAATTCACTTCTACGCCACGCGACGGACACCGGCTGTTCGACGGTTTCATCGCCGCCGCCGTGAGCTACCGGCAGCGTGGCGACCTGCCGGCCAAGGCGGCCAGCGCCGCCGGCGCATAGCGCGCCGTGACGGCGCAATCGGGCCCCGGCAGGGCGCAGGTGGCGGGCTTCACCGCCGGCCTGGACCAGCCGCTGTTTCTGATCGCCGGCACCTGCGTGGTCGAATCGCGGGAATCGGCCCTGGAAACCGCGGGGCTGCTGGCCGAAACCGGCCGGGAACTTGGATTTCCCCTCGTCTACAAGTCTTCCTTCGACAAGGCCAATCGCTCGTCTCTGGCCAGTTTTCGCGGTCACGGCATGGAGCAGGGCCTCAAGATTCTCGAGGAGGTCAAGCGCCAGATCGGCGTACCCGTGCTCACCGACGTGCATGAGAACACGCCGATGGACGAAGTGGCCGCCGTGGCCGACGTGCTGCAGACGCCGGCGCTGCTCTGCCGGCAAACGGACTTCATATTGCGGGCCGCCGCCGCGGGCCGGCCGCTGAACATCAAGAAGGGCCAGTTTCTTTCCCCGGCTGAGATGTCCAACGTCGTGGACAAGGCGCGCTCGACCGGCAACTCCGACATCCTGGTTTGCGAGCGGGGGTTTTCATTCGGCTACAACAACCTGGTGGTGGACATGCGCTCCCTGGCCGTGCTGAGGGACACCGCTTGTCCCGTCGTGTTCGACTGCACCCACTCGGTGCAACTGCCGGGCGGCAAGGGCACTTCCTCCGGCGGGCAGCGGGAGTTCGTGCCGGTGCTCGCCCGGGCGGCGGTGGGCGCCGGAGTGGCCGGACTGTTTATGGAAACCCACCCGCGCCCGGATGAAGCGCTGAGCGACGGTCCGAACGCCTGGCCCCTGCATCGCGTGCGCGAACTGATGGAGTCCCTGCTCGAACTGGACCGCCTCGTGAAATCCCGTCCGCTGGCCGAAGGATCGTGTCTGCAATAGCCCACATACACGCGCGCGAGATTCTCGATTCGCGCGGCAACCCCACGCTGGAGGCCGAGGTGGCGCTGAGTTGCGGGGCCCGGGGCAGGGCGGCCGTCCCGTCCGGAGCTTCCACCGGCGCGCGCGAAGCGGTCGAGTTGCGCGACGGGGATTCCGGCCGCTTTGGCGGACGCGGCGTCCTGTCGGCCGTGCGCCACGTCAACGGCGAGATCTGCAAAGCTTTGCTTGGCGCCGACGGCGAGCGCCAGGACGAGCTGGACGCCCGAATGGTTGCGCTGGACGGCACCGCCAACAGGTCGCGGCTCGGGGCGAACGCGATCCTGGCCGTGTCCCTGGCCGCCGCCCGGGCCTCCGCGGCCGCGCAGGGCGAACCGCTCTACCGCGTCCTGGGCGCCGGGACGCCCGTCATGCCCACGCCGATGCTGAACATCCTCAACGGTGGCGCGCATGCCGACAATCGTCTGGACGTTCAGGAATTCATGGTCCTGCCGGTGGGCGCCGGAGACTTTACAGAGGCGCTCCGCTGGGGAGTCGAGGTATATCACGTCCTCAAGGGCGTCCTGCGGGAGTCCGGGCGATCGACGGCGGTGGGCGACGAAGGCGGATTCGCGCCCGATCTGCCTTCCAACGAAGCGGCGCTGGAGGCGCTGATCGAAGCGATTCAGAAAGCCGGCTTCAGCGTGCCGGGGGACTTCCTCCTGGGTCTGGACGTGGCTGCCAGCGAACTGTACTCCGACGGCCTGTACCATCTGGAATCCGAAGGCCGCACCTTCGACCCGGCCGACTTCGCCGGCTGGTTCGCGGTACTTGCGGACCGCTACCCGGTCGTGAGCATCGAGGACGGCATGGCCGAGGACGACTGGGACGGCTGGGTAGCCCTGTCACGCGCGCTGGGCGAGAGGGTGCAACTCGTCGGCGACGACCTTTTTGTGACGCAGACGGCGATTCTGGCCGAGGGCATCGAGCGCAACATCGGCAACGCCATCCTGATCAAGCCGAATCAGGTGGGCACCCTTACCGAAACGCGCGCAGCCATCGATGCGGCGGTTGCGGCGGGCTACGCGGCCGTCATCTCGCACCGCTCGGGCGAAACGGCCGACACCTTCATCGCCGACCTGGCGGTGGGGTCGGCGGCCACCCAGATCAAGACCGGCGCTCCGTGCCGCTCCGATCGCACCGAGAAATACAACCGGCTGCTCCGCATCGCCGAAGAGCTCGGCGCCGACGCGCCCTACGCAGGCCTGAACGCCTTCCCACCCTCCGTGGTGCAACACCTTGCGAGCTAGTCCGCCGCAACTCTTACCCCCGTCTCGCGGGATACGCGGCAAGCACATCCCTGTGGCTCGGTGTCGGCATCCCTGCCTCCGACGCTCCCGCGAGACGGGGGTAAGAGTTGCCGCTCCACATGCCGCGAAGCCATTGGCTTCCGCCCCAATCAGCCATGAAGCCTAAGACTGCGGGAATCGTGCTGGCCGGCCTGGCGCTGGCGGGGCTGCAATACCCGCTGTGGTTCGCCGACGACGGCCTCCTGGGCCTGTTTCGCGCCCGCCAGGAAGTGGCGGAACAGGAAAACGAGAACGCCGCGCTCAGGGAGCGCAACCGCCGCCTGGGCGCCGAGGTGCAGAGCCTCAAGGAGGGCGACGAGGAGATCGAGCGGCTGGCGCGCTCCGAACTGGGCATGATCGGTCCCGACGAGAAGATCTACCTGCTGGTCGAGGAAGAGGCGCCAACCGAAGATCCCGATCACTCCGATCAGCCCGGAGACCCGAGCGAGTAGGTCACCCGTGCGGGTTCTGCTTTCCAACGACGACGGCTACCGCGCCGAGGGCCTGCAGGCCCTGGAGCGCGCACTGCTCGGGCTGGCCGAAATCATGCTCGTTGCGCCCGAGAGGAACCACAGCGGCGCCAGCAATTCGCTCACGCTGTTCGAGCCACTCCGGGTCACGAAACTGGGCACGAACCGCTGGTACTGTTCAGGCACGCCCACCGACTGCGTCCACATCGCCATTACGGGGCTGTTGCCGGAGGACCCCGACATGGTGTTTTCCGGCATCAACCACGGCCCCAACCTGGGCGACGACGTGCTTTACTCCGGCACCGTGGCGGCGGCGATGGAGGCCCGGGTTCTGGATGTGCCTGCGGTCGCGATATCGGTCGCCGGCTATCCGCCGAAAAATTTCGACGCCGCGCAACGCGCGGTAAGCGAATTGTTCGAGCGACTGAACAGGAACAAGCCGCCGGGCAACATGCTTCTGAACGTGAATGTGCCCGATCTGCCCTGGGACGACATCCGCGGCTTCAAGCTGACCCGGCTGGGACACCGCCACAAGGCCGCCCGCGTCAAGGTATCGGGCGATCCTTACGGCGGCAAGCTGTACTGGATGGGTCTTCCCGGCCACGGGCTGGACGCCGGACCGGGCACCGATTTCTTTGCCGTGCGCGACGGGTGGATTTCGGTGACGCCTGTTCAGTGCGACCTGACCGATCACAATCGTCTCGAAGCGACCCGCGACTGGCTGCAGCTATGAACCCGTTGCGCCCGGGACAACGCCGGCGTAGCGGGATTGGCCTGACGTCCGCACGGGTCCGCGACCGCCTGGCGGATTCGCTGCGCGATCGAGGAATCCGCAGCCCGGAGGTCTTGGAGCAGATACGCCGCACGCCGCGCCATCTGTTCATCGAAGAAGCGCTGGAACGCTACGCCTACAACGACAATGCGCTGCCGATCGGGTCCGGGCAGACCATTTCGCAGCCGTACGTCGTGGCCCTGATGACGCAGGCCTTGCTGATGGAGGAGGACGGCCGGATGCGGCGGTCGGCCAAGGTGCTCGAGGTCGGATGCGGGTCCGGATACCAGACCGCGATTCTGGCTCCGCTGGTGCGGTCCGTGTTCAGCATCGAGCGGATCGGCTCGCTGCTCGTCGAAGCAAGGCCCCTGCTGGCGGAACTGGGCTGCAACAACGTGCGCTTCCGGCACGGTGACGGAATGCTCGGCTGGCCGGGACAGGCCCCTTTCGACGGAATCCTCGTCGCCGCGGCGGCAGCGGCGGTGCCGCAGGCGCTGCTGGACCAACTGGCGCCGGGAGGACGCATCGTCATTCCCCTGGGCGACCATTCCCGCCAGGAACTCGTGCGCATCGAGCGCGGCGAGAGCGGTGATGTGCGCGAGAGCCTGGCGCCGGTCGCATTCGTCCCGCTGTTGCCTGGGCAGGGCTGACGCAGGACCACGCGATGGAAACGGCGCCGGCACGGCTTGTCGATCGCGTAGTGGCATGGGCCCGCCTGCCCGGGGCGCCGGCCGTGCTGTGCGCGGTCAGCTTCGCAGAGTCCATTTTCTTTCCGATCGCCGTGGACGTGATGCTGGTGCCGATGTGCGCCGCGCAGCCGAAGAAGACGGTCCGGCTGGTTTTACTGACCCTCGTGTTCTCGGTGGCCGGTGGCCTGTGCGGTCTGCTGCTCGGTTATCTTGCGATCGACGCCGTGTTGCCCCTGATTCAGGAATGGGGCTGGGGCGAGCAGTATTCGCAGGTCCAGTCCTGGTATGAGCGCTGGGGCTACTGGGCGCTGGTCATGGCGGCCTTTACGCCGCTCCCGTACAAGGTCTTCGCGATTGCCGCGGGCGGCATGAGCATGGACGTGGGCGCCTTCGTTACGGCTTCGTTCCTCGGCCGCGGATTGCGTTTCTTTCTGGTCGGTTCGCTGGCTGCCTGGCTGGGTCCCAGGGCGCTCCGCGCCATTCGCTATTCGGACCGGGCCGGTTGGGCGCTGATCGGTCTGATAGTCGTCGCAATTGGGTTATGGTGGTATCTATGAGCATGGTTTCTCGAATTCGCAGCGCGGGCCGTTTGTGCCTGATGACGGCCGGCGTGTTGCTGTTGTCCGCTTGCTGGAACTGGATTCCGGAAGACCCGGCGCCGGCCGGCCAGGCCCCGCCTGAAGCAATTCCTTCCGCCGCCACTCCATCGGAGTCGTCCCGGCGGAGCACGGCCGGCGCCAACGACTGGTACACGGTGGAGGCGGGCGACACGCTTTTCTCCATCGCCTGGCGATTCCGCCATCCGGTGAGCGACCTCGCAGCCTGGAATGAGTTGGGCGACGGCAGCCTGATCCTGGTGGGGCAGCGACTAAGGCTCACGCCTCCACCGGGCTATTCCGCTTCGGGTTCCGTTGCCGCCGCTCCGGCCTCTTCTCCGGCGACCCGGGGCTCCGCAGGCGGAGGGGTCGCCACCGATCGGGGTTCGTCGCCGCAGGACTTGCCGGCCCCGTCATCTCCGTCTTCCCAACCGGCATCGGGCGCGACCCGATGGGGGTGGCCCACGACGGGGAGCGTGGACGTCGAGGGCGCGCGGGCGCGGGACGGCGACTACGGCATCCGTATCCTGGGGACGCGTGGTCAGGACATCATGGCCTCCGACGGAGGCAAGATCATGTATGCGGGAGACGGACTGAAGGCGTATGGACTCCTGGTGATCGTGCAGCATTCCCCGGAGTGGCTCAGCGCCTACGGCCACAACGAGAGGATTCTGGTCAAGGAAGGTGACGAGGTGCGCGCCGGCCAGCCGATCGCGACCATGGGGGTGGGCCCCGGCAATGCGGCCATGCTGCACTTCGAGATTCGTCGCAACGGCAAGCCGGTCGAGCCTGTTCGATTGCTGCCGCGGCGCGACGGATGAAATCTCGACGTTTTCCTCTTCGAAAGCACATTTGCGGAGGTGCTTGATTCATGAAAGGCTTGATGATGGATTACCCCCTGACGGTGACCAGCCTGATGCGCCACGTGGAAGCCCAGCACGGTGGCTCGGAGGTCTATTCGCTCACGGTCGAGAATCCCGCGCACCGAACGACCTACGCCGGGATCTTCCGCCGCGCCGCGAAACTGGCCAACGCGCTCAGGCGCGTGGGCCTGAAGCAGGGCGACCGGGTTGCGACGATGGCCTGGAACGATTACCGGCACATGGAGCTGTACTACGGTATTTCCTGCATGGGGGGCGTTCTGCACACCATCAATCCGAGACTGTTCCCCGAGCAGCTTCAATACATCGTCAACCACGCCGAGGATCGTTTTCTTTTTGCCGACCCCCTGCTGCTGCCTTTGCTGGAGAAGCTGCACCCCGCCTTTCCGAGCGTGGAAGCCCATGTCCTGCTTTGCTCGAAGGAGGCCATCCCCGAATCTTCGGTGCCGAATCTGATCAGCTACGAGGAACTGATCGAGGGCGAGAGCGATTCCTGTGACTGGCCCGATCTTGACGAAAACCTGGCCAGTTCCCTGTGTTACACCTCGGGCACGACCGGCAATCCCAAGGGCGTGCTGTTCTCGCACCGCTCCACCGTCCTGCACACGTACGCAAGCGCGCTGGCCGACGCGATCAGCATCAACAGCACCGACAGCGTACTGCCGGTCGTGCCGATGTTTCACGCCAATGCCTGGGGGGTGGTCTACAGCGCTCCGATGGTGGGCGCCAAGCTCGTGCTTCCGGGCCCCAAGGCGGGCGATCCCGAGGCCCTGGCGGCGATGATGAACGGCGAGCGCGTCACCAAGGCGCTGGGCGTGCCGACTGTCTGGCTGGGTTTGCTGAACTACCTGGACGCCACCGGCCAGCGCCTGGAAACGGTGCAGGACCTGGTGGTGGGGGGCGCGGCCTGCCCGCGGTCGATGATGGTGGATTTTGCCGAACAGCACGGGATTCACGTGGTTCACGCCTGGGGTATGACCGAAATGAGCCCCCTGGGCAGCGTCAACGCGCCTACGGCCAGTACCGCCGGCATGGACGCGGAGGCCAAACTGCAACAGCGTCTGAGCCAGGGGCGCGCGCCGTACGGAGTGGAGATGCGGCTGGTCGACGACGACGGCGGAGAATTGCCCAGGGACGGTCGGGCCGTGGGGCGCCTGCAGGTTCGTGGGCCATGGGTCGCGAACCGTTACTACCGGGCGGAGGAATCGGCGCTGGAGGACGGCTGGTTCGACACCGGAGACGTCGCCAGCATCGATCCGGAAGGCTTCATGCGCATCACTGACCGCACCAAGGACCTGATCAAGTCCGGCGGCGAGTGGATCAGTTCGATCGAACTTGAAGACGTGGCCATGGCGCATCCCGCAGTGGCCGAGGCGGCGGTGATCGCGATGCCGCACGCGAAATGGTCGGAACGGCCGCTGCTGATCGTCTGCCTGAAGGAGGACGCGGCGGTCGATTCCGACGCCCTGCTGGCCTGGTTTGAAGGCAAGGTCGCCAAGTGGTGGATTCCCGATGCGGTGGAGTTCACCGACGAACTGCCGCACACCGCCACCGGAAAGGTCAGCAAGCTCAAGCTGCGCGAACAGTTCGCTGCGGCGGCGTGAAGCTTCAGCTGGAAGCCGGGGGCGCGCTGACCGTGCGGTGGTGGCGGCCGGGCGAATTGCGTATCGGCAAGGACGTCTGGCGCGAGCCGGTCCTGCTGAGTCCGGAGGAGGTGCGGCCCTGGCCCCTGAAGGAAGATGAACCCGTTACCCTCGAGCACTTGGCGCCGCTGATCGACCAACAGCCCGACGTCATCATCCTGGGCACCGGCGAGGTGCAGCGGTTTCCCGATCACGACATCGGCGGAACGCTGCTGGTAAAGGGCATAGGACTCGAAGTCATGGACACGGGCGCCGCTTGCCGCACCTACAACGTGCTGGCGTCCGAAGGCCGCGCCGTCGCCGCCGCCCTCCGCGTCCGCTAACCCTTTCTTCCTTTTTTCGCCACCCCTTGCTGCCGGAGTACGCCTGCGAGCACATCCCTGTGGGCTCGGCGTCGGCATCCCTGCCTCCGACGCCCCCGGCAGCAAGGGGTGGCGAAAAAAGGAAGAGCAGCTGGTTGCGGTTCGAAGCTCAGTGCCGTACGCTTCGCCGGCATGGAAACGACTCAGCTCAAGCCGCTGCTTGCCGATCTGGGCGCCCGACTCGAGGCGCTTAGGGGGTACCTTTGATTACGCCGGCAAGGCCCGGCGCCTGAGCGAAGTCGAAACCGAACTCGCCGACCCCTCCGTCTGGTCCGATTCGCAACGCGCCGGCGCGCTGGGACGCGAACGGGCGTCCTTGCAGTCCGTTACTCAAACGCTGGATCGCCTCGCAGCGGACGCCGGCGAGCTGGAAGAGTTGCTCGAGCTGGCCCTTGAAGAGCAGGACCAGGCCACGCTGGAGGACGTGAGCGACGGAATCCGGAAGCTTGCGGAGGAAGTGGAGAAGCTGGAGTTCCGCCGCATGTTTGGCGGCGCCAGGGACGGCTCCAATGCGTTTCTTGAAGTCACGGCCGGATCCGGTGGACACGACGCACAGGACTTCGCCGAAATGTTGCTGCGCATGTACCTCAAGTTCTGCGAGGCCAACAAGTTCGACGCGCAACTGATCGAGGCCTCCGACGGCGAGGTCGCCGGGGTGAAGAGCGCCACCGTGCATGTGCGCGGCGATCATGCGTACGGATGGCTGCGGACCGAGACCGGCGTGCATCGGCTGGTGCGAAAGTCGCCCTTCGATTCCGGGGCCCGCCGGCATACTTCGTTCGCCAGCGTTTTCGTTTCTCCCGAGATCGAGGAAGAAGCGGAGGTGGAAGTGGACCCGGGCGATCTGCGGATCGACGTTTACCGTGCCAGCGGCGCCGGCGGACAGCACGTCAACCGCACCGAATCCGCGGTTCGCATCACCCACCAGCCTTCGGGCATCGTCGTGCAGTGCCAGAACGAGCGCTCGCAGCACAAGAACCGGGCCACGGCCATGAAGCAGTTGCGCGCCAAGCTTTTCGAGCTGGCCGAGCGCGAGCGGCGGGCGGAGCAGCAGGCCCTGGAAGACAGCAAGGCCGACATCGGCTGGGGGAACCAGATCCGCTCGTACGTTCTCGATCAGTCGCGGGTCAAGGACCTGCGCACCGGCGTGGAGTCCGGCAACCCCACGGCCGTGCTGAACGGCGCCCTGGGCCCATTTATCGAGGCGGGCCTCAAGCAGGGGGTCTAGTCCGGCGGGTGAACCAGACCAGGAGGCCGGCAGCGCCCCAGCCCAGCACGATGCCCCATTCCTGCGGCCATACCAGGCTGGACGGGCTGAAGGGCATGAACAGGCACAAAAGGCCCAGGGCCAGCACGATGGCCGACATGCCGACGATCCGCGGATAGCGCAACTTGTAGGGCCGGGGCAGGTCGGGTTGGCTTCGGCGAAGGGCCAGGAACGCGATCGGCACGAACAGGTAGGCGGCCACCACGGCAAAACTGCCGCAGTTGATCAGCCACACCAGGATCGTCCGCCCGAACAGCGGGGAAATGCAGCTCAACAGTCCGATCGCGAGCACGGCGACATAGGGCGTCTTGTAGCGTGGATGAAGCCGCCCGAACACCGCGGGCAGGCTGCCCGATTCGGCCAGGGCGAAGACCACGCGGCTGCCGCCGATAATGAAGGCGTTCCAGCTCGTGAGCACGCCGCCGATACCGCCGATCGTGAGCGCCACGCCGGCCCAGGATCCGCCCGCGGCCACGGACCAGAGCTTCTTCGCCGCATCCGCCGTAATCAGTCCGTCGCCGGCCAGTTCCTCCGGGGTGAGCGCCACCGCCACCGACCAGGCGATCGCGCCGTACCAGGCCACGGCCATGACCAGGGAGACGATCAGCAATCGCCCGATGCGCTTCGGCGGAAGGTCGATCTCCTCGGCCGATTGCGGCAATACGTCGAATCCGACCAGCAGGGCGGGGACCATGATCAGGACGGTGAGAATGCCGGTGGCCGGAACGGCGATTTTCGGTTCCGCCAATTCGGGCAGGCCGAAACCGGCCGCCCCGGCGAACAGCACCACGCCGGACACGAAGATGGCGACGGTCACAATGCCCTGGACGATCGCCGCAGTTCGGATGCCGACGACGTTGATCCAGGTCATCACGACGGCGCCCGCCAGGCCCACGAGGATGAACCCCGCATCGACGGGGGCGCCGGCGACGTGCCAGAGGGCGCCCATGCGGATCGCGGGTATGAGGTATTCCACCGCGGTGGGCAGCGCCACGGACTCAAACACGCATACCGTCACGTAGGCCATCAGCAGCGCCCAGGTGCAGACGAACGACCAGCCGGCCCCCAGCCCGGCGTGGGTGTAGACGTGCTCGCCGCCGGCCCGCGGCATGGCGGAGGCCAGCTCGGCATAGGTCAGCGCGATGAACCCGATCACCAGCCCGCCGGCGGCGAACGCGATCAATGTTCCGAGACTTCCGGCGTTGCCGACCCAGTAGCCGGTCATCAATATCCAGCTCCAGCCGATCATCGCTCCGAATGAGAGCATCAGCACGTCGCGCGTTTTCAGCACGCGCGCAAAGCGAGTCGGGGCAGCCTGCATGTGGGCGGGTTTCAGGCGTCGGCGCCGGGGGCCCCGGGAGGCTTGTCGAGCGCGCGGGAAAGAATGGCCTGTATGAAGGCGTCACGGTCGCGCAGGATTTCCTCCTGCTGGTCTTCGTCGGGTTTCCAGCGATCCAGTTCGTCGCGATCCAGCGCGCCGCGGCTTTCGAGCACGCGCTCCATCACCTGCAGGCGGTCGCGCGTGACGTAGAGCTCTTCGGCCAGACCCATGATGACGTTCATCATGCGGTCCAGCGTCTCGTGGCCCAGCCAGTCGTTTCGTTTCGCCATTAAGTTCTATTGGTTCAGCAGGGCAGATGTATCAGTTCACGCGGCATGTCGCAGAGGTATTCGGGACCGTGACGGCCGATCAGCAGGGTGTTCTCATAGTAAATGCCACCGAATCCGATCTCGCACACCTCCATGTCCATGTTCACGACCATGCCTTCCTCCAGGTCGAAGCCGCTCAGGCCCGGCGAAGCGCTGGGCAGTTCCAGGTGCTCCAGTCCCAGCCCGTGCATGAAGGCATGGCGGAAACCCTTGATCCCGCCCCGCGTGCCCACTTCCAGCGCCAGCTTGCGCAGGTCCACCGTGTTCACGCCCGGCCGCATGGCCTCGAAGACGGCTTCGGCCGCGGCGTAGGCGGCATTCCAGTAGCGCTGCAACTTGGCGCTGGGGGCGCCCATCACGCAGGTGCGCTGCATGTCGCCGAAATAGCGCTGCCAGGTGAGCATGGAGTCGAAGCACAACTGATCGCCCTTGCGAATCGGGTAATCGTGGTCGTGCCACAGACCCATGCTCTTGTGGCCCGCGCCGACGTAGATGCACCAGGGCATGCAGTCCTGTTCGGCCACCGAAAGATGCCAGGCCCGGCGAATGTCCGTCCACTTGACGCCCACGCCCGCCGCGTCGATCGCGACACTGAGCGCCTGCTGGTTGCGCCGGCCCGCCTCGCGCATGAGTTCCAGCTCGGCGGGCGTCTTGACCGCCCGGATCATCGTCATCAGCTCGGGGCGGTCGAAGCATTCAACACCGGACAGCCGTTCGGCGCACAATGAAGCCAGGCGTGCGTCGTCGAAGCCCAGCCTGCGGTAGCCGCCGTCGCTCAGCGCCTTGAGGATCGCCTCCACCACGCCTATGGAGGCTGTCGCTCGCGTCGCTTCCATCAGCGCCAGCGTCTTGCGGTCGGATTCCTCCAGTTCGGCTTCCTCGTCCACCGTGTAGTGGCTGAAGATGTCGTCGCCCACCTGCGTCTCATAGACACGCAATTCCGGCATCCAGCTCGGGTGCTCGGCCAGGTTGGTCAGCTCGACGTCGTGCACGATGAGCGTGGCAGGCCGGTCCTCGGACAGCGGCAGGATCGCGCAGCCTGCCCACTGGTAGTCGAACAGCCAGTCGGATTCATAGCCGCTGGCATAGTAGACGTTGATCGGCTGCACGCACACCATGGCCTCGAGGCCGGCCTCCGCCATCTTGGCGCGCGCACGATCGAGATTGACTATCAGGTCCAGGGGTGGTTCCTGAAATGCTTGCGGATGATATCCATGGACCTTGGGTTTGCGCTGTAGTCGATTCCCAAAAGGCCGTGGGTGTAGCAGAGGTTGACGTTGCCGTTCTTGCTGGCCAGCGGGCCGTGAATGATCCCCTCCGGCCGGCACATGTAGCTGCCCACGACCATGGTGTAGCCCGTTTCCTCGCCAACTTCGCCTATATGCACGTCACCCTGCAGGCAATAGTTTTCCTCGTAAACCGGGTGAGTTTCCATGCCTTCGGCGTACCAGCCGGGCATCAGGCCCGCCAGGTGCATGCTGGCCCTGGTCTCCGGGTCTACGTGCAGAACCTTTACGAAGATGCCGGCCCGAAAATCCTCGGATGGGTCGCTGGCGTCCAGCGGGTTGTGCCAATCCATGGCATAGGAGTCCAGCGCCGGGATCGCGTCGGGCGTAGGAGAGCTTCGATCCGGTCGAAACCCGGGGTCCTCAAGGAAGACCACAAATGCGCGGGCGCCTTCGGCCGAACGCCACCTCCCTTGCCCGGAGCCCCCGGGGTGGTAGCAGAATCCACCGGGGCCCAGGCGATGGTCGCCCATCCTGATCTCTCCATCGATCACGAACATTCGAAGTTCGACGGAGCAGCTCAAGCCTGATCCGCTGTCATAGCCGGCCGGCAAGTCCACCAGGCCGGTGAAACCGCCGGTGCCCCGATCGCGCGCGAGCGGCCGAAGCTCTGCGCCAGGCGCAAGTCCTGCAGGCTCCCAGGGGATCGGCCCGACCTCGAGCGCCGCGAGATTCTCTACATGCTCTTTGGTCATACGTCGATCTTGAGTTCGACGCCGTGCTGCTTCAGCAAGTCCTGCTTTTGTATGTCGGGGCCGCGAACCTCGCCTGTAGCGGGATCGGTGTCCAGCAGGCTTTGCGTCGCCTCGCTTCTCAAGATCACGATGATGTCAGCCTCATCCTCCACGGCAAACGGAAACTCGTGCCAGGTGCCCACCTTCATGGTGAACCCGGCCGAGCCGTCGAAGCGATAGGCGCGCACTTCGTCCAGGTTCGGCTGGTCGCCGTCCGTGGGCGGCGCCAGAACCACGATGAACGGCGCGCCGTTGAGCGGGATAAAGGTCTGCGTGTGCTTGAAGTGGCGTTCGATCCAGCGGACCTCGAAAGGCCTGCGCCGAACACGGGTCAGGGCGAGTTCGGTCTGTTCGTCCGACCGGAAATCCACCGTTCGGAAGGTCTGCACGGCGCCATCGTAGAACTTGATCGGCAGCGGTTCGGCGGCGGCGTGCCGACCCAGCAACTGCCCGCAGGAGGCCAAGGCCTCAGGCGTGGCCTCCTGAAGGGGCAGCAAGCGGGTTTTCATGTGCGCGCCGGCCAAGTAGCAACTGTCACGATGCGCTAGAACTCGTACGCCACGCGAACGCCGAAGGTGCGCCTGTCCTGCGGCACCAGCGTCAGGCCGAGCCGGTTGAAGTTGAAACCCACGCTCAGCACGCGCGAGAAATCCGTGTATTCCTGGCCGGTGCGCCAGTAATCTTCGTCCAGCGCGTTCTTCACGTAGCCCTCCACCCTCAGGTCGTTCCGTTCGACCGCGAACCGGAGATTCAGCAGCGAGTAGCTCTCCAGCGTCGCGAGGTTGGTCAGGCCGGGGAAGGTCTCGCCCATGTAGGTGAGATCGCCGCGAAGCGACCAGTCCCAACCGTTCTGGAAGGTTCCGCCATAGGTGGAGGAGACGTTGCCGGACCACTTGGGGAAGCGGCTGGAGCGGTGCCCCTTCACATTGCGGGTGCCCAGCGCGTATTCGGCGGACGCCAGGGGGATGAGGAACTCGGTGTACTCGTTGTCGTTGAACGACCAGTTGAAGCTCAGGTCCCAGTCTTCGCTGATCAGGAAATCCACTTCCAGTTCCACGCCGGAGTACTCCGAACTGCCCGGTGTGCTGACCGGGTTGAAGTTGGGGTTGGGATTGGGGATCGTGTCGCCGTCGTCGTCGCGGTAAACGGTCACGAAAGTCGGGAAGGGCGCATTCGCCCATTCCTGCCAGTAGGCCGCCACGTTGGCGACCAGCCGTCCGTCCATCCAGGTGGACTTGACGCCGATCTCATAGGCGTCGAGTTCCTGCACCGGCGTCACTTCCACCGCGTCGGCACCCAGCGCATCGACGTATTGCTGGCACATCGAGGAGGTGCTCGGCTGGCCCGTGCGCGGATCGATGAACGGCTGAGTATAGGTTGTGGGGTTGCAGTTGATGATGTTGGAATTGATGACGCCGGGAAGAATGCCGCGGGATGTCGTGATGTAGGCGGTAATGTCCTCGGTAATGCGGTATCGCAGAGAAATCCGCGGCAGGAAATCCTTGAAGTTGATCTCGAAATCGCCCCTGCCGTCGCTGCGAGTATCGTCCTGCCAGCGCGCTTCCAGGTCCACCGTGAACTGTTCGGTGATGTCGTAGGACAGCGACCCGTAGAAGGCGCGCACGTCCACGAAGTCGCCGCCATCCACGTCCACCGGAATGCGGGCGGGGGCGGCGCACTGCGCGGGCGTCCCGAAGGCCCCCAGGTTGCCGCAGGCCACCACGAACACGCCGCCGTTCGAGCTGGTCAGGAACTCCTGCGTGTAATAGTTGAAACCGCCCAGCCAGCGCAGCCTCGCGTCCGGCGCTGAGGACAGGCGTATATCGATGCTTTCATCCTCGCCGGCCTGGGGGTTGGACACGTACCAGGCCTCGTCCGGCGTCATGTCCCAGTCGCGCAGGTTGGCCGCATTGTTTTCGTTGTAGGCGCCGGTGGCGACCAGCGTCATGCCGTTGGCGAGTTCGTAGTCCAGCACCAGACTGATGCGGGTAATTTCGCGCTCGATGCCGAAGTGGTCGATGTAGGGCACGCCTTCGACCTGCGACGGCGCGTCGATCAGCGAGTCGCGGATGAAGTTTTCGGATCCGGCCGGGAAACTGGCGGGACTGAGCGACACGCTGGGGTTGGGGAAACTGATCTGTCCGCCGGGCCCCGGAATGGTGCCGCAAAGGTATTCCCGTGGCATCAGCGTGGTGGGTTGGCCGTCTGTGGTCAGGCCCGGCATTGTCTTGCCCGTGCAGCTGTCGTCCAGCCGCGCCTTGTAGAAGGTCACGCCTGCGGGACCGTCGCTGTCTTCCTGCTGGTAGTAGCGCAGCTTGATGCTGACGTTGTCGGCGGCCTGCACGAACAGGGTCGCGAATGCGGATTCGGAGCGCTGCTCGCCCACACCGACGCCCGCGTAGTTTTGATACATGTCGCCCTTGTTGAAGTAGCGCCCTCCGACCCGCAGCGCCAGCACGCCGGGCGCGATGGGAATGTCCGCGGTAATGTCCAGTTCATGCTGGTCGTACTGCCCGGCGTCCACCTTGATCCTGCCCGAGAATTCTTCCATGTCCGGCGCGCGCGTGATGTAATTGATCGCGCCGGCGAAAGAGTTTCTTCCGAACGCGGCCGATTGCGGGCCCTTGATGACCTCGACGCGTTCGAGATCGCTCAGCGCCAGGGTCTGCGCGCCCTGCAAGGCAAAGATGCCGTCGACGAAAAGAGAAGCGGTCTGCAGCGTTGAATACTCGCTGCCCTCTACCCCGCGGAAGCGGATATTGCTGAACAGCCGTCCCGGGCGCGTGCCGGCGAGTTCGTTGTTGAACTGCATGCCGGTGGTCTGGAAGGAGATGTCCTCCAGGTCCACGAAGCCTCCGCGTTCCAGTTCCTCTCCCGTGAACGCCGTGATGGACAGCGGAACATCCTGGATGCTCTCCTCGCGTTTTCGGGCGGTCACGACGATCTCCTCCAGCGCGGCAACCTGCGCCGAAGC
Organism: Gammaproteobacteria bacterium; assembly: GCA_009838035.1. Taxonomy (NCBI): domain Bacteria; kingdom Pseudomonadati; phylum Pseudomonadota; class Gammaproteobacteria; species Gammaproteobacteria bacterium. The sequence continues at coordinate 68,873 of VXSK01000004.1, forward strand.
CTTCGGCGCCAGGAAGCCGGCGGCCGGTAAAAGCAGAATCGACGCGATCGCGCCGCAAGTGGCAGAGCGAATCAGGTTCATAACGTCCCCCAATGGTGTAGTCCTTGCCCAAAAAAACGGCGCGGCCCCAACGCGCCAATCGAGCGGGCGTGCGAAACACGCCTCCCTATAATATAGTCCAAACCGATTGGGGACTCCATGACAGCGACTCTGGAAATTGAGCGCAGCCGCGCGGAGCAGGCGCGGCTGGATTTTGTAGGGGGCCTGATGGCGTTCAATTCGACCGGCTTCGGACCCGCCATGGGCGCCTGGTACCGCGAAAACGAGAACCGGCTTCAGGACCCTTCGGACATACGCGAAGTGGGCGGGCTGATGGAGCAGGGCAATGCCTACCGCTTCGGCGCCTTTTTCGAGCGCCATAACCACGCACAGATGTTCCGGGCCATCCTGGACATCCTCAAACGCCAGGGCGAAAACGTGCGGGCCTGGCTGGACGACTTCAACGGGGCGGGCGCATTGGGATGCCTGGAGCTGAATCCGGAACTGGAAACGCCCCGTTATTACCGCAAGATCGAAATCCATACGCAGCCGGGCAACTACCACGCTGAGTTCGCCGGATTCCTCTACCACTGGATGATCAGCCCGTTTCTGGTGGGGCGCGACGACGGCGACGAGATGGGCTGGAACCTGGCCCGAGCGGTGCCCGGGGGCGACTACCGGCGCATCCTGGACCTGGGTTGCGGCGTCGGCAAGAGCACTTTTCCCTATTGCGAGCTCCACCCGGATGCAGAAGTGGTGGGTTTGGACTACTCCGCCTCCATGCTCAAGTACGGCCACAAGCTGGCCGAGTCACGCGGGCACAAGGTTCATTTCACCCAGCGGCTGGCCGAGGATACCGGCTATCCGGACGGGAGTTTCGACGTGGTCAGCGCGGTGTGGCTGTTTCACGAACTGCCGGGTAAGGTGCGCGCGCAGGTTGTGCGTGAGGCTCACCGGCTGCTTCGCCCGGGCGGAGTCTTCGCGATCATGGAATCGCCGCCGTTCAAGGTGCTGCAGGAAGAGTACAGTCCGCTATCGGCGTTTCTGCTGGATTCCACCGGGCGGCGCATGGAAGATCCGTTCCTGCCGGGATTCCTGGCCGAAGACCGGGTGTGCATGTTCGAGGAAGGCGGTTTCAGTGAGGTCCGCGACGTACCGCTGCCCAATGAGCTGACCGGTTGGGGGTTCGGCGGGGAGTACTTCTTCGGCGCCTATCCCTGGTGGGCCACGATCGGAGTGCGGCCGTGAGCGACGACCTTGAACGCCGGTTCCAGGCTATCACCCACAAGTTGTGGGGCGACGAAATGGGCGAGGAAATCTATCAATGGATCGTTACCAGCCGCCCTCCGGCGTTTCATGCCAAGTTGCGCGAGGTCATGGTGCCGATCTGGGAGATGGACCGTGTTGACCTGCGCACGAAGATCCTGTGCAGCATCGCGATGTTCACGGCCACGCACAAACAGGAAGTGGAATTCTTCATGAAGATGGCGGCCCATCACGAAATTCCCCGGGAAGAAGTAGAGGAAATCCTGTTGCTGGCGGGTCTGGAGTTCGGTTTTCCTGCCGCAGAGATGGCCATCGACATCCTGACCCGCGTGTATTCCGAGCACGAAGCCCGTTTCGGCGAGTGAAAACCGCCCGCCAATCCGTTTACGGCGCTTCGATCTCGCTCTTCGTCATGCCCCTTCCTCCGGGATACGCCGGCAAGCACATCCCTGTGGGCTCGGCGTCGGCATCCTGCCTCCGACGCTCCCGGACGAAGGGGCATGACGAAGAGCCGAAGTTTCGATGAGCCGGATTCTCCAATGACGCGTCCGCGAGTTGAGTTTCTGCGTCTGGACGGCGTGGCGCTGACGCCGTCGGCGGCGCCTGCTATCGGGCATGGATTGCGGGCGGCCGTTCTCAGTGCCCAGCCGGGCGACTCGGGAGCCAGGAGCCTGCTGGTGCGGGCCGAGCCGTACTGGTGTTCTCACGACGGTGGGGTGCTGGAAGGCGATCTCGAGATTCTCCTCCTTGAAGGCGACCTCAGGCTGGGCGAATGCGAATTTGCGCGCGGCAGTTACGCATTCCTCCCCCGGGGGCTAGCCGTCGCCGGCGCCGAAACCCGCAGCGGGTTCGCGGCGCTGTGGATGAGCGAGGGCCGTGACGGGCTCTCGCAGGACTCCGAACCTGCGGCGGCGTATCGGGAGGAGCGAAAGACCGGGCCGCTGGATGTTAACGCCATTGCGTGGCAGCCTGTGCCCGATTTTCCCGGCCGAACGAGCGAGGAGGCGGGGTCCGGCCTGAAGGTGCGCAGGCTGCGCACCGATCCGGACACCGGCGCCTACACGCTGATGACGCGTCAGGCGCCGGGATGGTGCGATCCGAGGCTGGAGGCGCACGAAACCTGGGAGGAACTGGTGCTGTTGCAGGGCGATTACCTGATGGGCGAGACCGGCATGATCACTTCGGGGGCCTATATCTTCCGTCCGGGCGAGAAACCGCACGGTCCGCAGGCCACGCGCGGCGGTTGCGTGTGGTTCTGCCGCGGCGAGAAGGAAATCGACTTCCGGTTCACCGAGCCGGAGTGGAGCGCGCCGCGCTGCCGTCAGTACCTGGCGCAGGCCGCGCCGGATCCGCGACCGCAGCTATGGGGAAACTGGAGCTGACCGTGGCCGGATACACGCGCCCCTTCACCCCCAACGGCGAGGCCTCCATGCTGGAGCCGCTGCCGTGGCGCTTTGCCGGCAACCTGCTGCTGTTCCATTTCCGGACCGATCCCGATGCGATCGCCGCGTACCTCCCGGAGCCGCTTACACCTTCCGATCCGCCCGATGAAGCCTATGTGTGGAGTCCCCATCTTCGCTGTTATCCCGAGGGCGTGGAGCCCGAGGACTGGCCGGCTGCGCGCAGCCATTACGACGTTGCGGTGATCGGCCTGCCCTGCAGGCTGCACGGCGAGCGCACGATGTTCTCCACCTTCCAGTGGTGCAACCGCGACTGGCTGGTGCTGCTGAGCTGGTTCCTGGGCGCCTGTTCCAAGCAGGCGGAGATCGAAACCAGCGGCCTGCATCCCCTGCTGCCCGGCATGACTCAGGACGGCGGTGTGGGCACGCGGCTCAAGCGCGTCGTCAGCCGTCACGGCGAGGCCGTGATGCGAATGGAGTTCTCGCCGCAGCGCGTGATCGACGTGACGGAACTCGAGTTCTACACGCGCAACCTGCCGCTCACCTGCATGCGCCATGTTCCCGATTGCCACGTGCCGCCCATGGGCAGGCCTCTTGTGCATGACCTCACGCAGATGGTGATGAGCGGGCTTCAGCAGGGTGAGACGCTGGCCGGCGAAGGGTCGCTGGAGTTCTGTCGGGCCGACAACGAGGAACTGATGCCGCTGGCGCCCAAGGAAGTGCTGGGCGCATACTGGATGCCGATGGGGTTCATGCTGGACGGGGTGCGGATCGTGCATCAGTACGATGCGGCGACCTCTCCGCAATAGGGAGGAAGGCATGCCGAAAGTACGCGTGGACGGCGCCAATCTGTGGTACGGGGTTCGCGGCGAGGGCGAGCCACCACTCACGCTGATCGGTGGTTTTGCGCTGGTGGACAAGCAGTTCGAATTCTGCGAGCCGTACCTCACCCCGCATCACCGCATCCTGCAATGGCACTACCGCGGTGTGGGGAAGTCGGACTGGACGCAATCCGAGCCGTACTCGGTGGAACGATGGGTGGACGACCTGGCCGCGATCCTGGATGCCGCCGGGATCGAACGCACGGCGCTCTGGTGCACTTCCACGGGTTCGTCGATCGGGCTGCGCTTCGCAGCCAAGTACCCCGAGCGCATGCACGCGTTGATCGCCTATCCGTTCATCCGCGTGGACGACACCTGGCGCAACATCTACGAGGCTTCCTGGTGGGTGGGCAGGGTGTTCGGTATCGAGCAGCTATCGCGCCTCTATGCGGGTGTGGTGCTGCCGGCCGACGTGCTGTATTCCGAAGAGGGCATCAAGTACGAGCGCTGGGCCAAGAAGCAATACGCCGCCAACGTCAACATGGCCACCCTGAAGGCCGTACTGGACGCATACGCGAACGTCGACCTGACCGCCGACATCCGCAATATCGAATGCCCGACGCTCCTGCTGATGGGCGACGACAGCGCCCTGAACGAGAACGAGCGCATGGAATCGGCCAGCCACGACACGCTGATGCGCGAGTTCCTCGTCATCAAGTCGGATGTGGACAAAGCCGAGATCGCCGGAGCGGGATCGACGTATTGCATGATTACCAAGCCCCGCGAGTGTTGCGAGGCCGTCGTGGCCTGGCTCGCCGGGCTGCAGGACTGATTGAGAACGGAGGAGCAACGCAATGCCGATGCGCAGAGAAGACTGCCTGGACGTAAGCGCCGTCGAACCGCGGCCGGTCAATGCCGGGTACACGCCCGGCGCCGTGGCCCGCAACCTGAGCACCGAGAGCAAGACCGGAGGCGAACACCTGGTCATGGAGTTGCCCGCGGGCTGGTCCCTCCCGCGCGGCCGAAACGAGGCCGACGTGGATCTCTACGTGCTGGAAGGGGCACTGGAGGTTGGCGGCGAATCCTGGATGCAGGGCTGTTACGGCTATTTCCCGGCCGGCATGGCCTGGGGGCCGGTCCGCACGTCCGGCGGCTGCCGGCTCCTGCTTTTCACCAGCCGGCCGCTGGCCTTCAAGGAGGCGGGCGACTCGCTGGCGGATGCGCACGTCGACCGGCATATCGGACGCACCAACACCTGGCACCTGCCATGGGTCGATCCGATGGCGGACATCGTCAAGCGCTCCACCTGGAAAGACCCGAAAACCGGCCAGGAGGCCCGCCCGCCCGGCGTCCTGACCAAGGGCCTGCGCAAGGACGACGGCACAAAGGAGGTGATCGCCCTGACCGCGCTGGCGCCGGGTTTCGTCGACCCGGGCACCGAGCACCATCCGCACAATGAATGCCTGTACCTGATCGCCGGCGATTGCTACATCGGCTACACCTTCGATCACAGGCGCGAGGACGTGAAGGAAGACCTCGTGCTGACCAGGGACCATTACATCGGCCGCCCGCCGGGCGTGCGTCACGGCCCGGTGTGCAGCATCAGCGGCGCGTTCTGGCTGATCTACCTGGCGGACTACTACACGGGCATCTTCGGCAAGGTGGACGACTGGGAAGAACGAGTCAACAGCTACTTCGCCAGCGCTTCCTTTCGCTGATCCGGGGAACCCGGCATGTTGCTGAATCGCGAGAGGGCGATGGAGCTGATGGAGCGCGACGGGCTGGACGCGCTGATCGCCGTCACGCCCAACAACGTCCTGTACCTGAGCGATTTCGACACCGATTTCCTCTACGACGTGCCCTGGGTGGCCTGCGCCATCCTGCCGCGCGATCCGGACATCCCGCCCTGCCTGGTGGTGACCGAGATCGAGGCGGCCGTGCTGGTCCAACGGCCCACCTGGATGCCGGACAAGCGCCTGTATTACTTCGGCGTGTACGGCGGCGTGCTGAAAGTGCATACCTTCGCCGAGGACACCGAGCTCAAGGGCGAGGACCTGGCCATCCGGCGGATGGTCGCGGAACTGGAGGAAGAGCCGTACGCCGGCATCAACGGCGCCGTCTGCGCCATGCTCAGCGAAACCGGCCTGGACAAGGGCAGGCTCGGGTTTGACGACACGCGGTTCGCCGGTCTTCTGGGCGATACCGTGGAGCATGCCGAAGTCGTCGACGCCGGAAATCTGCTGATCGAGATCCGGATGGTCAAGTCGCCCGATGAAATCGCCATACTCAAGGAAGCGGCGGTCAAGAACGAGGCGGCGCTTCGGTCCGCGCTGGCCGCGATCAGCGACGGGGCCACCTGGAACGACGTGTATACCGCCTACGAGGTGCGGGTGGTGGAGCAGGGCGCCCGCCCGTTCGCCACCTTCAACGGCGCGGGTCCCATGAGCGCCGGCGCGGGCCGCCCCGAGCGCGAATATGTGATCCGCCCCGGCGACCAGGTCTGCTTCGACAGCATGATGAAGTGGCGCCGCTACATGGGCGATGCGCAGCGCACGGCGGTCCTGGGCGAGGCGTCACCCAAGCTGGAACGCTACTGGAAGGCCTATATGGCGGGGATCGACGAGGCCTATTCCAACCTGCGTCCCGGCATACAGACCGGCGAATTGCGCAATCGGGTCATCCAGGCGGTGCGCGCGGCCGGATTGCCGAGTTTCGAGCTGGCCTTTACCCACGGTATCGGCCTGGATCACATCGAAGTTCCGTTCATCGCCGGCGGCAACCTCGGCGATTTCCGCATCGAGGAGAACATGGTGCTGAACATCGACATGGAACTGCACGAGATCGGCTGGGGCGGAATGTTCTTCGAAGAATCCGTGCGAATCACCGCCAACGGTTCCGAGCGCCTCTACGACCTCGAACGCGACCTGATCCGCGTTTAGTCCTGATCGATGGGCAGCGCCTACAAACCCTTCTCCGAGGCCGAGCTTGAGCGCGGCCGCGCGATGTTCCTGCGCATCTTCGGGCCCGACTACGGGGCGGAATTGTGCGAACAACTGGAGCAGAACGATTTCAACCGGCAACTGATGACGCGGATCGCACCCGAGGTCTGGGACCAGGAGGTAGTCGATCTCAAGACCATGATCCTCTGCGCCATCGGGATCGTCACCGCCGCCCGCCACGACGTGGGCTATTTCGTGCGCGCCGGCATCCACCACGGCATCAGCCGCGAGGAGATGGAAGCGGTCATCATGCTGGCCGGCCTCGAGGCCGGCTTCCCCTCAGCCGGCGAAGCCCGCCGCCGCCTCGACGAGGCCTACGCCTCCCACCAAACCATGCTCGACCGCCTCGACGCTGATTCCTGAGATTTCCAGGAAGTCTCTCAATTTGTCTCCCGTGGACGAAGCTCCGTCGGCCCGCGGCGAGGATTTTGTTCGCCTTATGGACAACGTCGAGGACATCCGACGACAAAGTCAGCGCGAGAACGTGCACCTTCTGCAGGAGCTGACGCCGCATCTGCACGCCGCCCGCAGTGTCGAGCGCGAGCTGGATCGCCAGCTTGCGCGCCGCTTCAAAGTATTCCGCTATCTGCGCGACGACGAACTCGGCCTGTCGCAGATCATTGCCGACCTTCTCGATCCGGCAGCGGAGCACGGCCAGGGCACAACCTTTCTTGAAGCGATGCTTGAGCTGCTACCAAAGGTGCCTGTCGACAGGCTCGGCTCCACCGCTGCAATAAAAATCCGGGTCGAGCGAGAGATAACGGAACGCAGGCGTATCGACATCACGGTGGACATTCCGACCGAGGACGGACCCTTTTGCCTTGCGTTCGAGAACAAGCCCTACGCCGACGACCAGCCCGGGCAATGCCGGGACTACTTGGAGTTTCTAAGCAAGGAGTATGGCGGGCGCTTCCTGTTGGTTTATCTTCCGCCCCGTTTCCGAATGCCCGACGAGTCCAGTCTTCCGACGAAGGATCGCAATAAGTGGAAGAATCACTTTTGTGTGCTTCCCTATTGTCACGACGATGCCCCGCCTGATGCTCACGATCCTCACGGCCTGAGCGGCGAAGCGCTGGCGCATGATGCCTCGGGCGGGGATGATGCCGCGACCGTCGATGCCGATGCGTCAGCTGCTGACGGACCCTCACTGGCGGATTGGTTCGGAAACTGTCTGGCGCTCTGCGATGCGGAACGGCTGCGCTGGTTTCTGCGAGAGGGGCAGCTCTACTGCCGACAACAATTCGGAGATTCAAACATGACCGACACCGAAGCTGCTTACATTCGCGAATACCTTGAGAAGAACCCGGAACATCTGCCTGCTGCGTACGCTGTAGCGCGAGCATGGTCGGCCGTGAAGCACGACGTATGCAGGAGGTTTCTGGAGCACATTAAGGGCAGTGTCGAGAAGGAGCTTCAGCAGGCGTACCCTGCGTTTGACGATCTGGATATCGGGTGCCACTACGGTGAGGACAAGCAATATGCAAGCTACCTTCGTGTTTATCGGAAGGGGTGGGTGAGGTGCGAGGACGTATCGGGCTCTAAATCGGACGGGCGAACCACGGTAATGCTGGAATGCGGGGGCCGAGGTCCGAACTGGTGGTGCTGGGGAGTGCGTGTCGCAAAGAACAAGGACGAATCGGCCGAAACGGCCAAGAAGCGCTATGAAGAAGTTGACAGCGCACTGAAGAGTCGTGGCCTCTCGCTCCCAAGGTCCTCGAATAGGTGGCCACAGTGGGCGGAAACACGCCACACGAACTGGACAGCCATCGTACCCGAACTCGTCAAGGAACTCGCCGAAGGCGGCGGCAAAATCACCGACTACTACGTCAACGGCTTGCTTGATATCGCTCAGAAGGCGATCCCCGCTATCGACGAAGTTGAGCTGACGAACAGCACCTCCTCAACTTCCCAAAACTCCTGAGCCGAATCGCTGTTCTTGATCTGCTTCTTGGCAGGTTGGGAATTGACAGAATGTAGCCTGCAGGCTACATTCTGTGCATGCTTGAGATCCGCAAGACGGATGTCTACGCCAAGTGGCTGGATGGATTGCGGGACACACGCGCTCGGGTTCGCGTTCTGGTTCGAGTCGAGCGGCTGGCCACCGGAAATCCGGGAGATGTCCGGCCGGTAGGCGAAGGTGTGTCGGAACTGCGGATTGACTATGGACCGGGGTACCGTGTGTATTTCAAGAAGCAGGCCCGCGAGATCGTTATTCTGTTGGCCGGCGGTGACAAGCGCACGCAAAGCGACGACGTCAGGACGGCGTTGCGCCTCGCACGAAACCTGTAGGTACTGACCATGACTAAGACCAAGACCACTACATCACCCTACGACGTTGCCGAGCACCTTCGTACGCCGGAGGAGATGGCGTCCTATCTGGAGGCTTGCATTGAGGAGGCCGATGGCGACGCCGCGTTTATCGCCAAGGCGTTGGGGGACATAGCCCGCGCCAAGGGCATGTCTCAGGTCGCCAGCGATGCCGGGTTGTCCCGTGAAAGTCTCTACAAGGCGCTATCGGGAGAACGCAAACCGACATTGGACACCGTTCTCAGGGTTGTCCGCGCTTTAGGCTTGAAATTGCGCGCTGAGGCGGTATCCGGATAGGTGGCCGGGAGGGAATAGACTTCAGTTGATAGGGTTTACACTGTGTAGGCGTAAGAGATTCTTGTTCGATAAATTCAAAGTGTTCTTAGCAATCATTGGTGAGTTAGATAGGTTGGAGTGTTGTGGAAAATCTCAAGATTTCTAAGTTGATCGGGCGCGCGCCCTGGCGGGAGGCGATTACCTACCGGGAGACATGGCCGCATGAGTACGTTCTGAAGCGCAAGGACGACCAGCGTGAGTTGTTTGATCTGATATGTGCGCGCTTTCGCGCCGGCGAGGGCGTAGAGTGCCAGTTCTTCACGATGAGCAATACCTACATGTTTATCGGCGGGTATAAGTACTGGCTCATGACGCACTGGGATGAGATCCGTCTTGATAACGGCGAGGAATACGTCCTGAACCGCGCGCCGCTCTATCGAGATCGCCGCGACTTCGTGATTCAGGCGGGCGACACCGGCAAACGGGAGGATTACCCCACCAAACCCGCCGCGACATCCTGAGCCGCCGACACGGGGTCGCGGAGTTTATTTCACGCGGCGTACGCGGATGCGTCCGTTGAGGCCCTCCAGACGCATCCGGTAGCTGTTCATGAAGCCTTCCTTGATCTCCACCTTGGGATTGGTGGCCCGGTAGTTGCGCCGGGTTCGGTCTGTCTGCTGCCACACCTGGCCGTTTTCCAGCGTAAAGCGCGTGCCCTCGCGCGGGTTCCGGATTTCTCCGACGACACGCGATTCGAGAAAGTTGTCGCCCTCGTCCCTGCCGGGAAGCATGCCGAACAAGCGGTCCGTCAGCGACTGCCCGGATTCCGCTTCGGGAATTGCCCGGCCGGAGGCTGCGGGACCGCTGCTCCCGTCAGGCGCATCGGCAACGACGGCCGCGGGGCCATCGTCGCTCACGCCGGCGCTCGCCCCGGACGGAGCGGTTGCGGCGGATGCGCTGACCGAGGCCAGCGCGTCATAACAAGCCAGACGCACCTGCGCGTCCTGGAGTTGCGCGCAACGCAGCAATTCGTCGCGCACATCATCCGCGGAAGCCGTTCCCACCAGCAAGGCTCCCAACGCAATAAACGCGCCGCCGATCGTCTTCATCACCCGGGGCTCCTAGAATCTTCTCCCGCTGCGATTATGGCGCAAGCGCAGCATCGATACCCACCGAAAGGCCGATCCTTACCTATTGCGCCGGCGCCTTCACCTGGACGGTCACGATATCCAGGTCGTGGTATTGCTGGTGGCGAACCGATGACGCCAGGTGACGCAGCAGTTGGAGGGAGGCCTCCTGCTCGAGCGAAGGCTCGTCGGCCGCGTTCCTCAGGAGAGCGAGGCGGTCCTGAATGTTCTGCCCGATCGGAGCGACCGCAAACTCAAGCACTGCGTCGCCGCTCTTGCGGTACGCCACGAGCCGCAGTCGCCGGCCTGGTCCCTCGTCCCCGGCGTCGGGTACGACAAGGCTTAGCAGTGCTTCCTCGCCGACCGCCTCAAGTCGGTCGGCCATCGCGCCGTCCCAACCGCTTTGGGTCGCGAAGGCACGGAGGAACTCCCGAATCTGCGGCAGGGACGAAAGATCCAGTTCCGCTTCCATCCGGTTGCGGCGAGAGTCGAGCATCTCCACGAACACGGTCATGAAGATGGCCGCAAGTCCGCCGGTCGTCATCGCATTGGCGAACAATCCACCGGCGAATTCGGACACAAGTTCGGGGAATATCATGCCGTTCTGGAATCCGATACCGATCCAGAACGCGATACAGACGATCAGCCCCTTGCGATAGTCCAGGCCGTCCTGCAGCATGACCTTGATTCCGACCAGAAAGAGCATCGCCATCAGCACGCCGAGGTAGCCGCCTACGACCGGTCCGGGTATCGCCAGGACCACAGCAAGCGCCTTGGGCAGGAGCGCTACGAACAGGAATACCACGCCAGTTGCGATGCCGATACCGCGGGCCGCGACGCCTGTGAGTTCGGTCAGCGACGCGCTTATGGAATAGGTTGTGTTCGGCACGGTTCCGGCGAGACCGGACAGCACGTTGCTGACGCCCTCGCCATTGATCGTGCCTTGCACGGCCCGGAAATCCACCGCGCGTTCCCGCCGCCACGAAACGCTCTGAATGGCGACGTAACTGCTGATGGTGCGCAGCGTCACGATCAACGACACCAGCAGGAACGCCGGAAGCATCGACCAGAAGTCCGGACCGAAGCCCAGGTCGAACCCCGGCCACTCGAGTTCCGGCAGACCGATCCAGGGAGCGCGAACAATGCGATCGATGTCGTAGAGGCCGAAAAACGCGCCGACCAGCGAACCCGCGGCGACCCCGATGACGGGCGCCCACAGTCGCATCGCGCCCGTGGCCTTGAGCGCGATGGCCACGATGATGACGACCGTGACGGCTGCGCTCGACGTGGCGCCCGCCGCCGTACTGCCGTCGGGCGCCGTCAACATTCCGAAAACGACCGGCATGGCCGTAACGGGCACGAGCATGAGCACGGCGCCCGAAACGGCCGGAGTGAGAATCCGCCTGAACATCGCGATTCGCGCGGACAGCAGGAACTGGAAAAGCGCCGTGACCGCTACCAGGGTCGCCAGCAGCGCCGGTCCGCCTCGCTGGATCGCCTCCACGCATAGCCAGATGAAGGCTGAGGCGCTGCTCATGACAAGCACGTGGCCCGAACCTATGCGCCTGTAGCGGATCGCCTGCAGCGCCGTGGTCGCGCCGCAGACCGCGACCGAGGCATAGACCGCCCAGTTGAGGTAGGCGTCCGTCACGCCGGCCGCGCGCATCACCGCGGTCGGGATCAGTATCGGGATGGCTACGATGAGCAGCGCAAGCTGCAGACCGAGACCCAGAGTGAGCGCCGGCGGTGGTCTCTCGTCGGGCTCGTAGCGTATCGCGACTCGCGGACTCATCGTCTTGGACCGGCTCCCTGCCTTGTCGGGGAGGAAGCGGTCACTCCACCCGGTCCGACTTGTGGAAGTTGAAGTTCGCCATGGTCATGACGACCGTGTCGTCTTCAAGGCGCACGATCTTGTCTCGGAACCAGAAGGCGTCCCCGGTGATCACGGCCTCATAACTGAACGCCTGGCCCCCGAAGGCACAGGCATTGGTGCGCATTCGCATGTGATAGCGGTTGCCGCGCTGTTCGACGATGAGGTCGCAGATCCCGGGGAACGGCGCGAGATCGTCCCCTGTTATGCCGTCAAGCATGGAAAGGTCCCGGTACGCTCCGATGTATTTCTCGCGGTCCTTGAAGTTGGCGAGGTTTACCCGGATGACCTGCTCCTCCTCGTCGATGGACAGGGTGTAAACGCGCTGGCGATAAGTCTCGGCCGGTTGACCGTCGCGGTACTCCTCGACGTAGAGCACGTTTTCGCCGACTGCCGGCGCGTCCAGGCGCATGTAGTGGGAGGTCACGTTGAGATAACCGCCCATGCCGCTGCCATCGAGACGCCAGACCTCGCCGGTGAAATTCTCCTCGCCCATTCGCGCTTCGACTTGGGCGACCTGCCGGTCGTTGTTATAGGTTCCGGGCCACCACGCCATGATTTGTTCAAGGTCCTGTTCCAGCGGGCTCTGCGCCCTGGCCGGCATCGATCCCAGGCAGACCGAAACCAGCGCGATGCTTGCGATTTCAATTGACCGTCGCACGTTCATTCGCATTCTCCCAAAGACAGACTGAAAAGTTACCCGATTCCGGGCGGCACCAGGATTCCTTCCCCGACCAGACGGCTTACCGTTTCACGTTGTGCCGTTTGGTGCTCATCCATGGAGGCCAACGGTGTATCGAGGTGGGTGTTGACGGGGGCGAATTCCGTCGCACCGTACATGTCGCGGTGCAAAGGCATCTGCAGATGGGTCAGCAGGTTCGAGCCGCCCAGGGACGTTCGCTCGCGACGCAGCGCATCGATGTCGATGGTGGCCACCGCATACTCCACGCCGCCGGATTGCGTGCCGGCCAGCTTGTTGCCCTTGAAATCGATGATTTGCGACGGCTGGCGCCGGCGGAAGGGCGGCCGGGCGTCGGCGCCCACCGGGCCGAGGTCGGACAACAGCACGTACGCCATGTTCTCGTAGGCGCGCACCCGCCGCGTCATCGTGGTGTTCACGGGCACCTCGAAATTGTGATCCGTGGGATAGGTGGCCGACGCCGTGGGGCTCAGGATCACTTCCGCCCCCTTCAGGACCATGCCCCGCGTTATTTCCGGGTAGTTCATGTCACCGGCCACCACGCAGGCGAGCCGGCCGATGGGCGTATCGGCAACCGGAAACAGACTGTCTGCGCCGAAATGGTCCAGCCAGGCGGACAGGAGGTCCCCGGGACGGGTCTTGCCGGTGAGGCCCGTGAGTTTTCTGTAGTTGAGGATGACGTCGCCGCTGGGTCCCACAATCATGCCCGCCAGAAAGTAGCGGCCCGGAAACCGGTCGATGCCTTCCATGGGATTGAAGGCGACGTACGCGTCGGCATCCTGGGCGGCCTTGCCGATTTGCTCGATCTCCGGCCCGTCGGCGCGGATGGTTCCCGGCCACCACTGGGCCGGCGTCATCGGTGCGCTGGGGACCTGCAGTCCGAACTCCGGAAACGACATCAGGCGCGCCCCATGTTCGTCCGCTCCCCGCCTGATCAGATCGCACATGGCGTCGACGTTCTGCTTCAGGGCATCGGGCAGGAAATTTCCCGACGAATCGAAAGTGCGAACAACGCCGGACTGCACACAGGCCGCCGGGTATGGCTGAACCCTGGCGCCCCGCGGTTCAATGCCCGGCGTGACCGGCGGGTAGAACGGGGACGTGTCTTGCGCCCCGGCCGTGGTTCCGAACGAGTCCAGAAAAGTACCCGCGGCGGCCAATCCGACTCCGGCCACAAGCGCGGACCGTCGCGTTACGTTTGTCGAACCGGATTTTGGCTTTGGGTCATCAGTCATATACGTCCCCGTATGCGCCTTGACGGCGTCGAAATGAAACTCAGCGGAACACGACCGTGCGGCGACCGTTGATCAGCACGCGCATCTGCGCGTGGTACTGCACCGCGCGGGCCAGCACCACGCGTTCGATGTCCTTGCCGACGGCGGCCAGATCGTCGGGTGTCATGCGATGACCGACCGGTTGCACGTCCTGCGCAATGATCGGGCCATCGTCGAGCTGCGCGGTGACGTAGTGCGCCGTGGCGCCGATCAGCTTGACGCCGCGCCGGTAGGCCTGGTGATAGGGCTTGGCGCCCTTGAAACCCGGCAGGAAGGAATGATGAATATTGATCATCCGTCCAGGCAGCCGCTCGCACAGGGTCGGCGAAATAATCTGCATGTAGCGCGCCAGCACGACGAAGTCGACGTCGTGCTTCTCGATTTCCCGCACAACCCGCTGTTCCTGGTCGGCCTTGTTGGCCGGCGTCACCGGCAGATGGAGGTATTCGATGTTGGCGGCCTTCGCGAGCCATTCCGCGTCGGGGTGGTTGGAGACGATGAGCGGAATGTCGATCGCCAGTTGGCCGAGTCGGACCCGATTGAGCAGGTCAAGCAGGCAATGCAGATGTTTGGAGACCATGATCAGCACGCGCGGACGGGACTCGGCCAGCACCAGCTCCCAGCGCATCTGAAGCTCCCGCGCCCTGGGCTCGAACGACTCGCGCAGCTCATCGAGCGCAACATCGCCGGAGAAGTGAACGCGCATGAAGAAGCGCTCGCGGAAGGGGTCCTTGTAGGTGTCGCTGTCCAGCACGTTGCAGCCGTTTTCGAGCAGCCAGCGCGTGACGGCGTAGATCAGCCCGGTCCGGTCCGGGCAGGACAGCACAAGCAGGTATTCGGTCAAGCGTGTTCCCGCGCCAGTTCAGCCGTGCGTATTATGCGCTCATCCTCGCGCATTCCGCATCACGCCGTACAATCCGAATCATGCCCGCGCCGCCCAACGACCGGTCGTCCGAAACGGTCCCGGAACACCGCCTGATCGCCGAGCGCCGGCGCAAGCTCAAGGCGCTTCGGGAGCAGGGCTGGTCCTTCCCCAACCACTACCGGCCCGACGCGGGGGCCGCGGAATTGCAGCGGGAATTTGCCGAAACGGACGCGGCGGCGCTGACGGAACTCGGGCGCGAGGTCAGCGTGGCGGGGCGCCTGGTGTCGCAACGCCGGATGGGGCGCCTGAGTTTCGCCTCGATCCAGGACGGCAGCGGGCGGATCCAGCTGATGCTTTCGCGCGACACGATGGGCGAGGAGGCATACGCGCAAACCGGGGGCATGGACCTGGGCGATATTGTCTGGGCCCGGGGCGTCGTGACGCGCACGCGAACCGGCGAGTTGAGCGTTGAAGTCAGCAAGACCGCGCTGCTCACCAAGGCCCTGCGCCCTTTGCCGGAGAAATTCCACGGGCTGACCGACCGCGAACAGCGCTATCGGCGACGTTACCTGGACCTGATCGTGAACCGCGATTCGCGCGAGGTATTCGAGCGCCGCGCTCGCGTGATCGCCGCGCTGAGGCAGTTTCTGGCCGGCCGAGGGTTCATGGAGGTGGAAACGCCCGTCATGCAGTCCATTGCCGGCGGCGCGGCCGCGCGACCCTTCGCCACGCGACACCACGCGCTGGACCGGGACTTGTACCTGCGCGTGGCCCTGGAGTTGCATCTCAAGCGCCTAGTGGTGGGCGGAATGGAGCGCGTTTTCGAAATGAACCGCTGTTTCCGCAACGAAGGCCTTTCGACCCAGCACAACCCCGAATTCACGATGCTGGAGGTTTACCAGGCGTACGCCGACTACAACGACTTCATGCGGATGACGCAGGAGATGATCCGTGCGGCGACCGAAGAGGTGCTTGGCGGGACCCGCGTGACCTACCAGGGGGAGGACTATGAACTGGGCGGCGACTGGCCGCGATTGAGCATGGAGCAGGCGGTCCTGGAACACAATCCGGGATTGGATGCGGCGCGGCTGCGCGACGCGGATTACCTGCTCGAATGCCGCGGGCGCCTGGGCCTGGAGAACGATCCGCCGGCAAACGCCGGCTGGGGCAAGCTTCTGGCCGAACTGTTCGACCGCACGGTGGAGGACCGGCTTGCCGGGCCGGTGTTCATTACCGGCCATCCGGCCGAGATTTCGCCGCTGTCGCGCGCCAACGACGACGATCCGGAGATCACCGACCGCTACGAGCTGTACATCGCCGGGCGGGAACTGGTGAACGGATTCTCGGAGTTGAACGACGCCGAAGACCAGGCCCGCCGCTTTCGTGAGCAGGTGCGTCTGCGCGAGAGCGGCGACGACGAGGCCATGCTGTATGACGGGGATTTCGTCACCGCCCTCGAATACGGCCTGCCGCCCACCGCGGGCCTGGGCCTGGGCGTCGACCGCCTGGTCATGTTCCTGACCGACCAGCCGGCGATTCGCGACGTGCTGCTGTTCCCGCAACTGCGCAGCTGACCCGAACAAGAGCCGATGAGCGATCCTGAATCCAGGGCGGGTACGTCCGCGGTACAGGTCGACCGCGTGCTGTTCTGGGCGATGGTCGCGGTCATTCTGGCGTGGGGGATCTTCCTGCTGGGATTCCCGGATTCCGCCGGCGACGCAACCGATAGAACCTACAACTGGATTGCCCGCGAAGTGGGCGTCTTTTACCAATGGATCGTGATGACGGCGATCGTAGTGCTGGCCGTGATCGCTCTTGGCCGCTACGGAAGCTATCGCCTGGGCGGAAAGGATGCTTCACGGGATTATTCGACGTTTTCCTGGGTCTCCATGCTGTTCTGCACCGGGATCGGCGGCGGCCTGTTGTATTGGGCTCCCATCGAGTGGGCGTTCTACGTGGATACGCCGCCATTCGGCCTGGAGCCCGGCTCGGCGGAGGCCCTGGAATGGGCGCCGGCGTACGGATTCTTTCATTGGGGCGTCTCGGCCTGGGCGCTGTACGCCTTTGCAACCGTGGCCATTGCCTACCCCTACTACCAGAGAAAGGTCGCCTATCTCAGGCTTTCGACATCGCTGGTTGGATTGTTCGGCCGGAATGTCGCCGGCCGGCCGCTCGGCAGGGTGGTGGACTTTGTCTTCATTGTCGCGATGGTGGGCGGAACGGCCACCTCGCTCAGTCTCGCGACTCCGATGGTGGGAGCCTGCATCAGTGCGCTGTTCGGGGTCGGCGAGACTTTTGCCATCGACATCGGCGTAATCGCAATTTCGGTGGCTCTTTTCGCCACCAGCGTGTATCTGGGCATCGACAAGGGCATCAAGCGTTTCAGCGAGATCAACGCCATAGCCGCGATCATCTTTGCGCTCTATGTTCTCTTGACCGGCCCTACCGCGTTTGCGCTCAAACTGGGGACCAGCAGCTTTGGGCTGATGATCCAGGAATTCGTTCGCATGAACACCTGGACGGACCCCATCCTCTCCTCGAACTTCATCGAGGACTGGACGATTTTCTACTGGGCCTGGTGGCTGGCGTATGCGCCCTTTGTGGGTTTGTTCGTTACCCGGATCTCACGCGGGCGCACATTACGGGAAGTGATCGGCGGGATGCTGCTCTACGGGACGCTGGGCTGTGCGCTGTTCTACGTGTGCATCGGCAACACCGCGCAATGGATGGATACCACCGGAGCGCTGGCCATCCGGGAAACGCTGGCCATCGATGGGCCGGAGACGGCCATCGCCGGGTTCCTCGCTGCGCTGAAGCCGTTTCCGCTGCCGATGCTGGCGTATGTGGCGCTTACGTTCATATTCATCGCCACGACCTACGATTCCGCTTCGTACGCGATCGCAGCATCAGCCACCCGAGGATTGACGGCGGGGCGGAATCCGCACCGCTGGCATCGCGTTTTCTGGGCGCTTGCGATCGTTGTCTTGCCGGTCGGTTTGATCTTCGTGGGCGGATTGCCGGCGGCGAAGTCCGCATCGCTGGTAGTATCTCTGCCTTTGCTGGTCATCGGCGTTGCAATGGCGGTCTCGCTTTTTCGGCTCTTGCGCGAAGACCGGGCGGATCTGGACGTAAACGACGCGGCAGCGCCGAAAGGCTCCTGAGGGAAGGGGCGAGGGAGAAAAGCATGACGGATTGGGCTGCGCGAGTATTGAATTTCAAGCGGGGCGAGTTGCGCCTGGCCTTGCTCGCGTCGCTATTTCACTTTTGCGTGTTGTGTGGCTACTTCTTCCTGCGCCCGGTACGCGACGCGATGGGCGTGGCGCGGGGTATGGACGAACTCCGCTGGCTGTTTGCGGTCACGTCCGTTTCTTCCCTGATCCTTGTCCTGCTTTTTGCAGGTGTGGTCGCCCGCATGAACCGGCGCCGGTTCATCCCGGCCGGCTACGGATTCGTCGTCGTGTGTCTTCTGGGATTCGCAGCGCTGCTGTTCGCAAACGCCCAGGCTGGCGGCGGCTTGATCGGCAGCGATACGGAAACGCCGCTGGCGCGCGGCGTCGGTTACACGTTCTACGTCTGGCTCAGCACAATCAACCTGTTCAGCACCAGCTTGTTCTGGGCATTCATGGCCGACATTTTTGTTGTCGATCAGGGCAAGCGCATTTTTCCCTTCATCACTGTCGGAGGGACGCTGGGGGCCGCGGTGGGCGGCTGGACTACCAACGCGATCAGCAATATGACCGAGTCGGCTTACTTGCCGGTGGGACTCATGCTCACCGGGGCGGCGTTGTTCGTGGTGGCTATCGTCGTGATGCTGAGGTTGGACGAGACGGCCGTTCAGTCCAGCGATTCGAGTCTTGCCGATCCAGGGCGGGCGCCCGTCACGATGCCCGGGCAACGAATTGGCGGCGGATTCTTCGATGGATTGAGGGCGGTGGGAACGTCGCCGTACCTGGTGGGGATCGCGCTGTTCATCGTGTTCATGGCCGTCTCCAACACACTGATCTATTTCACCCAAGCCAATTTCATCTTTGTTGCAACCGATACGTTCAGCAGTCGCGTGGGCGCTTTTGCACTTTTCGACGCGCTCGCCCAGTCGCTGACACTTCTGACTCAGGTATTCATCGCGACCCGGGTGATCCGGCGTCTGGGCGTCGGCTGGACGCTGGCGATTCTGCCTCTGGTAACGCTGGCGGGCTTCGCAATTCTGGCCATCTGGCCACTATTCGGCGTTATGGCGATCTTTCAGGCCGTGCATCGCACTACCCGTTACGCCTTGTCGCGCCCAGCCCGCGAGACACTGTTCATCGTCGTGCCGCCCTCGGAACGGTACAAGGCCAAGCCGTTGATCGACGTCTTCCTCTACCGGGGCGGCGACCTTGCGGGCGTCGGTATCCACGCGCTGCTCAGTGCGCTGGGCAGCCTGGGGGTCATGGTTGCGGCGGTCACGCCCTTCGCCGCCGTGTGGAGCGCGCTTTCCGTGGCGCTGGGCCGCGCGCAAACGCGGCGCGATCCAGCCCAGCAGCCCGCCGACACCGGCCCCTTGCCCTCGGATACGCGAGCTGAAACCGCAAGTTAACTACTGCAGGGTTGTACACCAGCGTCTCCTTCGCCAATCGCGCATTATTGCGTTCATAATGCAGGCAGCGATGGCATAATGCGTTCATGTCCGTGCAATTGACCATCAGGGGCGTGCCGGAGAAGGTGCGCGACGAACTTGCCTCGCGCGCCGCGCTGCAGCGCCAGTCCATGCAGGAATTTTTACGTGGCGAACTGGAGCGGATTGCGGCTCGGCCGTCTCCCGAGCAATGGCTTAACGCGGTTCGTGACCGAAAGGAGGCCGCAGGGACGCGCGTCACTCCCTACAGCATTGTGCGCGCGCGCGATGCGGATCGAGAGTGACACTGGTCCTGGATGCGTCCGCAATCGTCGCGGCGCTGGTTGACTCGGGACGCGAAGGGCAATGGGCGGAATTCCTTATTGCCCACGGCTCGCTTACCGCTCCGGAACTTGCCATGGCGGAGTGCAGCAACATCCTGCGACGGCTGGAGCGGGCCGAAAGGATTTCAGGGCTGGAGGCGAACAGCGCTCAACGAGATCTGCTTCGGCTCGACGTCCAGTTGTTTCCTTTCGCGCCATTTGCGGGACGCGTCTGGGAGCTGCGAAGCAACCTGAGCAGCTATGACGCCTGGTACGTAGCGATGGCCGAAGCTTTCGAGTGCCCGTTGGCGACTCTGGACCGGAGGCTGGGCCGCGCCACCGGGCCGGTTTGCGAGGTTATTACGCCTGCCTCAGGCCGACCGGTGGCCCGGCGATCGTAGAATGCTCACGTGGTATTGACGCGATACTCCCTGGGCACGCTGCTCTTTTCGGCCTGGTTTCTGCCGGCCGGCGCCGCGGCCGGCCCGGCTGAGTCAACCGGAGCTTCCGACTACCCACGGTCTATCGTCGAATGGCGCGCTGAGCGTGAAGAGGAATTGAAAGGGCCGGACGGCTGGTTGAATCTGGCCGGACTTTACTGGCTCGAACCGGGCGTCACGCGCATGGGGGCGGCGCCCGACAACGACATCGTGCTGGCGGACTTGCCGGCCGCTCCTTACCTTGGCGCTTTTGTATGGGAGAACGGGACTGTTGAGTTCAGGGCGGACCCGGGCGCGGAAGTCGTCAGCAACGGCGATCGGGTGACGCAGTTGCGCCTTGTTCACGATGAGGAAGGTGAACCCACGGTCCTGACGCACGGTTCGCTTTCCTGGCATGCGATCGGCCGCATGGACCGTATGGGCGTGCGATTGCGCGATCTGAACCATCCGGCGGTGAGCGGTTTCCCCGGAATCCAGGCCTATCCCACGGACCCCGCCTGGCGCGTGGAGGCGCGTTTCGAGCCCTACGCGCAGCCCGAGGAGCGCGTCCTGAATACGGTGGTGGACGGGTTGGGCTGGAACCCCACGGCCCCGGGCGTTCTGGCGTTCGAGTTTGGTGGCGAGCCGCTTACACTGGAAGCCTATGCCGCCGGCCCCGGATTTTTGCTGATTTTCGCAGACCTCACCACCGGCAAGACCACCTATCCCGCGGGCCGATACCTGTATGCCTTCGGCCCCCGCGGGCCGGCCGGAACTGTGACACTGGATTTCAACAAGGCCATAAATCCGCCCTGCGCCTTCACCGACTTTGCGACCTGTCCGCTGCCCCAGCGGCGCAACCGCCTGAAGATAGCCATCGAGGCCGGAGAGCAGTACGCCAAGGGGAGTTTTTGATACCCGCTGTAAGATTTTCCCCGACGCGCTGACGGATACTGGAAATGGCGAGACTCAACGCACTGCAATCCGAGGACGAACTGAGAGGGTACTTCCCCGTCTCAGTGGAGCGGGCCAAACTGAAGGTCCTTGACGGGCTGGACAGGCACTGCATCGACTTCATCGCCCGTTCGCCCTTCCTGTGCATCGGAACTTCACGGCCGGACGGCTGCTCCGACGTGTCGCCCCGAGGCGATCCGCCGGGGTTCGTGCACGTGGCGGACGCGAACACGCTGCTGATCCCCGATCGTCCCGGCAACAACCGCCTGGACACGATGAGCAACATCATGCACAACCCGAAGGTGGGCCTGCTGTTCTTCATCCCCGGCCTGGGGGAAACGCTGCGGGTGAACGGCGACGCAAGGATCATCGACGGCGAGGCGGAACTCGCCCGGTTGGAGTTCCGGCGCCACACACCCAAGGTGGCGATAGCCGTCACCGTCAGGGAGGCCTTCATCCATTGCGCCAAGGCCATCCGGCGGTCCCGGCTCTGGGAGGAAGACGCGAAGATCGATCCGAAGTCATTCACGCGGATCGGCGACATCATTTCCGATCACATAAAGGGTCGCAAGTCCGGCGACGAGATCGAAGAGATCCTGAAGGAGAACTACCGCACCCAGATGTACTAGGGTTCGATTCACCCGGGCGCCAGGCTGGAACAGTGATCTCTTCTCACCCGGAGCGGACCCGCGAACGGGTCCGGTTGCTTGAAGACTACGTGAGGGCGAATCTGCTCGCGGAGGACGGTTCGTTCATCTGCGGCAGTTACGCGCTATGCAGGGCGAGTCGAGCGGGATTGCCTTTCCACAAGGGTCAGATGAACCATGTCGGCCGGCACTACGACCTGGAAGTCAACGGAAGTGCGATGCGCATCGTGGTACTGGGCCAGGAATATGGACAGGCCCGCGAGTGCGTGAATCTCGCAGGGCGTTCGGAAATGCTTGACTTATCGGCGAAAGCAGGTTTTCGAGGACGCAATCCGCACATGAAGGGCGTGACCTCCACGATGCGATTGCTCCTTGGGCGCGAACTGGGCGAAGACGAAGAAGGCGAGCGCCTCTTCGACGGGCATGTCTTCGATGGCTGCGCGCAGGTGAACTATTTGCACTGCACGGCGCTGGAAAAACCCCGAAGCAGGGATGCGCACGGGGGAGGGCGGGGCAACTCAAGTCTTGCGATGCAACGCAACTGCGCCCCGCATTTCCTGCGGACCATGGAAATCCTGGAGCCGACGGTGATCGTGGTGCACGGACTGGGGCTGCGGAGCTGGATGGCCAACGCCTTGCCGCTTCCGCCGAAAGGAGAAATCGCCGAGGTCGCGGAGATCGCAGGAAGGCCGGTCGACTTGCTGACCTTCACCCATCCCTCGGCGGGCGGTCACTCGGGATGGTGGGGAACGACTCCACGGACACGTTACCTCAACGAGACGGTGGCTCCGGCGATTCGGGACTACCTTCGTCGCAGGCGGGCCTACGGCTGAGGTACGCCTCCGGCGAGCACTTCGCGAAACACCTCGGCATCAACGTTGCCGCCGGACAGGATCACGGCGACGCGCTTGCCTTTCATCCGCTCCCGTTCCCGCATCAACGCGGCGAATGCGGCGGCGCCCGCCCCCTCGGCCACGTTATGCGTATTGCGGTACAGGATCCGCATGGCTTCGGCGATGTCCTCCTCGCCGACTTCGACGACCCGCGCGGCGCCGCGGCGCACGATTTCAAGCGGCTCGGACATCGGCACCCGGCAGGCCATACCATCGGCAAAGGTGTCGGCCGAGTCGGTCGCAACGATTTCGCCGGCCGCGAAGCTGCGGGCCATTGCCGGAGCGCGCTCCGCCACCACCCCGACGACATCGGTCTTCAGCCGCGACAGGTCCCGCGTCCGGATGAGTCCGCAGATCCCGGAACCCATTCCGATCGGCACATAAACCGCGTCCAGATCGGCCACCGCCTCGAACAGCTCCGCCGCATAGGTCGCCACACCGCGCGCCAGGGCCGGATGAAACGGCGGCAGGAACAGGGCGCCTTCGGCTTCGACGCGGCGCGCCGCTTCCTGGCGCGCCTCTTCGTAGTCGTTGCCGAATTCGATCAGTTCCGCGCCCCAGCCGACCATCGCCGCGTTCTTCTCGGCGCTGTTGCCCTTCGGCGCCAGGACCGTGACCGACACGCCGTGCGGAACGGCCGCGAACGGGATGCTCTGGCCGTGGTTGCCGCGCGTCGCGGTAATGATTTTCTTCGGCAAGTCACCGGCGCGCTTGAGTTCATCCACCAGCACCAGGCCGCCGCGCACCTTGAATGCGCCGGTGGGCGTGTGGTTCTCGTGCTTGACCCACACCTCGCAGCCGGCGTGGCGCCGCAAGCCGGGCCACCGGTACTGCGGCGTAGGAGGCATGACCCGGGCGACTGTGCGCCGGGCCTGCTCAATTCCGTTAGAGTCAAACATGGTTTGGCCGCGCCGGCGCAATATAACAGAGCGATGAGAGGCAGGAATCGATGAAGTCCCGGCCGTGCATGCGGGAACCGGCGCCTGTTGCCGGGCTGTGCGCGGCTTTGGTCGGCGTACTTTGCGTGGTTTCCGCAGCCGCGGCCCAGCAGGCGGACCAGGATGCCGAAGAGAAGGACGTGCTGGAGCTGGGGCGCCAGGTGGTCACGGGCTCGCGCATCCGCCGGATCGACGTGGAGGAGGCCCGACCGGTGGTCGTGATTACGCGTGAGGACATCGAGTTGAGCGGGCGGGAATCGGTGGCCGACGTGCTGAGAAACAACCCGGTCAACAGCCTGGGGTCATCGCGCGAGCGTTCGGGCAACGCCTGGATCGGCCAGGCGACGGTCAGCATTCACGGCATCGGCGCCAATCGGACGCTGGTGCTTCTGGACGGCCGCCGGATGCCGCGGTCGCCTGTCACGGCCAACCAGGCGGTTGATCTCAACATCATTCCGCTGGCGGCCGTGGAACGGGTTGAAATTCTCACCGACAGCGCCTCGGCCATTTACGGATCCGACGCGATCGGCGGCGTCGTGAACATCATCCTGCGCAAGGACTACGAGGGCATGGAGATCCGGGCTTCCACCGACCGGCCCACGCGCGAGGGCGCCGACGCGGAATCGGGGGGGCTGACACTGGGCGGCGCCACCGATCGCGGGCGTTTTCTGTTCAGCGCCGATTTTCGCAACAAGCGGCACATTGCTTCGGCGGACAGGTTCTACTCGCTCGGAACCACGGGCTACGAGGCCGGTGCGGCCGCGTATCCGAATGCGCCGTTTCCGGCCACCTGGTATGCCTGGGAGAACGCAGACAACGTGAGTTCCTGGGGCAACACCCTCTGGCCCCATCAGCTGGCCGCGCCCAATTGCGAGCAGGTCGTGAATCCGGCCACGGGACAGCGGCTGTTGGCGGGCCCTTACGTTGCCGCCAACGGCGAAGAGCACTGCGGGTTCCACTACGCGACTTCGGCCTGGGAAACCACCGACCTCAATCGGGCGAGCGTCTTTCTGCATGCCGATTACGAACTGACGCCGGATCTTGCGCTGCGCCTGCAGTCGCTGTTCAGTACTCAGGACGTGCATGGCCGCTTTGCGCCCCCGCCGGGCGATATCCCGCTTGACGAAGCCGCGGCTGGCGGGCTCAAGCGTGGATTCGGCTTCGACGTTCCTTATCCCGAGCTGCTTCCCTATACGCTCCGGCACCGCTTTGTCGGTTTGGGCAACCGCGATTTCGAGGCCTTGCTCACGCTGTCCGAGACCGCTCTGCTGGCGTACGGCAGCGCAGGCATCTTCGATTACGAACTGGAAGCCCGGCACACCCGTTACGATGGCCGCGAGGACAGTTGCTGCTTCCCCAAGGCGTTCACGACCCTGGAGTACGTGTCGCAAGGCCTCTACAACCCGTTCGATCCGCTGCATCCCGGCAACGCCGGCGCCCTGGCCGCGATTGCCGCGAATTCCACCCGAGAATCCCGCGCGGATTTCCGCTCCTACAGCGGCAACGTGAGTTTCGACTTGTTCCGGGCGCCCGGCGGAAGCCTGGGCTGGGCCTTCGGGTTCGATTACTTCGATGAGCTGTACCACGATATCTACGATCCCTTGAGCGCGGGCGGCGACCTGCTCGGCCGCGCCGGCGTCAGCGGCGCGGGTGAGCGCCGTATCCGGGCGCTGTTCGGCGAAGTGCTGGCGCCCCTGCTGCCCGGCCTGGAGCTGAGCGCGGCGTTGCGCTGGGACCAATATGACGATTCCGCCGGAAGCGAACTGAGTTCCTACCTGTCGGTGCGCTACCAGCCCGTCGACTGGCTGTTGCTGCGCGCATCCTGGGGCGAGGGCTTTCGCGCCGGCAGCATGAACAACCTCTATGACGGCGCTTCACTCTGGCTGCAGACGGGCTTCGACCTGGTGAAATGCCGCCGCGACGGCATCGCTCCGTCGGAATGTATCGAAGGGGAATTTCCCACCTACACGGGAGGCAATCCGACGCTCAGACCCGAACTGTCCGACAGCTACAACCTCGGCGTGGTGGTTGCCTGGAACTCGCTCACGGCCCGTGCGGACTTCTGGAACGTCGATCTTGAGAACGGTATCGGACTGCCGCCGCTGCAGGGGCTGATCGGCCTGGAGTTCGAGCGGCAATGCACTGACACCGGGCGCATCGAGAACACGCGCTACTCGGCGACACCGGCGGCGATTGTCCATTGCGGCAGCGGCAGCCTTCTCAAGCGCGACCCGGCCACCGGAACCTTGCTGGAGGCCGACGTGTTCTGGGACAACACCTACCGCGCGCAGTTCCGCGGCGTTGACCTGCAACTGATCTACGAGCTGCCGACCGCCGGGCTGGGCGACTTCCAGTTTCGGGCCCATGCGGGGACCATCCTCCGGCTTCGGACCCGCTCCCGCATCGCCGTGGAATGGAGTTCGGGCCTGGGCGCCATCTCCGGAGCCGCCGCGGCCGCCGGCGCTCGCCCCGCGGACCGCAGTTCGCTGGCGCTCATCTGGCGCTACGGCAATCACACCGTTTCCGGCTACGTCCACTATGTGGGCGGATTCGGTCTGCCGGAGGCCGAGTTCTCGATATCGGAGCACACCGAGTTCGACCTGTTCTATCAATGGTCCGCACCCTGGGACGGACTCATCACGGTGGGCGTGAAGAACCTCACCGACGAAGACCCGGAGCTCGGCTCGTTCCGCACTCCGCTGCCGCAGGCGTACAACCTTTACGGCCTCGACGGCCGCGTCCTCTATGCGAGCTACCGCCAGTCGTTCTGACTAGCGATTCTGCTGTTTGGCGACAGCGTTTGTTCCGAACCGCTCGACCGCCTGCAGGGTCTCGCGAACGTCCGTCCAGCTTGTGTTGTGGTTGATGATGCAAACACGAAGCGAGAATATTCCGTGAGGAGACGCCGACGAGATGAACGCTCGGTCGTCCCAGAACATACGGGCCAGCACTTGCCTGTTGATTTGTTCCCGGGATTCTTCATCCATGTCCGCATCCTGCGGGTTGACGCGGAAACACACCACACCCAGTGACGCGGGACTGACCAGTTCCAGAATTGAACTGGCCTCGACGTACTCCTCCGTCCGGCGCGCGAGCCGCAGCCCGTTTGCGACTGCATCCCGGAACGCTGCCATTCCGAAGGTCTGAATCGACATCCAGACCTTGAGAGCGCGAAAGGAGCGGCTGAGCTGAAGCCCGCGATCGGAGAAGTTCGGATGATTCGCGCCCCAGACGGTGTCCTGCAGCACGTCGTGGTGCACTTCGAATGCCTTCTCGAGCGTCGCGGGGTCCTTGACCAGCAGGCAGCCGGCCTCGTACGGCTGAAACAGCCACTTGTGCGCGTCCAGCCCCACCGAGTCGGCACGCTCGATCCCGCGCAGCAGGCCCTTGCCCTCATCGCACACGACCGCGAATCCGCCGTACGCCGCGTCGACATGCAGCCAGATCTTCTCGGCTTCGCAATAGTCGGCCATTTCCGGCAACGGATCGATGGCCCCGGTGCTGGAGGCGCCGGCGTTGGCGCATATCGCCACCGGCGTGTAACCGGCCGCCCGATCCTCGGCCACCCGGCGTGCAAGCGCCGCCATGTCGAGGCGGAATCGATCATCGCTGGAAACAACTCGCACGCATTCGCGCCGGATACCGGCGATGATCGCTGCACGATAGAACGCCGTGTGACTTTGATCGCTCATATAGACGGTCGCGCGTTCCGGATGGTCGGCGGCTTCGCGCGCCGCCACGAACGCGTCCAGGCTGGCGGCCGAGCCGCCGCTGGTAAACAAGCCTCCCGCGCCCTCGGGATAGCCCAGCCAGCGCCGGAACCACTCGATCACCACCAACTCAAGCTGGCTGGGGCCACTGGCTACCAGCCAGGTGCAGGCATTGATGTTGTAGCCGGCGGCGATGAAGTCGGCCAGCACGCCGGGCCAGGTAGTGGCTGAGGATACAAACCCGAAGGAGCGCGGGTGATCTAGCCTCAATGTGTACGGAAGAATCTCGCGGGCCGCGCGCTCGATCACCTCATTGCCCGGCCGGCCCTGTTCGGGCGGCTCCTCCATGAGGGTTGCCAGCAGCCCTTCGCGGAACTCTCCGTCCCAGGCGCCCTCGCCGGGCAGCTTGTGAATTCTGTTGACGAGCAACTCCGCGGCCTGGCGGGCGAGATCCAGCATGGCCTCGGGCGCCATCTGCAAGCCATTGTCAGGACCTTTTGACACTTAATGAGACTTTCTGATTCTCAGGAAGACAGCGGCGGCGGCAGCTACAAAGAGCGGAATGGCGAATATAAAGTAGAGGTCGGGGCCTGTCCAACCGGTGTCGAGCAGTACGCCTGCTACCGTGGGCGCGGCCACGCCGCCCCATCTTCCCACCCCGATTGCCATTCCGGTTCCGGTCGTGCGCACTTCGGGGGGATACATCTGCGGTACCGCGGCATACGCTCCCATGATGCAGCCGGTGCCGAAGAGACCGACCAGAAAGGCGAGTGCGAGTGCAGTGACGAGTTCTCCCGCGTAGGCTCCGAATGCAATCATCAGTACGCCGCCCATCAGGGCATAGCCGGACTGCAGCCAATTGAGCCGGATTCGCGAGGCCAGCAGTCCCAGGGCGATCCCACCTAAAATTGCCCCTGCATTCAGGATGATTCCGCCCGACAGTCCGGCCCCCTCCGACAGACCCGCGTCGATCAACAGCTTGGGCGTCCACGACATGAAGAAGTAGAACGCCAGCAGTGTGCAGAAGAAGCACACCCAGATCAGCAGCGTGTTGCGGCCACGCCCATGCCGGAACAGGTGGTTCAATTTGGCTCGGGCAGGCTTTGCTTGCGTAACGTTGCCCAGTTCGCGGACCATGGTCTTGCCCATTCGCTTCAGCGTGCGGTTCACCTTTTCCAGGGTGTCCGGCGGCCTGCTGCCGAGGAGATAATCCAGCGATTCGGGCAAATACGCCATCGCCACGGGAATCATCAGTCCCGAAAGTACTCCCCCGAAGACAAAGGCCCAGCGCCAGCCGTAGCCAAGAATGATCGGGGCGGCGACGATGCCCCAGACCATCGCACCGGCCGGAAAGCCGGCCTGCAGGATGATCAATGCCAGCGTGCGCCGGCGATCGGACGAGTATTCGGAGACCACGACCGTCAGGCTTGCGAGCATCGCGCCGATGCCGAGTCCCGTGAAAAAACGCAGTGCGATCAGCTGCGGGTAGTTCGCCGCTGCCGCCGAGGCCAGCATTCCTGCCGTAACCGCTGTCAGCGAAAGAAGCGTCATTCGGCGACGTCCGTAGAGGTCGGCCAACGGCGCCAGGAACAGGGAGCCGAGAGCCATGCCGATGAGACTGGCCGACAACAGCCATCCCGTAACGATCTGGCTTAGCGCCCACTCCTCCGCCACGAAAGGCGCCGTGAAGGACATGACCAGCACGTCGTAGCCGTCGAGCATGTTGATCGCCAGGCATACGGTTACCGCGAGCACCTGGAAGCCGCTCATCGGCGTGTTGTTGATCTGGTCCTGGACCGACTTCATTGCTGTATCGGTAGTTGTCCGGGGTCTTGCGTCAGCCGTACTTCGGCCAGGACTTCAGTCTGTTCTCCCGCAAGCGCGGCGCCAATCACCGTGACCGCTCCCAGTTCCGGGTGTTCCGCCCTCGCGCCGCTGCGAATTTCGACTCCGGGCGGCAACCGCAGACGGCGCATTCGCCGCTTGGGCCTGCCCCGGTGCTCCATGCGCGCGATGATCTCCTGCCCGACATAACAGCCCTTGGTGAAACTGACCGCGCCCGAAAGATCAAGGTTCAACGAATGGGCCAGGAACTTGCCGCTGGTGTCGGAGTCTACCCACGGGATTTCCGCCTCGATGTCGGCAAGTCTCCAGCGCTCCGCTGTCCAAACGGAGTCGCCGCCGGCGGCAAGTTCGGCGGGCGGTTTGCCAAGCACCATCGCCCGCGAGTCGTCGCCGGGCAATCGCACGGCGCAAAACTCCGGCGCGCCGGAGCACTGCCATGCCTCTCCCGGGAAAGAGAGCGTCTCGCCCTCTCCAGGAGCGGGGACATGCTCACCTGCCGGTAGTGTGCAGCCGAATATCGGCTCCGGGACCACTTCAATTCGAACCTTGGCGCGCAGAATGTAGCGGCCGAGGCCGTCGGCGCATGTTTCTGCCATCCCGGCCGGCAGTATCAGGAAGATCGCGTCCTGCCAATCGACCGCCACCGTCAGGCACAGCACTCGTCCCTGGCGGTTGCACCAGGCTGCCGGAGCTGCCTGCGATGGGGTGACCCTGCCCATGTCCTGGCTCAGTTGCCCCTGCAGGAAATCCACGCGATCCTCGCCGCTGACCCGCAACGCGGCGAAGTCGCCCAGGCGCAGAAGCCCGGACGGATGCGGGCTACAATTGCTCACCCTCAAGACCATCCTCCCCCAAGATTCAGTCGATGCCTTCCGCCGCCAACCGGCCGCTTTCGCCGCACCTGTCGGTATATCGCTGGCAGTACACCATGGCTCTTTCTATTCTGCACCGCTTCACCGGCGTTGTGCTTTCCATTGGCTCGATCGCGTTGGTGGGATGCCTGCTGGCGTTGGCGTCGGGAGAGCGGGCGTTCGCCGTTGTCGAAAGTCTGTTTCGCTTTGGCATCGTGCGGCTTGCGGCGCTGGGCTGGGCCTGGTGCCTGTTCTATCACCTCGCGAACGGAGTGCGGCACCTGGTATGGGACATCGGCCGCGGATTCGAGCCGAAACACGCCCGGTTCTCCGGCTGGTTCGTGTTCCTGGCCTCGCTGGCCGCTACGGGCGCGTACTGGTGGTGGGGGCCCTTCGAGGGACGGATTCTGTGAGTCTGCGCACCCCCCTTGGTCATGCTGAAGGCCTCGGTTCGGCCGGTCACGGCACTGGGCACTGGTGGGCCCAGCGGATCAGCGCCGTCGCGCTCATTCCGCTGGCTCCGTGGTTCATGTGGAGGCTGGCGTCCATGCCCACTCTGTGGAGCCACGACCTCCTGCAGTGTTTTCAGGGACTGGGCGACGCCACCCTGCTGACCGCCTTCCTGCTGGCGCTTCTCTATCACTCCGAACTCGGCATCCGCGTGGTGCTCGAGGATTATGTGGGTGGCGGCTTGCGGGTGGCCGGACTGATCGTTTCGAGGCTGGCGCATATCGTCCTCGCGCTGGCCGGCCTGCTGGCGATCGCCCGCATCGTTACCCAGGTCTGAACGGCGGGGGCGCGCAGCAATGCCGGGCGATTACACCGTAGTCGATCACACTTTCGACGTGGTCGTCGTCGGCGCCGGCGGCGCCGGCCTGCGCGCCACCTTCGGGCTGGCCGAGGCCGGGCTGGACACGGCCTGCATCACCAAGGTCTTTCCCACCCGCAGCCACACGGTGGCGGCCCAGGGGGGCATCAGCGCGGCGCTGGGCAACATGGGCGAGGACGACTGGCGTTGGCACATGTACGACACGGTGAAGGGCTCGGACTGGCTGGGCGACCAGGACGCGATTGAATACATGTGCAAGGAAGCGGCGCGCGCCGTGATCGAACTGGAGCACTACGGACTGCCGTTCTCCCGCACCGAGGACGGGCGCATCTACCAGCGCGCCTTCGGCGGCATGACCACGCATTACGGCGAGGGCCAGGCGGTGCGCACCTGCGCGGCCGCCGACCGCACCGGTCACGCGATGCTGCACACGCTCTATCAGCAGTCCCTGCGTCACGAGGCCCAGTTCTTCATCGAGTATTTCGCCGTCGACCTGATCATGATCGACGGGGTGTGCCGGGGCGTCGTGGCGATCGACCTGGAGACCGGCCATCTGCACCGCTTCAACGCCCACCGCGTGATCCTCGCCACCGGCGGTTACGGCCGGGCCTACTACTCCTGCACTTCGGCACACACTTGCACCGGCGACGGCAACGGCATGGTGCTGCGCGCCGGGTTGCCGTTGATGGACATGGAGTTCGTACAGTTCCATCCCACCGGGATCCTGGGCGCCGGTTGCCTGATCTCCGAGGGCGTGCGCGGCGAGGGCGGCTACCTGACCAACTCCGAGGACGAGCGCTTCATGGAACGATACGCGCCGTCCGCGAAGGACCTCGCTTCTCGCGACGTGGTCAGCCGCGCCATCACCCTAGAACTTCGCGAGGGAAGAGGGATTGGTCCGCGCAAGGAATACGTGCACCTCAACATCATGCATCTCGATCCGGAGGTGATTGCCGAACGGCTCCCGGGCATCGCCGAAACCGCCAGGGTGTTCGCCGACGTGGACGTCACCAAAGAACCCATGCCGGTGGTGCCGACGGTGCACTACAACATGGGCGGCATACCCACCAACTATCACGGCGAGGCCCTGAAGGACACGGACAACGTCGCGCCCGGACTGCTGGCGGTGGGCGAGGCCGCCTGCGTATCGGTGCACGGCGCAAACCGTCTGGGCTCCAACTCCCTGCTCGACCTGGTGGTGTTCGGGCGAGCCGCCGCGCGCCGCTGCGCCGACACGCTGCGCGGCGAGGGCCCGCCGCCCCCGTTGCCGGCCGGCGCCGGCGACGAGTCGATCGCCCACGTGGACCGGATCCGCCAGGCTGACGGGTCGCGGCCGACCGCGGAGATCCGCGTGGAGATGCAGCGCCTGATGCAGGACCACGCGGCCGTTTTCCGCACCGGCGACGTGCTGGCCGAAGGCGTGGCCAAGCTGCGCGATACCTTGCAGAGCTTTTCCGACGTGAAGATTGCCGACCGCTCGCTGATCTGGAACACCGACCTGGTGGAAACGCTGGAACTCGAAAACCTGCTGGGCCAGGCGATGGCGACTCTCGCGTCCGCCGCCGCCCGAGAGGAGAGCCGCGGCGCCCATGCCCGCGAGGACTTCCCCGACCGCAACGACGACAACTGGCTCAAGCACACGCTGTCGTGGGTTGACGGGAAAGGCCGGGCGAGCCTGGACTACCGCCCGGTGCAGCTCGAGACCATGACCGAAGAGGTGGAAACCATCCCCCTCAAACAGCGCGTCTACTGAACCCCGGGGGCAAGGGTGTCCCGCCCTCAAGGAACCGGGTCCGCCAAGCCTATTCGCGATGAAGCTCTCCCCGAACATTGACGAATTCGCGCACCGCTACGAGGCCGGCCACAGCCAGGTCGTGTGGACGACGCTGGTAGCCGATCTCGATACGCCGGTTTCGGTGTTGCTGAAACTGGCCGGGGATTCGCCGAACAGCTTCCTGCTGGAGTCGGTGGAGGGTGGCGAGGTTCGCGGGCGCTATTCGATCATCGGAATGAAGCCCGACCTCATCTGGCGCTGCCGCGGGAACCGCGCCGAGATCAACCGCAACGCGCTGACGCGCGCCGACGCCTTCGAGCCCTGCAGCGGCGATGCGCTGAGCGAATTGCGCGGGCTGATCGACGACTCGCGCATCGAACTGCCCGAATCGCTGCCGCCGATGGCCGCCGGCCTGGTGGGTTACATGTCGTACGACACCGTTCGGCTGATGGAGCGACTGCCTCGACCCAATCCGGACGTGCTGGGACTTCCCGACGGCGTGTTCGTCCGCCCGACGGTGATGGCGATCTTCGACTCCGTCAAGGACCTGGTCACGCTCGTGACGCCGGTGCGTCCCGCCGAGGGGATCGCGGCGCGTGCCGCCTATGAAAGCGCCGTGAACACGCTGTCGGTTGCGGTAGCGGGCGTTGAGCAGGGGCAGTACCACGCGCAGGGCCGGCAAGGGGCCAGGCCGGGGCCGTCGGAACCCTCGTCCAACCTGAGCCGCGAGGCCTTTTGCGGGATGGTAAACAAGGCCAAGGAATACATAGCCGCCGGCGACATCTTCCAGGTCGTGCTTTCGCAGCGGTTCAGCCTGCCGTTCGAACTGCCGCCGTTCGCCCTTTACCGCGCGCTGCGCCGGACCAATCCTTCGCCGTTCATGTATTTCCTCAACTTCGACGACGGGTTTGCGATCGTGGGATCGAGCCCGGAGATCCTGGTGCGTTTACGGGACGACACGGTTACGGTGAGGCCTATCGCGGGTACCCGCAGGCGCGGCGCGAATCGCACCGAAGACGCGGCGCTGGCGCGCGAACTCCTGGCCGACCCCAAGGAGCGCGCCGAGCACCTCATGCTGCTCGATCTCGGGCGCAACGACGTGGGACGGGTGGCCAGGATCGGCTCCGTCAAGGTGACCGAGCAAATGGTCATCGAGCACTACTCCCATGTGATGCACATCGTCTCCAACGTGCAAGGCGAAATCGACGATCGCTACGGCGCGATGGACGCGTTGTGCGGGGCTTTCCCGGCCGGCACCGTAAGCGGTGCGCCCAAGGTCCGCGCCATGCAGATTATCGACGAGCTCGAACCGGAGAAGCGGGGCGTTTACGCGGGTGCGATCGGCTATTTTTCCGCCAACGGCAGCATGGACACCTGCATCGCATTGCGCACCGCGATCGTCAAGGACGGAACCATGTACGTGCAGGCGGGAAGCGGCATCGTGGCCGACAGCGACCCCGCCGCCGAATACGAGGAAAGCCGCAACAAGGCCCACGCCCTGATCCGTGCCGCAGAGGAGGCGGTGCGCTTCGCTTCACTGGACTCCTGAAATGCTGGTCATCATCGACAACTACGACAGCTTCACCTACAACCTCGTCCACTACCTGGGCGAGCTGGGCGCCGACTGCCGCGTGTTTCGTAACGACGCGATTTCCGTGGAAGAGGTGCTTGCTCTGCAACCGCAGGGCATTGTCCTGTCACCGGGACCCGGCTACCCGCAAAGCGCCGGCATTTGCCTCGAACTGGTGGAGAAGGCCGCCGATACTGTCCCGCTGCTCGGCGTATGCCTGGGCCATCAGGCCATTGGGCAGGCCTTCGGCGGCCGAGTCGTACGAGCGCCGAGGCTCATGCACGGTAAGCTCAGCGCGATCCACCATGACGGCGACGGCCTCTTCGATGGCCTGCCGCAGGGATTCGAGGCCACGCGCTACCACTCGCTGGTGGTTGAGCGCGAGTCGCTACCGGAAGCTCTTCAAGTGAACGCCGATACCGATCAGGGCGTCATCATGGGCATGAAGCACCGTGAACAGCCCATCTTCGGCGTTCAGTTCCACCCCGAGAGCATCGCATCCGAGCACGGCCACGCCCTGCTGGCCAACTTCCTCCACATCGCGGGAGTTGGCAACTCCAAAAAGCGGAGTCGCTAGTCCATACCGCCCCTTTATCGGGCCTTGTCCTATTGTGGGTCCGGGAACTCTGGCGGCCTTCTGCCGCGGCGGGCGTCATCCCATATTTTTCTGAGATTGACTATGATCATGCCGACCTGACCCGCCAAGAACCATCCCCAATCGCCTCGTTCCAGATTTCCTTCTTGCCATAGCACGTAGCCGGCATTGGCAATCGTTGCTCCAGCGAACACGAGGACGATGGTCGTCACCCAATTCCAGGCATTCTTCTTCATGCTGTCACGTCAATTCGTTCATGCTGGATCCATGGTGCCGGAGTAATCATGGTCTGATCGAATGATTACTTGTCCACGGGTTTGAAGCGCCATTCGCGCCAGCGCCTGCCGTCGCGGTACTCGACCACCACCAGGGACTTGACGGAACGCGTGCCGCCGTCTTCCGTGCGGTAGAAGTCCTCCTCGATCTGCACCAGTGTGTTGTCGGTGAGCCCCCACTTGTAGACATTGGCCCCGAGCCAGGTTCCGGAGCCGAACACGCCGCTCAAGGCCGCGCGCACCTGTTCGATGCCGCGCACCATCTCCTCGGCGCCCTCGTCGTTGATCTCGTACATCGTGAAATCGTCGTCCAGGCTGAGGATGGCGCCCTCGACGTTCATGTTTTCGAAGTGTTCCTCCGAGCGGGCGATCACTTCGGCGTAGGGGTTGTCGTGCTCATAGAACTGGCCGTAGAGCTTTTCGTATTCTTCTTCGTTGCCCACACTCTCGCTTACAAACGCGGCCAACAGGGTCACTCCCGCAAGGCTTGCCGCCAATTTAGTCGTCGATTTCATTGTTGCCTCCCTTTGCCTGAGCGGCCTCTTGTTCAGCCTTTTGCCTGGCGAGGTGCTTCTCGATTTCCGCCGCCGGGTCCATGATGGTGTCCGAGTACATGCCCAGAGCCATGTTCCAGTATTCGCCGCCATCCAGGTTATCGAGGATGAAGGTGGCGAAGTCCTCATAGGTAATTACGCGCGCACCGGGCGTATCGCCGGTGGTGTTGAACTTCATGTCGTGGCGCGCCGGTTCCTCCACCATGAAGCCGGGCCGCAACAGCATGTAATCCAGGCCGCTGTTAGCGATCATTTCCTCCATCTTCCACATGTCGTCGTAGAGATGGCGGGCAAGCCACTTCCACCTTTCGGACAAGTCACCCGGCGGCGGCCGGGTTGCGTTTACGTCCATGCGGTGCTCGACGCCGGTCGAGCTCGCCATGATGAGCCGGGTGTTGCCCTTCTCCTGCATGGCGGAGATGAGGTGCTCGCCCATCACCGTGTAGATGTCGACGGGTCCGATCTCGGCGGCGGGATCTTCGGGTGCGGGCACGCCGATCATGGACACCACCACTTCGTGTCCCTCCAGCACGGGGTCGATGGTGTCGCGCTCATAGATGTCGCCCTTGAACAGCGTCAGGTTCTCATGCTCGACGCCGAGCTTGGAGGGCGTGCGCGCGAATCCCTTGATGGTGTGGCCCCGTTGAAGGGCCTGGCGAATGATTTCGCGCCCGGACCGGGCCGTGGCGCCGAACAGGGCGATGACCGGTTTTTGCCCGTTTTCGGCGGCGCGCAGGCGCCAGGGCGCGGTGCTCAGCGCGGTCAGAGCTAGCGTTCCCTTGACAAATGTTCTCCGTTTCATGCCTTCCCCCTGCAGTGCGGCAATACCACCCTATACTAGCCGGATGCGGCTGCTGGAGATACGTTTTCGGGGTCAGGCGATCGAGCGTGGCAGGCTTCCGGTGGCCCACCTTGCCAGTTTCCTGGACAGTTGGCGCAAGGTGGTGCAGCGGACCGGGCGGGTATTGCGCGGGGAGGCGAGGAGCGTCCGCCCGGGTCAGCCGCCGCAGGACCTCAGGTCGGAACTGGAGTTCGAACTGGTCACGTTTGACGGGGAAGGCGATTCAGTAAGCCTCGGGCTTGAACGCCGCCTCGAAAATACGTCCTTCCCGGAAATGGATTTTGGCCTCAAGGTAATCCATAGCGCGATCGGCGGCCTGCGCGAGATCAGAAGCAGCGATCCGGCCGAGGCCTTGCCGAACGGGATCGATCCCGGCGTGCTCAGGGCCTGGCGGGATGCCGGGGTGTTGCTGGGTCAGGGCGTCGAGACCATCAAATTCACGTTGAACGACAGTTCGGGAACGGTCCGGTCGGCGCTGGACCCGGACGTGCTGGAGCGCATCCGTGAGCGCCTGACGCGGCCCAGCGTCAATATCCGCAAGATCGAGGGTCGCCTGCTCATGGTCGATTTCACCGGAAAGGAGGCCCGGTGCCGAATCCATCCGATTGACGGCGAGCCGATCGAGTGCCTGGTGGACGAGGAGCGCAAGGAAATGGTACTGGCCAACATGCTTGAGGATGTCCTCATCACCGGCGAGGTTCGACTGGATCCCGCCACCGGCAGGATCAGGAGCATCACCGTTCAGGACATCGAGCGGCGGGAAACGCCGGATACGAAAGCGTCGGATGACGCTCCGCAACCGCGGGGCTTGCCGTACGACTCCGAATCGGGCGGCTAGGCAGCTACATCCCTGGCGTCGAGTCGTTCAGGCGTTGCTGCATGGCAACGCAGGCGCTCACCGAGTCCTCTGCCGCATGCTCGGCGCAGATCGTGGCGACTCCGTCATCCAGAGCGGCCAGCGAAAGGCCCGCGTGGTGTTCTGCGCGCCAGGTCTCCAGTGCGTCGACCAGCCAGCCGAACGATCGCAGGTTGCGGTTCGCGAGCGCGTCCGGTTGGCCGTGCATTTCGGCTAGTACCTCCTGCGACACGCTCAGTATGGTTTCCGAGTCCTCGGGCATCCATTCCATCATGCGCCGAACGTAATTTACGCCGTGCTGCAGGCGCGTGGCGGGGCCGTATGACTCGCGGTAGTAACGCTCCATCCAGCGCACCGCACCTTGGATATCGCCCGCCTTGTGACTGAGCGTCGCCAGCGGATACATGAAGTAGTACGGCTCCTCGGAAATCTCCAGTTCCTTTTCCAGCAGGATGCGCGCGCGTTCATATTCGCCGGCATTGCTCAGCAGGCCATAGGTGTAGTAGATCAGGCTCTGACGCTCTTGCTGGCTCTCGGCGGCCGTATCCGCCTCCCGGGCCGCAGCCACAATCCTCTCAAGCAATTGTGGCGATGGCGGGGCTTCGGCGTTATCGAGCCGCTCCAACTCCAGCAGGATTCCCAGGGAGAATATCGGCGCGGACTTGTTGCCCGTGGGACTGGCCAGCGTCGTCTCTATCGCGCTGCCGAACGCCTGGCGCAGTTCCTCCTGCTGCGCGGAATCCACCTCCAGCGCGTCGAAAACGCCGGCAAGCCTGCCGGAAAACATCATCAGGTTGTCCAGATCGGGTTCTTCCGCACCCAGCACGAACATGAGTTCGGAATATCGTTCAGCGCTCATTGCGGCATCGCCGGAACTGGCTGCTTCGGACAGTCGCAGCGAATGCACGCGCCGCGCCAGCACGGGGTCGTCCTGCGGGGCTTGGCCGGCGAGCCGTTCGAACAGCGCCAGGTATTGCTCCGGCGCCAGCGTTCTCTTGTCCTGGTACCAGGAGTGGTAAGCGAGCCTCCGGTATTCGGCGTCCGTCAGGGCCCGGTCGCTATTCAGCGCGACCTGCACAAGCTCGGTCACCGGCGCCAGGTCGGAACGGGCGTCGTCCAGCGCCGCCATGAAGGATTCGGCGGTCAGTGTGCCGGGCAGCCGGGTCAACTGTTTTCCCTGAGAATCGAACACGATCACGGTGGGGTAGCCCACCGCATCGTGCTTCTCGCCCCAGACTTGCGCGCGCTGCGTGTCGCCGTCCAGGTAAACGGCCACGAAATCGCGCGTCGTGGCAATGAATTCCGGCTGCTGGAACAATGTGCTCTTCATCAGGTTGCAGGGTGGGCACCAGACCGCGCCCCAATAGAGAAAAAGCGGTTTGGCCGAGCGCTCGGCCTCGGCGAAAGCCTCCTCTACGGTGCCTTCGTACCAGTCGATTGCCTGGTACGCGTCCACGTCGGCCTCGACGGCCTCGACGGCAGGCGCTTCGGAATCCGGCTGGCACGCGGCCAAGGCAAGTCCGAACGCAAGTGAGAGTGCGGCCAGGCGTCCCGGGGGTGAGGGCAATCTTTCGAAGGTAAGCATGGGAAACCTCCCGGTATCGAATGCGCGGAACTGTTCCGCGCTTGCGGCTATTCGAACGAGTGTAGCAGTACCATTCAAGGCATCCGCCCGCTGTTTTTGCTAACATTTCCGGAACCCGGCCCTGCCGGCTGACTGAAACACACAGGACCCCCCGCATGGCGCAATTCCTGCTGCCCAAGAACTCCCGGGTAAGGCGCGGACGGCACTACGCGCTGTCCGATGGCTCCGCGGCCAACAGCGAGCGCCGTATCCGCCGGTTCAAGGTCTATCGCTACGATCCGGATTCAGGGGGGAACCCGCGGGTGGACAGCTACGACGTGGACATGAACAACTGCGCCCCGATGGTGCTGGACGCGCTGATCCACATCAAGGACGAGGTCGATTCCACGCTGACCTTCCGCCGCTCCTGCCGCGAGGGCATCTGCGGTTCCTGCGCCATGAACATCAATGGAATCAACACCCTGGCGTGCACCCAGGCGGTCAGCGAACTCAAGGGGGACGTGGCGGTCTATCCGCTGCCGCACCTGCCGGTGGTCAAGGACCTGGTGCCCGATCTGACTCATTTCTACGCTCAGTACGCGTCGGTCGAACCGTGGCTCAAGACCAAGACGCCTCCTCCGCCGGACCGCGAGCGGCTGCAGTCGCGCGGCGATCAGGAGAAGATCAACACGCCCGCCGCCTGCATCCTGTGCGCCTGCTGTTCGACCAGTTGCCCCAGCTATTGGTGGAACGGCGACCGCTATCTGGGTCCCGCCGCGCTTCTAGCCGCTTATCGCTGGCTGGAGGACAGCCGCGACGAGGCCGCCGGCGAGCGGCTGGACCAGCTCGAAGATCCGTTCAAGCTGTACCGCTGCCACACGATCATGAACTGCACCGAGGCCTGCCCCAAGGACCTCAACCCGGCGCGGGCCATCGCGGAGACCAAGAAAAGGCTGCTGGAGCGTCGCGCCTGACGGACCGCTCATGAGCCGGGCGGCCAGACTGCGATGGCGTTGCCGCCGCGGGCGGCGGGAGTTGGACCTGCTGCTTGAGCGCTACCTGAACGATCGCTACGAGCAATCCGGCGCCGCGGAGCGGGCGGGCTTCGAAGCGCTGCTTGAGCGCAGCGATCCGGAACTGGAGGACCTGCTGACCGGGCGGCTGGCGCCCGAGTCGCCACAGCAGGCGCGCGTGATTGAGCGGATTCGCCGTCACGGTTGAGATCCGCTCGGCCCGGCCGGCCTGGGCCGCCCCGGCGCTCGCAACCGGACTTCTGCTTGCCGTTGTCGCGGTGCTGATCGCCGACCTGCCGTTCTGGCTCCGTATTGTCGTGGCCCTGAGTGTCTGCGTGGGAGCCGCACTGGAATGGCGTCGCGCCCGGCGAGGAGCGATTGCGCCCGGAATCGAAGCCGTCTGGCTTACGCCGCCGGGCGACTGGCGACTGGTGCTGGATACCGGCGAAATGGACAAGGCCGAATTGCTGCATCGGCGTGGTTTCGTTTCGCGCCGCCTGGTCGGACTTACGTTGCGCCGCGTCGCTGCCGGGCGGCGCCGGAATTCAGCGGTGCGGGTATGGCTGACTCCCGCAATGCTCGGCGAACGGGACTGGCGGCTGTTACAGGTTCGGCTGCGAAATCCATAGCGCTGACTACTCCGGGCCAAGCCCTTTGTTCGTCCCCCTCCTCGTGGGAGCGTTGGAGCAGGACAGCGAGAATCGAGCCAGGATGGCGTCTCCGACGAGGAGGGGGACGAACAAAGGGCGAGGAAGCAGGAACAACGAGATTCCCCCAAGGCGGGTAAAATCGCGGGCCTATGGAAATCTGGCTGGTTGGAATTACGGGCCTGGCGCTGGTGCTGTGGGCGCTCGACCGCTTCATCCTGACACCGCGCGCCAGGCGCGCTGCCGGGGAGGGCGGAGAACTGCCGCCCAAGTCGAAGATTTTCGAATACGCCGCGGCCTTTCTCCCGGTACTCCTGGTGGTGCTCTGCATTCGCTCCTTCCTGTACGAGCCCTACCGCATTCCGTCGGGCTCGATGCAGCCGACCCTTGAAATCGGCGATTTCATTTTCGTCAACAAGTTCGCGTACGGACTTCGTTTGCCGGTCACCAACACCACCGTTGTCGAGTTGGGAACGCCGGAACGTGGAGACGTCGTGGTGTTCAAGCTGCCCACCGACCCGCGGGCCAACTTCATCAAGCGCATGGTCGGGCTGCCCGGGGACGTCGTCGAGTATCGCGGCAAGCGGCTTCGCATCAACGGCGAGCCCGTCGAGCTGAGCGAGCCCGTTCCACTGAACCCTTCGGCGCCGTACTCCGTGCGCAAGGCGGTGGAGGTTCTGGGTCAGGCCAGTCATGACGTCCATTTCATGCCCGGGCGGATCAGCAGGGAAGGCACGTTCACGGTTCCCGAGGGGCATTACTTCGTTATGGGGGACAACCGGGACAACAGCAGGGACAGCCGTTACCAGGGAGTCGGCTTTATTCCGGACGATCGCCTTGTAGGCCGCGCCGAGCGCATTTGGTTCAATTGGGAGTTTGGCAGCATGCCCGAATGGGGCCGGATCGGCGACGCGATCAATTGACCGGCGGCCGGCAGCTCTCCCGGTGGGCCGGCCGTGCGCTAGGGCATGACTTTGCCCGTCTCGATTTACTGAAGCAGGCGCTGACCCATCCCAGCGCCGACGAACATAACAACCGCCGCCTCGAGTATCTTGGCGACGCCGTGCTGGAACTGGTCGCTTCGGATTACCTCTACAAGCGCCACCAGAAAGCCCTGGAGGGTGGACTGACCCAGTTGCGCCAGCGCCTGGTGCAGCGGGCCACGCTGGCTTCCGTCGCCGGGGAAGTGAATCTCGCAAAACACCTGCGTTACAAGGGCGCGGACCTGGCGCCGGACGGACCGGCGCACGAAGCGATGCTTGCCGATGCTCTGGAGGCGGTGTTTGCCGCGGTCTGGCTGGACGGAGGCATAAAGCCGGCGGCGGCCGTGTTCGAGAGGCTGTTTGCCCAGCGGCTGAAGTCCGTCGCGGACTTGCCGCGCGACGCCAAGAGCCTGCTCCAGGAGTATCTGCAGGGGCGGGGATTCAATCCGCCGGAATACCGCCTGGCCGGTTCCCGCGACGATCCCCAGGCGCCGTCCTTCCGCTCCGTGTGCAAGGTGCCGGAACTGTCCCTGAGCGCCGAAGGCGAGGGGCGCACGATACAGGCGTCGGAAGTCGAGGCGGCGGCGTCCGTGCTGGCCGCCGTCGGCGAGTCGCCATGAGTTTCCGCGCCGGGCTGGCGCCCATTCTCGGCCGGCCCAACGTGGGCAAGTCCACGCTGCTGAACCGCCTGCTGAAGGAAAAGGTCAGCATCGAGACGCGGAAGCCGCAAACTACCCGGCACGCGATTACCGGCGTGCGCCATACGGACGATTCCCAGCTCGTGCTGGTGGACACGCCCGGGCTGCACGCGCCCGGCGCCCGGTTGCTGTCGCGCAGCATGAACCGCGCCGCGCTGGGTTCGGTAGCCGGCGCCGACGTCGTCCTCATGATGGTCGAGGCCGGCCGGTGGCTGGCGGGCGACAAGCGGGTCCTGGAGGAAATAAGGAAGTCGGGCCTGACGTGCATACTGGTCGTCAACAAGATCGATCGCCTGAAGAGCCGCGAAGAGCTCTTTCCCTTTCTCAGGGAGTGCGCCGAAAGAGGCGAGTTTGCCCAGATCGTGCCGATCTCGGCATTGCACGGGGACAACCTGGACCGCCTGGGTGAGGTCGTGGCGCAATACCTGCCCGAGGGCGATCCGCTGTATCCGCCCGAAGCGGTAACGGACCGTGACCTGAGCTTTCGTATCGCCGAGATGCTGCGCGAGAAACTGACCCTGAATACGCATCGCGAGGTCCCGTACGATCTGGATGTGGCCGTAACGTCGCTGGATACGCGCGGAAGGGCGGTGGTCGCGGAGCTCGAGGTGCGCGTCAACCGCGCCTCGCAGCGCGGCATCGTGATCGGCCGCGGAGGCTTGCGGCTGAAAGCGGCGGGCCGCCAGGCGCGCATGGAACTCCAGCGCATCTTCAAGCGCCCGTTCCATTTGCGCGCGCAGGTGCGTGTACGCAAGAACTGGTTCAACAATCCCCGGTACTGTCGATGAACACGGTCCGGCGCGTGGAACTGGCGGAATCGTGGGTTCTTCACAGCCGTCCGTTTCGTGAGACGAGCCTGATCGTGGAGGCCTTCTCAAGGGAATTCGGCCGTATGGGCCTGGTCGCGCGGGGCGGTCGCAGGCCGCGTTCCTCGCTGGCGCTGGCCGCGCGGCCTTTTCGGCTGCTGCTGCTGTCGTGGACCGGCAGGGGGGAGCTCGCAACGCTGACCGCCGCGGAGAGTGCCCCGCAGCATGCCGCATCGGCCCCGCCGGGCGGGGAAACGCTTCTTGCCGCGATGTATCTGAACGAACTCGTGTTGCGCCTTACCCGGCGCGAAGACCCGCACCCGGAATTGTTCGACCACTACTCGCAGGCGCTGGGCGACTTGAGCGCGGCCGGGCCGATGGAGCCGGTTCTTCGGCGCTTCGAGCTGGACCTTTTGGCTTCGCTGGGCTTCGGGCTGAACCTTCGACACGACATCGAGGGCCGGGACCTGGCCCCCGGGGCAGCCTATTGCTATCGTATGGAACAGGGCGCCGAGGCCCTGCCGAACGGCGCGCGGACCGGCGAGGCGATGAATTTTTCCGGCGCCGAGCTTCTGGGCATAGCGCGCGGGGACTGGGGCAGCCGCGACACACGCCGCGCCGCGAGCCGGCTTTTGAAAACGGCGATTGATTTCTACCTGGAGGGGAAGCCGCTGAACACGCGCAAGGTGTTCGCGGCCATGCGATGACGATTCAACTGCTGCCGGACCATCTGGTCAACCAGATCGCCGCGGGGGAGGTCGTGGAACGCCCGGCCTCGGTGGTCAAGGAACTGGTGGAAAACAGCCTGGACGCGGGCGCGCGACGGATCGTCGTGCAGATCGAGAAGGGCGGTTCGCGGCTGTGCCGTGTTCGCGATGACGGCGTGGGTATCGCCGCGGATGAGCTGGCGGTAGCGCTTACGCGCCACGCCACCAGCAAGATTGCCAGCCTGGAAGACCTGCGCACCGTCGCCACGCTGGGATTTCGCGGCGAGGCGCTGCCGAGCATCGCCGCCGTGGCGAGGCTCACCCTGACTTCGCAGCTCGCCGGCGAGCGTAGCGGCTGGACCGTGAGCAGTTCCGGCGGAAGCACCGCTGGGCCGCGCCCGGCGGCGCACCCGCAGGGCACGACCGTCGAAGTGCGCGACCTGTTCTACAACACGCCGGCGCGGCGCAGTTTCCTGCGCAAACCTGTCACCGAAACGAGGCATATCGACAGGGCCCTGCTGCGAATGGCGCTGAGCCGTTACTCCACCGGCGTGCGCTACGAAAAGGACGGCCGCCTGAGCTACGACCTTCCGTCCGCGCAAACCCGCGAGCAGGAGGAGGAGCGGATTGCGAAACTGCTGGGCCCGCAATTCATCGAACACGCCCTTTACTTCGAGGAACAGCGCCAGGGAATACACCTGCGCGGGTGGCTGGCGCGCCCGAAATACTCCCGCAGCCAGGGCGACATGCAGCATCTGTTCCTGAACGGGCGGGGGATTTTCGATCGTACGGTGGCCCACGCCGTGCGCCAGGCTTATGCGGACGTGATGTTTCACGGCCGTCACCCGGCGTGGCTGTTGTATCTGGAAATGGATCCCGCGCTGGTGGACGTCAATGCGCATCCCGCCAAGCTCGAAGTGCGCTTCCGCGAAGGGCGGAAGGTCCATGACGTGGTCCGGCGCACGCTGGAGGCCGTTCTGGCGGGCACCCGGC
This sequence comes from Gammaproteobacteria bacterium, assembly GCA_009838035.1. Taxonomy (NCBI): domain Bacteria; kingdom Pseudomonadati; phylum Pseudomonadota; class Gammaproteobacteria; species Gammaproteobacteria bacterium. The sequence continues at coordinate 113,696 of VXSK01000004.1, forward strand.
CCGGCCAGGCGACCGGGGAAGACGCGACGGAGGACGGGCCAGGCGTGGCTGGTTTTGGCGGTCCGGCGGAGCGCCCGGGTGGCGGACCGGGCGGCGCCGGTGCGCTGGCTACGCTGCTGGGTGCCTCGCCGCTCCCCCTGGGTCCCGGCCCGGCCCACGCGCCCGTGCGTGAACCCAGGCCCGGGGAGTCCGAAGGGGAAATGCCGCCCCTGGGATACGCGCTGGCCCAACTGGCGGGTATCTACATCCTCGCCGAGAACAGCGAGGGCCTGATCATCGTGGACGCGCATGCGGCGCACGAGCGGGTGGTCTACGAGCGGATGAAGGCACAGCTCGACGACCAGGGCCTGGGCTCGCAGCTCTTGCTGGAGCCCGTTCGCCTGAGGGTCGGCCGCGAGGACATGGACACGGCCACGCGGCAGCGCGAAACCTGGAAAAGGCTGGGTTTCGTGGTGGACCAGGTGGGACCGGAAACGCTGGCGGTTCGGGAAGTCCCGGCGCTGCTGGCCGGAGGAGATACGGAAGCCATGCTGCGCGACCTGCTGTCGGGAGCGCAGGCGCGCCAGGAAGCCGAGACCGAGGACTCGGCCGAAGAACTCACGGGACGAATTCACCATATCCTCGCGACGATGGCCTGCCATACTTCGGTGCGGGCCAACCGGCGGCTCACGCTTGAGGAAATGAACGCGCTGCTGCGCGACATGGAAAAGACGCCGCGCGCGGACCAGTGCAACCACGGGCGGCCGACCTGGCGGGCCTTCCGCATTCAGGAACTGGACCGCATTTTCCTGCGCGGCCAGTAACGGGAAAGCCGGTGGAGGCGGTGCTCTTGAAGGGGCCCACCTGTGTGGGCAAGACGCGGCTCGTGGTGGAATTGGCGGCGCGGCTGCCGCTCAGGGTGATCAGCGTGGACTCGGCCTGCGTTTACCGGGGGCTGGATATCGGCACGGCCAAGCCGGGTGTGGAAGAGCGGCGCATTGCTCCGCATCACCTGGTGGATCTGTGCTCACCGGATGAGCGCTATTCGGCCGCTCGTTTTGCGGAAGACGCCCACCGGGAGATCGCGCGGGCGCGAGAACTTGGACAGGTGCCGGTGCTGGCGGGCGGCACGATGCTGTATTTCCGGGCCCTGGAACAGGGTCTTGCGGATTTACCCGGCGCCGACGCCGCGCTGCGAAGGGCGACTCAGGAACGTGCCGCGCGGGAGGGCTGGCCGGCCCTGCATGAGCAGCTGAAGCAGCTTGACCCCGCGGCCGCCGCCCGCATCGCGCCCAACGACGCCGCCCGTATCGAGCGGGCGCTGGAAGTGCTGCGGCTGACGGGGCGGCCGATCAGCGAACTCTGGCTTGACGCTTCCGGAGCAGCGTCGCCGGGCTATCTGAAATTCGCGCTGATTCCCGAAGACCGCGGCGCGTGGCGCCGGCGTATCGAGGAGCGTTTCGACGACATGATGAAGAGGGGCTGGCTGGATGAAGCGCGGGCCTTGCAGGCGCTCAATCTCGATCCCGGACTGCCGGCCACGCGGATTGCAGGCTATCGGCAGTTGCTGGAGCATCTCAACGGGCAGTTTTCGCTGGACGAGGCGAGAGTGCGCGGAATCCGGGCTACCAAGGCGCTGGGCAGGCGCCAGTTGACCTGGTTGCGGGCCGAGCGGGACATCATCCGCCTCGTCGCGGAAAACCCCCGATGCGCCGCGCAGGTGGAAAACGAAATCCACTCGCACTGGCAAATTGGTGAAGGGCTGGCCACACCCAGGGAAGATTGCAAATGAGAGGCAACCGGGAACCGATGGCGCGATGCGGAAAAACTCGTCAAAAACGCCGAATTTCGATATTGGCGCAGCGCGGGCCTTGCATCATTCTTGCCTTGACCAGCAAAACAATGCCCCGAAGGCCGCGGCTCGCGAGCCGGGCGTCGGGAGTCCGCCAAGGAGCCTCCTATGGAAACCCGCCAAGACCTGCAGAACCGGTTCCTGAACGCACTTCGCCGAAGCCGGGCGCGCGTTTACGTGTTCCTGGTCAACGGAATCAAGCTCAAGGGCGTGATTGGAGGCTTTGATATGTTCGTGATCCTGCTGCACAATGGCGTGAGCCAGATCGTGTACAAGCACGCCATATCCGCCATCGTCCCCGTTCGCCAGCAGGACCTGGACAGCATTCTGCGCGAGGAGCAGGCGTAGGGCCTTGGTCGTTTGATCGAAAACCTGCCTGACCAGAGGGCCGTCCTGCTGGTGCCCGCGGGCGATGACGCCCGAAGGCTGGAATTCGAGTCGCTGGCCGCTTCGGCCGGCGCCGAGGTCGCGGACACCGTTACCGCACAACTGCGCCGGCCCGATCCGCGCACCCTGATCCGCAGCGGCAAGCTCGAAGAACTCCGGCTCAGGTGCGCGGAACTAGCGCCTTCGCTGCTGCTCGTGGACTTCGCGCTAAGTCCCTCGCAGGAGCGAAACCTCCAGCGCACGTTCAACTGCCCGGTGGTGGACCGCACCAGCCTGATCCTCGATATTTTCGCGCTGCGGGCGCGCAGCCGGGAAGGCAAGCTGCAGGTGGAACTCGCCCAGCTCCGGCACCTGTCAACGCGCCTCGTGGGCGGCTGGACCCACCTTGAGCGACAAAAGGGCGGTATCGGACTGCGCGGCCCCGGCGAAACCCAGCTGGAGACCGACCGCCGCCTGGTGTCCCAGCGAATCCGGCGCCTGGAAATCCAGCTCGACGGCGTCATGGCGCGCCGGCGCCTGGGAAGGGCCCGCCGCAAGCGTTCCGATTCCGCCCTCGTTTCCCTGGCCGGATACACCAACGTCGGCAAGTCCACGCTCTTCAATCGACTGGCCGGCGCCACGGTTACCGCCCATGACCGGCCCTTCGATACCCTCGATCCCACGATACGCCGGATTTCGCTCCCGCACGGCCCGGAAGTCCTGCTTTCCGACACCGTCGGCTTTATCCGCGATCTGCCGCACGAGCTGATCGCGGCGTTCAACTCCACCCTGGAGGAGATCGCCTCCGCCGACCTGATCCTGCACGTGATAGACGCTTCCGCGTCCGACCAGGTGGAGCGGATCGACGAGGTCGAACGGGTGCTGGAAGAAATCGGAGCGGGCGACACGCCGCTGCTCCGCGTATTCAATAAGGCGGATATAATTCCCGGTGGGTTGCAAGCGGTCGATGGCGACTGCGGCGCGGCCTGGATCTCGGCGCTCTGCGGCGCCGGCGTTGAAGAGTTGCTTGCAAAGGTTGCACAGCGTTTGTCGGCGGGGCGGCTGCGCCGCACGGTTCGGCTAAACGCCGGTCAGGGAAGGCTCCGGGCATTGCTCTATCGCCGCGGCCGCGTACTCCGCGAACGACTGTTGCCCGGCGGAGGTTGGACACTGGATTTGGAAATGACTCGCCGAGCTTACGAAAAACTGGCCAGCCGCGAGGACATCGGTGCGACCTAGGCGCTTATTGACGAGCACAACACGGAAAATCTGATATGGCTTGGAACGAACCGGGCGGTGGTAACGGTTCATGGAATCGGGGCGGCCGCCAGCAACCCGACCTGGAAGATGTCGTCCGCGATACGCTGAAAAAGCTCTTCGGCGGACTCGGCGGCGGAGGCAAACGGTCTTATCGCGGCACGCTGATATGGGCGCTGGCAATCATTATTGGCCTGTGGTCCCTCTTCGGCCTCTATCGGGTCGATGAGGCCGAGCGCGCGGTTGTGCTGCGGTTCGGCGAACACGCCAGGACCACAGGGGCCGGCCTGCGCTGGCACGTCCCGTGGCCCATCGAGAGCGTGGAAAAAATCAACGTGGCCGAAGTCAACAACTTCAGCCAGAAGACCCGCATGCTGACGGCCGACGAGAACATCGTCGAAGTCGATCTTGTGGTGCAGTACCAGCGTACCCAGCCCGAGGACTTCCTGTTTAACGTTCGCGTGGCCGAGGAAACACTGGGCGATGTCAGCGAAAGCGCCATCCGCGAGATCATCGGCAAAAACCAGATGGACTATATTCTGGGAGAAGGCCGCAGCGACATCGCCCAGCGCACCGAGGATTTGATTCAGCAGACCCTGGACGATTACGGAGCCGGCATCGGCGTTACCCAGGTGAACCTGCGCGACGCCAACTACCCCCAGCAGGTCGAAGCGGCCGTGCAGGACGCGATCAAGGCGCGCGAGGATAAGGAGCGGCTGGCCTTCGAGGCGGAGGCCTACGCCAATGATGTCGTGCCCAGGGCCCGCGGAGAAGCCGCCCGCCGGATTCAGGATGCCGAGGCGTACAAGGCCGAGGTGATTGCGAACGCCGAAGGCGAGGCGCAGCGCTTCGAGAAGCTTCTCACGGAGTACCAGAAGGCGCCGGAAGTGACGCGGGATCGCCTGTATATCGAAGCGCTGGAGGAACTTTACGGGGACTCCAGCAAAGTACTGATGGATGCCGAGGGCAGCGGCAACCTGCTTTACCTGCCGCTGGATCAACTCATCAGGCGCGGGGCGGGCTCGGAACAGTCGCCGACTGCGTCGACCGACGGGAGTTCTCGGGTAACGGAAAGGGATGAAGCGCGGCGTCGCCGCGGAGGACCGGGATCATGAAACCAAGTGGTTGGATTGCCTTGACGATATTGGCCGTTGTTACTGTGTGGGGCACTGTGTTTTCGGTGGACCAGCGCGAGCACGCGATACGTTTCCGGTTCGGAGAGATCGTGGAGACGGATTACGCGCCGGGCCTGCATTTCAAGTTCCCCTTTGTCAACAACGTGCAGAAATTCTCGAATCAGATCCTTACGATCAACAGTCCGCAGGAAGCTTTTCTGACGGAGGAGAAGAAAAACCTGATCGTTGATTTCTTCGTCAAGTGGCGGATTTCCGATGTGCGCCAGTTCTATACCGATTTGCTGACCGAATCCCGCGCCCAGCAGAGACTGCTTGAAATCATCAAGGACGACATCCGCGCCGAGTTCGCCAAGCGCACCGTTCCCGAAGTGGTGTCGGCGGAACGCCGTGAACTGATGTTCGAGATGCTGACCAACGCCCGGCGTGCGGCGAGCGAGTTCGGTATCGAAGTTGTTGACGTGCGGGTGAAACGCATCGAGTTCCGTGACGAGGTCAGCGAATCGGTTTTCCAGCGGATGCGCCAGGAACGGGCCCGCGTGGCCTCGGAATTGCGTGCCGAGGGTGCGGAGATGGCCGAACAGATTCGCGCCGACGCGGACAGGCAGAAGACCGTGATCATCTCCAGTGCCTACAGGGAAGCCGAGATCCTGCGCGGCGAAGGCGACGCGAACGCGGCGGAAACCTACGCCAACGCCTACAACAAGGACCGTGAGTTCTACTCGTTCTACCGGAGAATCAACGCCTACCGCAACGCCTTTGGCGCCGAGGGCGACCTGCTGGTGCTGGACAGCGAGAGTGATTTCTTCCGCTACCTGAACCGGTCGGAAAGCAGGTAATAGCTCCGCCCGCCAGGTTCCGTGGCGGGGGCGTCCCGCCCTCGGACTCGCACGTTAATGCCTGACGCATCAACTTCCGCCCGCGGCGTTGTCCTGATCGGCGCCCAGTGGGGCGACGAGGGCAAGGGCAAGGTGGTGGACCTGATTGCCGGCCGTTGCGACGCCGTCGTTCGCTTTCAGGGCGGCCACAACGCCGGGCACACGGTCATTCACGATGGTGATACGCTGGTGCTGCACCTGCTGCCCAGCGGCATCCTGAACCCCCGCGTGGAATGCCTGATCGGGAACGGCGTGGCCCTGTATCTGCCGCAGCTCTTCAGGGAGCTTGCGTCCATCCGGGAGCGCGGCGTGGATCCGGCCGGCCGGCTGTTCGTGAGTCCGGACTGCCCGCTCATTCTTCCCTCGCATATTGCGCTGGACCAGGCGCGCGAACGCCACGCCGGCCGGGGGCGGATAGGGACGACCGGACGCGGCATCGGCCCGGCGTACGAGGACAAGGCGGCGCGCAGGGCGGTTCGGGCCGGCGAACTGTTTGCTCCGGACGCGTTCCGGCGGCGGCTGGGGGCGGCCCTGGACCTGCACAATTTCATGCTGGAGAAATACTACGGGGCGGAAACGGTGGACGCCCACCGCGTAGCTGAGGAATGGCTCGCGCTGGCCGAGGAATTGAGCCCCCTGGTTGTCGACGTTGCCGGCCGCCTGGAAAGGCTGAACGCCGAGGGCAGGGCGGTGCTCTTCGAAGGCGCCCAGGGAGCGATGCTGGACATCGACCACGGCACGTATCCGTATGTGACGTCCTCAAGCACCGTGGCTGCCGGGGCCCTGGCCGGCACCGGCGCCCGTCTCGCGCAACTCAGGGAGGTCGTGGGGGTCGTGAAGGCCTACACCACACGGGTTGGCGAAGGGCCTTTCCCTACCGAATTGCACGACGAGGTGGGCGAGCGTCTGGCCCGCGAGGGCGCGGAATGGGGCGCGACCACCGGTCGCCCGCGCCGCTGCGGCTGGTTCGACGCCGTGGCGGTGCGTTCGGCCGCACAGAGGGGCTCGATCGACAGTCTTTGCGTCACCAAGCTGGACGTCCTGGACGGAGTGAATCCGCTGCGGATCTGCACCGGATACCGAATGGAAGGACGAGCGATCGATACGCGCCCGGCGCTCATGAACCGGTACGCGGAGTGCGAACCACGCTACGAGCAGATGGACGGATGGAGCGGCCGCACCCGCGGCGTCTCCCGCTGGGAAGACCTGCCCGACGGCGCCCGCGCCTACATCGGGAAGCTGGAAGCCCTGGTGGGCCTCGATGCCTGCATCGTGTCAACCGGACCGGCGCGCGAGGAAACGATCGTGCGCCGTCATCCCTTCGATTCGTGAGGCGGATCCGGCACCGGTTCAGCTCTCGCTGACCCACTCGCCTCCGATCGTTCGGCTGTAGCCCCGAAACTCCGCCACCTTCGCGCCTTGATCATCCGTCACGGTCACGTCGAAGATGCCGTTGCGGCCGTATCGGGCCCGGCCGGACGCATGCGCGGTAAGGCGGGCTCCGGCACTCACTTTCTCGATGAACGAAATGGAGCAATGCATGGCTGTTGCCTGCCGGTTCAGGCTGTTGCAGGCGAAAGCGAAGGCCGTGTCGGCCATGGCGAATATCAGTCCACCATGACACACCCCGTGGCCGTTGAGCATGTCGGGCCTGACGGTGAGGTGCACGCAGGCCTCGCCCGGGGTGACTTCGCCGAGTTCCAGGCCCATTTCCTTCGACGCGCGATCGTTGGCCCACATGAGCCGGGCGCAGGCTTGCGCCAATTCAAGTTCGGTCTTGCTCATCTGCGTTGCGGGTCCCTGCGGATTGGTGCCGAGAAGAGGACTCGAACCTCCACGGGGTTACCCCCACTGGCACCTGAAGCCAGCGCGTCTGCCAATTCCGCCACCTCGGCACGATGTTGCCTTGCGAACCCGGCGCGGTTACCTGCCGCCGGGGCGCCAAGGCGATTGGAACAGGCCGGAATTTTGCGTTTTACCGCTCCATATGTCAATGATCTCCCCGGTTTACGAATATGCCGACCGCGATTGAACAAAGCGTAATCTCCGAAGCGGGACTTCGGGCGTTCTGGTCCGAGCGCGTGCGAAGGCATGCCGGAAGAATCGCCGCGCGTCCTCCATCCTCCGGAGAGCGGGAAGACCTGCGGGAGCTGCCGCTGGTGACCATCGACGGCGCCAACGCGCGCGATTTCGACGACGCCGTTCTCGCCGAGCCCGCCGGCGACGGCTGGCGCGTCATTGTGGCGATAGCGGACGTTTCGCATTACGTGCGCCCGGCGGACCCCCTGGACCGGGAGGCCGCCCGGCGCGGCGTGTCGGTGTATTTCCCGGGCTCGGTGTTGCCGATGCTGCCCGAAGTGCTTTCCAACGATCTGTGTTCCCTCAAGCCCGGCGTGGATCGGCTCTGCCTGGCCTGCGAAATGCGTCTCGATGCCCGCGGACGCCTCAAGGCCTGGCGGTTCTTCCGCGCAGTAATGCGGTCGGCCTCCAGGCTCACGTATTCGGGCGTGCACAGCGCGATCGAGGCAGGCGACGCGAAGGCCCGGCGCGAGCTGGGCGCTCTGCTGGAACCGGTGGAACGGCTATACGCGGTCTGGCGCCTGCTCGCCGTTGGCCGCCGCCGCCGCGGTGCGCTGGAGGTGGACCTGCCGGAAACCCGGGTCCGGCTGGGACCGGACGGCGAAGTGCGTTCGATGGAGCAGGTCGAGCGCTACAACGCCCACAGAGTGATCGAGGAACTGATGATCACCGCCAACGTCGCCACCGCCCGATTCCTGGGCCGGGCACGGATGCCCGCGCTGTACCGCGTGCATTCGCCTCCCGACGCTGATGGTTTCGAGGAACTGCGGCACCTGTTCGCCGGGGCCGGGCATTCGCTCTCCGAGGCGGCCGCGCGCAATCCCGATGAGATCAACCAGGCGCTGCGGGCGCTTCGAGGCCAGCCTGCCTACGAAGCGATCGCCGTGGCTACGCTCAAGTGCATGCAGCAGGCCTGTTACCAGCCGGCCAACATCGGTCACTACGGCCTGGCGCTGAAGTCCTACACGCATTTCACTTCGCCGATTCGCCGCTATCCGGACCTGCTGACGCACCGCGCGATCAAGCACCTGATCGACGGCGGCCGGGGCGAGGCAGCGCCGCTGCGCGGCAACGAGCTGGCGCAAACGGGTTCGGCCTGCTCGGAAAAGGAACGCCTGGCGGAGAAAGCAATGCGAGCGGCGGTAAAGGCCTACAAGCTGCGCTATCTGTCCGGCTGTCTCGGCGACACCCTCGATGCCGTCGTGTCGCATGCAAGCGGCAAGGGACTGTTCGTGCAGGTGCCGGAGGTCGGCATGAAAGGATTGATACCGCGCTGGCGCCTACCGGCCCGGCACGGCCGCGCCCGCGCCCGCGGCAGGCGGGGCGGCCAGGGCCTGCACGGTTTTACCCTGGGTCAGCGGGTGCTGGTGCGCGTTGCCCGGGTGGACGAGGATCGGGGGCACCTCGACCTCGACCTGCTCGCCGGCTGATCGTTCCCGTATAATCCCTCCCCCACGCTGCAGGCTTCGGCCTGCGTTTTCTCCTTAGCCGCACCGCGCCGGCGGGCGGCCGAAGACCATTGAGGAGTTGCATTGCGACACTACGAAATCATGCTTCTGATCCATCCGGATCAGAGTGAGCGGGCCCGCGTAATGATGGATCGTTACGTGGGCATCATTGAAGGCGGCCAGGGCCAGGTTCATCGCAACGAGGACCTGGGAAGGCGCATGCTGGCCTATCCCATCGCCAAGGTGCAAAAGGCGCACTACATGCTGCTGAACGTAGAGTGCGGGCAGGACACTCTGGACGAGCTGGTGGGCGCGTTGCACTTCAGCGACGCGGTCCTGCGCCACCTGGTTGTGCGCCGCGAAGAGGCGGTCACCGACAAGTCGGTTCTGGCCAGGGCGGCCGAGAAGGAGGCGGCGCGTGAAAACCGCGAGTTTCCGTACGACAAGGAACTCGCACATGGACGCCGCGCGAAGCGCGAGGAAGCCGGCGAGTCGGAAGACAAGGCGAAGGCAGCCGCCGAAGACGAGTCGGCTTCCGAGGACGCATCGGCTTCCGAGGACGCGCCGGCTGCCGAGGATGCGACCGCGCCCGAGGACGCGCCGGAAGCCGAAGCCACCGGGACGGACGATGCGGCTCCGGAAGGCGATCCGGCGCCGGAATCTCAAGACGAGTCCGCTGATGCGTCGGACGAGCCGGACCCGGCGGTGGAAGACGAGCAAGCCGCGGATGAAGCCGATACTGCAGAGGAGGACGCGCCGGACGCTTCCGCCGATGAGCCCGCCGTGGAAGCGGACAGCCAGACCGATGACGAAACCGGGGAAGGCGATGCGCCAGCCGACGATGCCGCCGCCGGGGGCGACGAGGCCCCGAAGGAGGAGAAGGAATGAACCGCTACAACCGCCGTCGCCGCTACTGCAAGTTCACGGCCGAGGGGATCAAGGAGATCGACTACAAGGACGTGGGGCTGCTTCGGCAGTTCGTGACCGAGACGGGCAAGATCATTCCCGCCCGTACCACCGGAACCTCCGCGAAATACCAGAGGCAGCTCGCGCTTGCCGTGAAGCGGGCCCGCTATCTCGCCCTGCTGCCTTACACTGACCAGCAGAAGTAAGGCCGTCATGCGGATCATTCTCCTGGAAACAGTCGAGAGCCTCGGCGGAATCGGGGACATCGTGGACGTGCGCGCGGGATACGGGCGCAACTACCTGCTGCCGCAGGGCAAGGCGGCGCCCGCCACTGAAGAGCAGATCGCCGCGTTCGAAGAGCGGCGCTCCGAATTGATGGCGATGGAAAGGGAACGCATGGCCGCCACCACGGCCCGGGCGGCGCAGGTGCAGGCGGTTCTGCCGCTCACCATCGTCGCCAACGCCGGCCCGGTGGGCAAGCTGTACGGTTCGGTCGGTCCCGCGGAGATTTCCGCCGGTTTCGAGGAAGCCGGCGTGGAAGTGTCGCGCTCGGAAGTGCAGATGCCCGACGGTCCGATCAAGGAACTGGGCGAGCATCCCGTTACGCTCAAGCTGCATGCCGACGTGCAGCAGGAGGCCACGATCCGCGTGGTCGGACAGGCGGGCGAGACGGAAGTGTTGCCGGGGGCCGAGCCGCTGCCCGCGGACGAGGACGAGGATGCGGAAACGGAAGATACGTTGCCGACGGCCGCGGACGCCGCCACGGACACGGCCGGGGAAGTTCGGGAGTCGGAATCGACGGCCGATGAGGAGGTTGAAGAAACCGCCGGGGCCGAGCCGCAGGTTCTGGCCGATGATTCCGCCGGAGATGGCTGAGAACGGCGATCTTCTTCCCTCTTCGGTTGACGCCGAGCGTGCCCTGCTTGGCGGCCTGATGCTGGAGAACGATACCTGGGATGAGGTGGCGGATCTGCTGGCGGGCGGCGATTTCTCCCGCGACGACCACCGCCTGATTTTCGGCGCGATAAGCGACCTCATCAACGGCGGCAAACACTGCGACAACCTGACCGTATGCGAGCATCTCCGCTCGCGCGAACAACTGGACGACGCCGGCGGCGCCGGATATGTCGGGAATCTGCTGATCGGCACGCCCAGTGCGGCCAACGTCGAGACCTACGCCCGGATCGTTCGCGACATGTCGATACTGCGCCAGCTGGCGCGGGCGGGGAGGCGGATTACCGGGCGGGTGCTGAAGACCGGCGGCAGGGAAGCCGAGGAACTTCTGGAGGAAGCGGAGCGGGAAATCTTCCAGATCAACGAGCAGAGTTACAAGGGCGACCTCGACGACCTGGGCATGGGCGAGGCGTTTCGCGCCGAACTGGTCAACTGGCTGCGCGAGCGGGAGAAAAGCGGCGAGGCGGTGACCGGCGTGGCCACGGGGCTGACCGATTTCGACAACCTGACGGCCGGCCTTCAGAATGGCGACCTGGTCATACTGGCCGGGCGTCCATCACTGGGCAAGACGTCCCTGGCCCTGACGATCGCGCAATCGGCCGTATTGAGCCAGAAGCCGGTATCGGCCCTGCTGTTCAGCCTTGAGATGCCCAAGAAGCAGATCGCGCTGCGGCTGCTTTCCTCGCTGGGGGAAATCGACCATGCGGATCTTCGCATCGGGAAGATCGGGCGTAACTGGAGCAAGGTCAACAGCGCGCTGAACATGCTGAAGGAAGCGCCGCTTTTGATCGACGATTCCCAGTTGCTGACTCCCGACCGGATCCGCTCGCGGGCCAGGCGGGTATCGCGGTCCGAGTCGCGCGCCGGCCGCAGGCTGGGCCTGGTCCTGGTGGACTACCTGCAACTGATCGATGCGTCGCCCACCGAACGGCGCGACGTCAACCGGGCCATAGAGCTTGGCGCCATTTCCAAGTCCCTCAAGGCCTTGGCGCGCGAACTGGACGTGCCCGTCGTGGTCCTGTCGCAGTTGAATCGCGAGGTGGAACGACGCCCGGATCGGCGCGTGCAACTTTCCGACCTGCGCGATTCTGGGGCAATCGAGCAGGATGCCGATGTCGTTGCGTTTGTGACATTGCCGGAGAGCCAGGAGAAACAGGATCTCTACCACGTCAACAAGCGCGTTCTGCACGTGGCCAAGCAGCGCAACGGGCCCACCGGCGAATGCGAGGTGTACTTCGAAAGCGCCTGCATGCGCTTTCGCGACCTGCAGCCCGGCGACGCCGAGGAAGAGCTGCCACCGGCTCCTTCCGTGGAGTATTAGGGCCCGTTAACATCGGGCCCTAAGGCGCCAGCGAACATCGCAAGTACTCCATGGAGGCAGGGGAGGGCGAAATCAGTAATACCGCCGACCGGGTGCTGGAAGCATTCGCTCCGAACGGTCCGCTGTCGTCCGCGATCGAGAGTTTTGTCGCGCGCGAGGGTCAGCAGGAGATGGCGCTGGCCGTAGCCGAGACGCTGGCCGACGGCGGCTGCCTGATCGCCGAGGCCGGAGCGGGCGCAGGGAAGACACTGGCCTATCTCGTTCCGGCCTTGCTGGCGGGGCGCCGCGCGGTCATCTCCACCTATTCCCGCAACCTCCAGGACCAGTTGTTCCTGCGCGACCTGCCGCAGGTGGGCGAGGCGCTGGGGCGGCCGGTCAGGGTGCGCATGTTGAAGGGCCGCGCCAACTACCTGTGCCGCTACCGTCTCGCACTGGCCGCCGACAAACCGGGCGAGCTCGACGGCAGGGAGCGCCTTGACCTGGAAAGCGTCCAGGCCTGGGCCGGACACACCGTTTCGGGGGACCTGGCCCGCTGCGAAGGCGTGCCCGAGAATGCGCCGATCCTGAGAAGGGTTACCTCCACGCGCGAAAACTGCTTGGGCAAGGAATGCCCGGATTTCGAGTCCTGCCACGTTTTTCGTGCCCGGGAACAGGCCGTGCAGGCACAGATCGTTGTAGTGAATCACCACGTGCTGATGGCCGATCTGCAACTCAAGGCGGCCGGCGCGGATGGATTGCTGCCGAAGTTCGACTGTCTGATTGTGGACGAAGCCCACGCGTTGCCGGAGGTGGCGCGTGAAAGCCTTGCGTCGAGCCTGGGCACCGGACAAATCCTGGATGCCCTGGGCGACGTGCAGCGCGAGGCGCTGGCCGCGGGCGTCTGGGCGGAAGTGGAAGAGGAGCACGATGCGCTGCGTAACGCCGTGCGCGATCTGCGCCTGGCCTGCCCGCGGGAACCGGGAGAGAGCGACTGGGCGCCGGAAATGCTTCGCCGCGAGATCGAGATGCTTGAATTCGCGATGGACCAGTTGATCGAATGTTGCGAGGACGCCGCCGAAGAGGAAGAGGACGCCCTGGTTCTGGCCACCGCAGGCCTGCGGGACATGCGCGACCGCCTCGCGTACATGTCCGGAGCCCTGGATGAACTGCGCCGGGACCCCGAGTTCGAATACGCGGACTACGCCTACCCGGATGCCGATTTCGACGCGGACCCGGCCGTGCCCGGGAACTTTCGCGCCGGCTGGATCCGCACCACGCGCACCCAGGTCACCCTGAATCTGACGCCGGTGGACATCTCCGGGGATTTCCAGCGCCTGGTGGATGAGTCCGAGGCATCGTGGATCTTTTCCTCGGCTACGCTGAGCATCGATGGCGATTTCACGCACTTTGCGCGGCGCCTTGGATTCGAGGACGCTCGCGAACTGCTGGTGTCGAGTCCCTACGACTATCGGCGCAACACCCTGCTGTATGTTCCGCAGGCCGTTCCGGTGCCCGGGCGCACGGCGGAAGGGTTCACCGAGGCGATACTGGAGGCGGCCCTGCCGCTGGCGGCCGCCGCCGGCGGCCGGGCGTTCTTCCTGTTTACAAGTTACCGGGCGCTGGACGAGGCGCGGGATGTGCTCGGCGATGATCCCGTATGGAGGGACCGGTTCGTGGCCCAGGGCGCGGGCAGGCCGCGCAGCCTGCTGCTGGAGGAATTCAGGAGCCGCAAGGACAGCATCCTCCTGGGTACACGAAGTTTCTGGCAGGGCGTGGACGTGCGCGGCCGGGACCTGATACTCGTGGTCATTGACCGGCTGCCGTTCGAGGCGCCCGGAAACCCCGTGTACCGGGCCCGTCAGCAGGCCGTCCGGGCGCGCGGCGGCGACCCGTTCAACGAGATATCGTTGCCCGAGGCGGTGCTTGCGCTGAAGCAGGGCGTAGGCAGGCTGGTGCGCGGCGAAAGCGACAAGGGCGTCGTGATGATCTGCGATCAGCGCCTGCTGACCAGGGGCTATGGCAGCCGCTTTCTCGCCAGCCTTCCGCCGATGCCGCTGACCCGCGATCCCGGCGAGGCACTGCGCTTCATGACCCGAGTTGCCGGCGAGCCGCGCCGGGAAGCGGCATGAGCGGCTTTCGCTGCCTGGCGCTGGAGACGGGCGTGCGCCCCTCGTCGGTCGCCGCAAGCAACGGAGATCGGCATTTCGAGACGTCTGTGCCCGTTGGCGCCAGCATCGCGGCTGTCCTGTATGAAACGATCGATGAGGTTCTGGACCAGGTCGGTCTGTCGCTTGAGGAACTCGATTGCATCGCTTTCGGGCGCGGGCCGGGCGCGTTCACCGGGCTGCGCGTTGCGGCGGCCGCGGCCCAGGGACTGGCAACCGGTCTGGGCATCCGATTGTGCGCGGTTTCCAGCCTCGCCGCCCTGGCTCAGGATGCTTGCGACCGCGCACCGGCAGGCACTTGGATTGCGCCTGCTCTGCCGGCAGGGCGCGACCAGCTGTACCTGGGCTGGTACCGGATCGGCGAGTCCGGCCTTGTATCGGCCGAGGCCGACGATCGACTTGCGCCGGCGGCCCAGTCCCGTTTGCCGGGATCCGGGCGATTCATCGCCGCCGGCAGGGTCTGGTCCGAGAACGAGGCCTTGCACGCTTCAAACGCCAGTCGGATACAACAACTGGAGGGTCGCGCCCTTCCACGCGCAGGCGCGGTGCTTCGTCTGGCGCAGAGAGACTACGCCGAAGGCCGAATAACGGCCCCGGAGCAAGCGCAGCCCCTGTACCTGAGAAGAGCCGTATAGCGCCATGGACCGGCGCGAGTTTCTCAAGCACGCCGCACTCTCCGGCCTTGGGACGTAGAGGAGATTATGGGAATCAAGACTCACATGCGCCTTTGCCTGTCACTGACATTGGCGCTAGCCGTCCAGGTCACCCAGGGACAATATGTGCCTGCCATAGCGGAATTCGAGAAAGCGGACGAAGAGACGGTGAGGCTCCCGCCGGAAGCGTTCGAAGATCTCCCGCACATGATTCAAGAGGAATTGACCGCCAGAGGCTGCACGATTCCACAAGCCTTCCACACGGATCTCGGGAAAAGCAATGTTGTTCGAGGGCATTTCACTCAATCTGATCAGACCGACATCGCGGTACTTTGTTCGCGGGAACGCGTGTCGTCGATCCTGGTGTTTCGCGGTGGGTCGGAGCAGGACGTGGCGGAATTGGCACCGGCGCCAGACGCCAACTATCTCCAAGGCACAGGAGACGGGGAGATTGGTTTCTTACGGGCGCTCGGCGTAGCGAGCCCGGAATATATTCGAAGCTGCTATGAAGCACTTAAGGCGTATGGGGTGCCTGATCCTCCTCCGTTGGATCACGAAGGAATCGACGATTATTTTGTTGAAAAGGCGTCCCGCATTTGGTACTGGCACGAGGAAGCCTGGCTACGTCTGGCAGGCGCAGATTGAGGTTGGTGCTCCGTTCCCAGAACCAATGAAGCTGAATGCCCGTGAAGCAGGCTATTCGCGCCAACGGGGAGCGATCAGGCGCCGTTTGCCGTCCTTGGACATCTTTACGCCGGGTTCGTCGAGGTTTTCGCGGTCCCAGAGTTCGCAGGTGACCTGGCGGTGGCGCTGGTCGAGCGCCTCGCAGTAGTTGGTGTAGAGGCAAAGCCGCACTTCATCCCCGTGGCCCGAACGGACCTTTTCGAACCAGTCGGGATCCGCCAGCGCCTGGCGGGCCAGGCCGGCGATATCGCCTTCGCCGTCGGCCAGCACCTTCTCCGCCTGCTCGAAATTGTGCAGGCCGCCAACCGCGACCGTGGGCGTGTCCAGGCCCGCATCGCGTATCGCGGCGCGTACCTGCGCCGCGGGCTGGAGGTTGCGTCCGAACGGCCCCTTCGCGTCGGAGTAGTACGAGGGCATGCATTCGTAGCCGCTGGGCCCGGTGTAGGGGTAGGCGGCCCATCCGATCTTCGGCTGTTTGGCGTCCTCGAACTTGCCCCCGCGTGAAAGCGAGATGAAGTCCATTCCCTGCGCCGCCAGCCGACTGGCGAAGAATGCAGCCTCATCGGTTTCCATGCCGCCGTTCAGGCAGTCCTCGGTGAGCATCCGGCAGCCCACAACGTAGTCGTCGCCTACACGGCGCCGTACGGCCTGGAACACTTCACCGGGCAGGCGCACCCGGCCTTCCAGGTCGCCGCCGTAACCGTCGGCGCGGGTGTTCAGCGAGGACAGAAAAGAGGCCATTGTGTAGGCGTGCGCGTAGTGCAGTTCGACGCCGTCGAAGCCGGCCTCGCTTGCCCGTTCGGCGGCGTCCGCAAACAGGCCGGGGAGCTTCCGGGGGAGGCCGCGGATGTGCGGCAGTTCCGTGTCGGTCACTCGCTCGCGGGCGCCGTACTGCAGCGCCTCCCATTCGCGCTCGTCCAGCACCTCGATGAGCTCCTCGTCGGACATCTCGACCAGGGCAGCACGGACGTCCGCCTCGGAAACAGATTCAGATAAATTCAATTTATCAATATGATAAGAAGTTATATTAAGAAACTCATTAAGATATCTTTCGCGCTTGGGGCGCCTGCGTATGCTCAGGAAGTCGATGATCTGAATGAACAGGCGCGTATAGCCGCCGCTGGCTTTTCGAACGGTCTCGGTCAGCGTGCGCAGCCCGGGCAGGAAGCGGTCGTGGCCGATCCGCAGCAGCGGTCCCGAGGGGATGTCGCGGATACCCGTGGCCTCCACAACGATGGCTCCGGGACGCCCTTCCGCGAAGCGCCGGTACCAGTCGAGAATATCGGGCGTAACGATGCCGTCTTCGGTGGCGCGCCAGGGGACCATCGCCGGTACCCAGGTGCGTTCGTTGAGCCGGCAATGGCCGTTGCGCCCCAGTGCGAGCGGCTGAAACAGGCGAGATTGCCGCGCTTCCTCGCGGGTCGGCCAGCGTCCGGGTTCGGCGACATACTTGATGCGCTCGGCGGGACGCCACATTGCCACGGGATTGCTCTCCCGCCGGCTAGTCCGGGATCACGGCGGTGGCTTCGATTTCCACCAGCGCTTTCGATTCGACCAACGCCGAGACCTCAACAAGGCTCATGGCCGGGTAGTGCCTGCCGAGCACCCTCCGGTAGGCCGCGCCGATCTCGGACTGCGCGTCCAGGTATGCCCGCCGGTCGATAATGAACCAGGTAAGCCGCACCAGGTGTTCCGGCCCGGCCCCCGCCTCGGCCAGCACCGCCACCACGTTCGCTAGCGCCAGCTCCACCTGCCCGGCCAGCGTGTCCGGGAAATTGCCCTGCGTGTCCCAGCCGATCTGGCCGGCCGTGAAGACCAGCCTGCCCCGAGCCGAGACGCCGTTGGCGTAGCCTTTCGGGCTCGACCAGCCGGGCGGTTGCAGTATCTCGTTCATCGGCCCGTACTTTATCAGCGGGCCGCGGCAGGAGTTTCCGGAATTCGGCTCGGAAGTGTACGATTCGACTCCCGGAAGGCGGGTTGGGAGAATCAGATGTCGTCAACCGTAATGGTCACCGGCGCCAATCGCGGATTGGGCCTGGAGTTTGCGCGCCAGTATGCGGCCGAGGGATGGCGGGTGCTGGCCACCTACCGCAATCCGGCCGTGGCGGGAGAATTGCTGGAGCTGGCCGGTCAGGACAACGTGCAGGCGTTCAGACTCGACGTTTCGGACTTTGACGCAATCGCGGCACTGGCGGAAGAGTTGCGGGACGAAACGATCGACGTGTTTCTCAGCAACGCCGGCCTGTTCGGACCCAAGCCGGGCGCGGAGTCCGATCTGAGGCAATCGTTCGGGCACATCGACTACGGTATCGTGCGAGAGGTCCTGAGCGTCAACGCGCTGGCGCCCCTGAAATGCGCCGAATCCTTTGTAGAGCAAATCGCCCGCAGTGAGCAGCGCAAGTTCGTAGCGCTCTCCTCCATTGAAGGCTCGATCAGCCGGGCCCAGCGCGATCTCTATGCATACCGCACCAGCAAGGCCGCGCTGAACATGGTCACGCGTTTGCTGTCGGGGGACCTGGCCGATCGCGGCATCACCGTGGTGAGCGTCTGCCCCGGCTGGGTGAAGACCCGCATGGGCGGCGAATTCGCCAAGCTGGAACTGACACCTGCGATCCGCGACTTCCGCGGCCTGGTCGCGCGCCTCACCCTGGAAGAAAGCGGCAAATTCATCGAATCCCCTGGCAATCCATTGGCATACTGACAGGGAGAGGAGGATCGGACCATGGGTAATAGCACGCGACGCTCGTTCATTACGGCGGCGGCTGCCGCTGGTGTCGCCGGTTCTGCGGCGGTGGCCGAGAGCGCGAACCGGCGGCCGCTGGATCTTGAGGACCCACGCGACAACCTGGACGCGTACATCAAGGCGCGCTCGGATGTTTCGGGGGCGGATGCGCCGTTGTGGAGCACCGGTGCGGTTTGGAGCTTCGTTCCGGGACAGCGCAGCAAACTGCTGTTCAAAACCAGCGCCCTCGTTATCTCCAGGACGGTCAGGGACGAGGACGGGTACGACTGGCTGAACCGGGAATGCGTGTATTTCCAGGACCCGGACACCGGCGAGGTGCTGGATCGCTGGTTCAACCCCTTCACCGAACGCGAGGTGCAGGTATTTCACATCCGGAACATCAACGTGAACGGCCGGTTCGACTACCCGGCTGAAGGCGGATCGGCGCTGCAAACGTATACCGAGCACATGGGCGACGTGACTTTCTATTGGGACCTCATGTTCTTCGGAGAATCGCCGCTGAGCATGGAGGAGTACCCGGCCTATGTCGGAAGCCCCTACTACCAGGGCGCCGCGGTCTATAACCACCACGTCAAGCGCGCCGACCTGGAGAATCAGGACCTGGGCGCCGCGCCCGCGAGCGTAAGCTGGGTCTCCAACCGCCAGTGGGCGCCGTGGATGGAGATGGGACGCTGGGCAGGCGGCCTGGTGATGTCAACGCGCGGGAAGAAGCTGACCAAAGTCACCGACCTGCCCGCGGCCATGCTTGACTACATGGAAAAAAACGATCCGGACTACCTGCGTTCTCCGGAGGAGGTCACCCGGAACACAACGACCTTCTACGAAGAGTTCAAGAAGTACGTGGACGAGAAGCGCGCCAACCAAATGGAGGAAAAACAATGACAAACCAGATAACACGTCGCAGCCTGCTGTCGGGCGGCGCTGGCGCCCTGGCGGGAATGGCCGCATTGCCGGCGCTGACCGCTTCGAAGGCTTCGGCGGACGATACCGCCGGCAGCACGGACGGCACCTATCCCACCGCGCCGCTGCGCAGCGACACCGTGAACTTCGGCGTCGTGCAGTCGCGCGTTCATCCCGTCGATGCCGCCAATACGAAGCAGACGCTCAAGAAGAACCTCGACCACATGCTGTGGTTGATAGACCGGGCGCAGTACTACGGCGGCCACAAGGACTTCCTGGCCTTTCACGAGTTCCCGCTGACCGGCTGGGACCGCTGGACGCGCTCCGAGATACTCAGCTTCGCCCCGGAACTGCCGGGCGAGGAAACCGAAGCCATCGGCGCCAAGGCCCGCGAGCACAATTGCTACATCTCCTTCGGCACCTATGCGCAGTACAAGGACTGGCCGCGCCACATCATGAGCGTGGCGGTGGTGATCGGACCGGACGGCAAGATCGTTTCCGAGCAGTGGAAGGCGCGCAACATCCATGGCGTGTTCGTGGGCTTCGAGCTCTTCACCACTTCCGTCTACGAGGTGCTGGAGCGCTACGTCGAAATGTACGGCTGGGACGCCGTTATCCCGGTGGCGCAGACCTCGGTGGGCAACGTCTGCATCTCGCCCTGCAAGATGGAGCCGGAACTCTACCGGGCCATGGCGATCAAGGGCGCCGAGATCATCATCCGGACGTCAACGGGCGGATACAACCACCTGGACATGCGCAACGTCTGCCAGTCGAACAAGGTGTACGGCGCGCTGTCGAACAACGCCGTATCGCCAGGCAACAAGAGCTTCTTCGAGACCGCGGGCGGCGGGGGCAGCGTGATTATCGGCCCCGATGGAAAGATCCTTGCCGAGGTGGAGGGCCATCACGAGGAACTGATCAACTACCGGATTCCGATGGCCGACTTCCGCAGCCGGCACCGGATTCCGGATTTCCACGCCGAGCTTTACTCGCATGTGCTGGACGACTACAAGTCCCGCTACGCCCCGGGCGCGTTCCTGGACTACCTGCCGGAAGGGCTCGACGAGGCCTACCAGCAATTCAAGGAAAAGGCCCGCTGGTAATCCGGCTGAATCGCCATTCCGCTTGACGGAACGGCAGCTGGCGTTCGGCGATGGTGCGCGCGCAAAAGGTAGTGCTGGCTTACTCCGGGGGGCTGGACACGTCGGTGATATGCAGGTGGCTCCAGGAATCCCGCCGCGCCGAGGTGGTGACCTTTACCGCCGACATCGGCCAGGGCGGGGAGGTCGAGCCGGCGCGCGCCAAGGCGAAGTCGATGGGCGTGGAGGAAATCCACGTCGAAGACCTCAGGGAGACGTTTGTCCGCGACTACGTGTTTCCCATGTTCCGCGCCAATGCGCTGTATGAAGGGGAGTACCTGCTGGGCACCGCCATCGCCCGTCCGCTGATCGCCAGGCGCCTGGTGGAAATCGCGGAGGAAACCGGCGCGGACGCCATCGCCCACGGCGCCACGGGAAAGGGCAATGACCAGGTGCGTTTCGAACTGGGAGCTTATGCGCTGAATCCCGACATCAACGTGATCGCGCCCTGGCGGGAGTGGGACCTGAACTCCCGGGAGAAACTGCTGGCCTATTGCCGGGAACACGACATACCCGTGGATTTCGAGCAGCAGGACCAGTCGCCGTATTCCATGGACGCCAACCTGCTGCACATTTCCTACGAGGGCGGCGATTTGGAAGACCCCTGGAGCGAGCCCGATGAGCGCATGTGGCGCTGGACCGTGTCTCCCGAAGCGGCGCCGGATGAGCCGCGGCTTGTGGAGATCGAATTCGCCCACGGCGATCCGGTGGCGCTGGACGGCGGGCGCCTGAGCCCCGCGAGCTTGCTGGCGCGCCTGAACGAACTGGGCGGAGCGCATGGAGTGGGGCGTCAGGACCTGGTCGAGAACCGCTACGTGGGCATGAAGTCGCGCGGCTGCTACGAGACTCCGGGCGGCACGATCCTGCTGAAAGCGCACCGCGCGATCGAGTCCGTCACGCTCGACCGCGAAGTGGCCCACCTCAAGGACGAGTTGATGCCGCGCTACGCCAAACTGATCTACAACGGCTACTGGTGGTCCCCGGAGCGCAAGGCGCTACAGGCCCTGATCGACCAATCGCAGGAACCCGTAAACGGCCTCGTGCGACTGAAGCTCTACAAGGGTTCCGTAACCGTGCTCGGCCGCCGCTCGCCCGACAGCCTGTTCGACGAGAGCATGGCGACCTTCGAGGACGACCGCGGCGCCTACAGCCAGGGCGACGCCACGGGCTTCATCCGCCTCAACGCCCTGCGCCTGCGCCTCGCCGCAAAGCTCGGCCGCAAGCTGTAGCTTCACACCCTGACGTTCGGCCTGCCCCGCAGGTGCGCCACGCGCTCCAGCACGTCCGTGCCGAGCTGCAGCAGCGCCTCGATGATGTCGATCGGGATCCAGTTTTCGGCGATCAGGCCGTTCTCGATGCGATAGAAGTCCATGACGCGCATGGTCACGCGCTTTCCGGTGGCCGCCAGGCCCAGCCAGCCGGGCCCGTTGTGGGTCGCCTGGACGCTCGGCCAGCCGCCGGTGACCGCATAGCTGCCGCATCCCATGTCGATGAAATGCCCCGCGCCGCCGCGGTCGGGAAACGCTCTGAGGAAAGGCGCTTGGTGGTGCGCCCGGTATCCTTCCATTCCCCTGGCCGTGCCGATGCCGGCCGGGCCGTACCAGAGAAAATTCCGGGTCCAGTACTTATGCTGCTGCATGCTGTCCAGGTCCTTTTGGTCAAACCGGAACAGCCCCTGGTGCATCGCCTGCACCAGCGCGATGCTGCTGGCGCTTTGTTCCGGGTCTTCCTCGCCCAGCCGCACGCCGTCGGCCGTGGCGGGCGCGGGCCACGCCACCTCGGCTCCCAGGCTGGGTGCGATCGGCCAGATGCCCGTCTGACGCAGAAGATCCAGGAGGTCCCAAAGGGCATACGTCTGGCATATCCTGCCCTCGACGAGTTCATGCACTTCGCCATAACGCAGGTGCGCCACGCCATGCGTTGCCGGCACGCCAAGCCAGTCGGCCACGAAGTTGGACTGGTAGATACCGACCGCCGCGGCGTACTGCTTGGTGCCTGATTCGCCCACGAGAAAGATCGAGTCGCGCCGCTCCATATCGGGAAAGGAGCGGCGCAGGGTTTGCCAGACGTCCTTGATGGCGTCGGTTCCCTCAAGCTCATTGATTGGATGGGAGCCGTACCAGCGGGCTTCGGGGTGATAGATGCGCTCTACGGTCTCGTCGAGCGCTTTCCCTTCGGCCGCGGCAAGCGCCCCCAGGGCCTCGTGGATGCCGGCCTTGTTGCCGGGATGCAATGAAAATTCATTCATGAGTTGCTGAATCCCGCGTTGGGATTCGGTCTTCCGTGCGCGCCACTTAGTTCTGCGTTGTATCTTCGCGCGCGGGGCGACTGCGGCGATCGTACGGCATGGCGTTTTCCGGGAACCCCGGCGAGACCGACTTGCGGTAGAGATGTTCCATGTAGGTCAGCGCAGACCAGGCCAATTCAGCGTAGTGAATGAACATCCAGCCCTCGGGCTTTTTGCGGAAGACCGCATTCACGCGGTAGTCGTCGTTGATCGCCGGGCGGGCGCGCGCCTTCAGGTCGAGGCGGTTGTCCCAGGTGGCGATGACGATGGTATCCGAGACCTGCCGCACCCTCAGCCGGTACGGCACGATACTGACGCTTTCCATCAGCGAGAGGGCAAAGGCGGGCGGATTGAAATAGCTGTAGAGACCTTCCTTGCCCATGATCCAGCGGTCTCTTTCCTCGCCCAGGTAATAGGGTGCTTCCTCGTCGGGGTCCCAGGTGTCGTGGATCCGGACCCAGTCGCCCCGGTTGAACTTGTCGGCCCATTCGAGCACCAGGTCCTCGATGGCGCCGGCCACCTCGGGCGGGGCGGTGGTCTCTTCGTGCAGTATGGACTGGGCGGACAGTGTCGCCGGAAGAACCGCCGCAAGCAAAACGAGCAAGGCCGGTCTCATCGTTGCCGCTGCCCGGTTGACAACAGGTCGAGAAACTCCTGGCTGACCTGGCTGCGGTACAGCCGCTCCATGTACATGATGGCGGACATGGGGGCTTCGCCGTAGTGGATGAACTTCCAGCCGTCGGCGGTGTTGCGGAACACGGCATTGGCCTTGAAGTGTTCACCCTTGGCCGACCCGAACCGGGGCTTGAACTGGAAATCCACGTACCAGATCGCCAGGGCGAGACCGTCGTCAATCATGCGCACCCGGATGCGGTCCGGCGTGTACATCATTTCCGCCAGGTCGTTTTCGGCGCGGGACTCGTAATGGCTGGCCTCGATTTCCCGCAGGCCCGGCGGAGCCTCGCCGGGAACGCTCTTCACGGGCATTGTCGGCTTCCTGGAGAAGTAGCCGTTGAGTTCGTCCCAGCCGACCAGCCAGTCCGGCTGATGGGCGAGCAGCACGTAGGGTTCGTCGTCGGGACTGAAAAGATCCTTGACCGTCGGCCAGGTTTTCGCGCGCCAGCGACCGGCAAAGTCCGTCACCAGCGACTCGATCGCCGCCGTCACTTCCGGCGGCGCGGTGCTGCCGATGTCGAACTGGGGATAGAAGGATCCGGCATTGCCGACGTAATGCTCGCGGTCCTCGCCTTCGTAATAGGTCGTCTGCGCCATCGCAGTTGCACCCGCGACCAAACCGGCGCAGACCACAAGTGAAAAGGTTGCCGTTCGCTTGTCCATGACCGCGCTATATTACGACCCTACCGGGATGGTCGGTCAAGCCTTGAGGGGGCCTCCTGCGCACACGTTGCGGGCTGCGCTTTCGCCGGAGCGGATGGCGCTTTCGATGGTGGCCGGCAGCCCCGTGTCGATCCAGTCTCCGGCCAGGAAAAGGTTCCGGTAGCCGCATTCCGTGGCGGGCCGGCGCCGGACCTGCGAGGGCGTTTGCGCAATCGTGGCCCGTTTCTCCTTGACCACGCGGTAGCCGGGCAGGACCTTCGGATCAAGCTCCAGCGCCGTCGCCACGTCGTGCCAGGTCCTTTCGGCAAGCACCTCGGCGGTTTCGTGCACCAGGTCGCTGCCGGCGCTTACCGTTACGGAAGCAATATGGCCGCGAACGAAGAGCCACTGGGCTGTTCCGCCGATCAGGCCGAGAAACGGAAGTTCCGGTGCGAGATCTGCCGGGCGCGACAGCAGAAAATGGACGTTGACGATGGGATTGCTTTGCTCGGGTACGGTCAATCCCGGGACCAGCGCTGCTGCCGCCGCCGGCGGCACCGCCAGAACGACGCTGTCGTCTTCCTTGAGTGCGGTTGTTTCGTCGCCGAAGCGCAGTTCGCGCGCGCGGCCGTTCCGGTAGCCGATCGCCTGCAACCGCGTCTTGAACCGAACGCCCGCGCCGTTTTCCCGCAACATGCGAAGTGCGGGTTCCACGAACGCCTCGGACAGGCCGTCCCTTGCCACGAGAGGCCGGCAGCCTGCCTCGCCCCTGGCGAAGGTTTCGCGCAATACCGGCCACAGCAGGCGCGCGGCTCCCGTATTGGCGGACGTATTCAACGCCGCGACCGCCAGCGGTTCCCACAGTCGCTCGAACAGAACACCGCTGTTTCCCACCGTTTGCCGAACGGTGCTTTCCGGTCCGGCGAAAGCGAACCGAAGCGCCGAAAGATAACGCCAGGCGGGCGCACCCGGTACCCGCCGCCTTTTGTCGAAGATCCACCACGGGATTGTTCCGGCGCCCGGCCGAAAGGACCACCGCCGGCCGGTGCGAACGTCGAGAAAGGGGAAAGAGGCCCGGGCAGGCCCGATCAGGGCGTTGCCGGCGCCGGTCGCGTTCAGATAACGTCGGGTTGCCGTGTTGCCGCTGAGCAGCAGGTGGTTGCCGTTGTCGATCCGGCATCCAAGCCGGGCGTCCTCATAGGAACGGCAGCGTCCGCCGGCCTGTGCGGCGGCCTCGTATATCGTGACTTGCCGTCCGTCGGCCGCCAGGGAAACTGCCGCTGAAAGTCCGGCTAGTCCAGCACCGACAACATGAACCGCGCCCGATTGGCCGCTAGAAGATCCCATGCCGCAGCGCCAGCCAGATCTTTCGCCAACTCTTGAGCGACACCGGATCGGCAATCTTCTTCCAGCCGCGTGTTTCGAGCAGATTCAGAGTTTCCTGGTAGGTTTCCATCATGATTACGGCAGGGCGCATCAGGCCCCGCCGCAGGCCCTTCAGAAGCCACTCGGTTTCGAGATAGTAGCGCCGGGCGAGTCTAGACACCTCCAGGCAGGCGCCGGCGAAGGACGGATGAACGATGATGCGCGACAGCGATCTTTCGTCCACGCTGTATTTCTGCAGCGTTTCCGAAGGAATGTAGAGACGATTCCTGGCCGCGTCCGACTTCACGTCCCGCAGGATATTGGTGAGCTGCAAGGCGTTGCCGAGGGCCACGGCAATTCGCGGGCCCGGCTTCTGAGGCATGCCGAAGACCCGGATCGAGAGCATGCCCACGGCGCCCGCGACTTTCCGGCAATAGTCGAGCAGGCCGTCCACCGACCGTATGCGCACCCGGGGAGCCGCATCGATTTCCATGCCATCGATAATGGCCTGAAACTCCTCTTGCGGCAGGTCGAATCGATCGACCGGTTCCAGCAGGGCCTGCGAAGTAAGGCGCTCGGGTCGTCCCCTGTAGAGCAGGTCTATTTCATTCCGCCAACCGTCGAGCGCCCGCAACTTGTCCGCTGATTCGCCGGGCGAATCGGCGATGTCGTCGACCTCGCGGCAAAACGCATAGACTGCGTACATGGCCTGTCGCCGTTCCTCCGGTAGCAACCTCATGGCCCAGTAGAACGAAGTTCCCGACTGCCTGACCACGCGATTTGCGTGCGCCGCAGGCGATACGTTTTCCAGAACCGGGTCGGCAGGCCTAGTCATCGATTGATGTGCGATCCTGACTTGGTTCAAGCTTACCCCCTTAGCTTGTACGGCCCGTTTGTCGTTTGAAATCTCATTATATTCCCATCATACCGGCATCGCGCCGGAATTGCCGAGCCTATACTTGCAATCCGCCATGCGCACCGGTCTGAATCGGGAGAAAGAACTGCATCGGGTCTCCGCCGTTGAGCGTCCCTCGGGCAAGGGTGCGGGGGACGAGAACTTTCCGGTCGGCTCGTGGCTGCTGCCCGCACGGCTGCGCGGGCATATTGCGTCCTTTTATGCCTACGCGCGCGCGATCGACGATATCGCCGACGATCCCGACCTTGAGCCGCAGGAAAAAATTGGGCGCTTGGACCGGTTCGCGCGGGCCGTGGCGGGAAACGGCAGCGGCGACCCCGCTTTGCAGAAGGCGCACGATATCCGCCGCAGCCTCAGGGAGACCGGAGTCACGCACCGGCATTGCGTTGACCTGACGCGCGCGTTCAAGCAGGACGCAACCCAGTTGCGCTACGACGACTGGGACGATCTGATCGGCTATTGCAATTTCTCGGCGGCCCCCGTGGGGCGCTACCTGGTGGACCTGCACGGTCAGCCGGCCAGCGCGTACCCCGCGTCCGACGCCCTCTGCAACGCGTTGCAGGTGCTCAATCATCTGCAGGATTGCGCGGACGACTACAGAGCCCTGAACCGGGTATACCTGCCGCAGCGCTGGATGAACGAAGCCGGCGGCAGGGTTGAAGATCTCACCGGAACGCGCTCCACGCCGGCCTTGAGACAGGTAATGGATCGGTGCCTGGATGCGACCGGCGAACTGCTGGTGCTGGCCAGGACGCTGCCCGGGCAACTTCGCAACCTTCGTTTCGGCATGGAAGCAGCGGCGATCGTGGCCATCGCCGACAAGCTTTGCGCCGAACTGCGCCGCCGCGACCCGCTGGCGGAACGGGTGGAGCTCAGCAAGGTGCAATATATGGGCTGTTTCCTGGCCGGTGTCGGACGCCTGCTGGGCGACAGAATCCTGCGGCGCTCTCGCGAGGAGACGAACGATGGCTGACACCCGAGCCGCCAACGCAAGACAATCGTTCTGGCGGCGCTACTATCGCCCGCCGTTTATCGGCGTAATCGCCTTTTTCGCCGTTCTGCTGGCATTGCCGCTGGCCCATTCCTTCGTGATCCTGGTGCGGGACCTGATCGGCTACGAGAACGCCGGCGGACTGTTTATCGGCGTGGGCGCCGTTGCCGCGGCTCTCCTGCTGATTGGAATCAAGCGCAACGACGAAGTCAGCGGCACTCTGCTCGGGTTTGCGGCCGGCATGCTGATCTGGATCGGCTGGGCCTCGTATTCCTTCAAGTTCAACGAGGTTTCACTCAATCTGCCCATGCCGGAGGTGGGGCCCGGCGTGAAGTGGCCCGCGCATCTGCTCTACATCCAGGGTTCCTTCGGCATCTGCGTGGCGACGCTGCTGTTCTTCGTGTTCAACAAGAACACGCGCTGCAATGCCTTTTACTGGATCCAGAAGAAGGGCCGCCTCAATCTCGGCGAACGCGAGCCGGGGCAGGGGCGCAATATCTGCCGCATTACCTTCCTGGAAACGCTCTACGTGACCTGGTTCTTCTACGGCGCCTCGCTGTTTCTGGGCGATGCCCGCTTCCTCGGCTACGGCCATCCGGTGACCTACGGCATTGCCGCCGTCCTGGCGGTCTGGGGATGCTGGCTGCTGTGGCGGCTGATGAAATTCACCCGCGTGATGGCCGCCATCCGTTACGCCATTCCCACCAAGGCCGTCTTCTGGGTCCCCTTCGGCGAGCTGGCGCCGCGCTACGGGTTCTACGACGAGGTCTGGCTCAAACCGCTGGAGTATTCGGCGGCCATGTGGACGGTGCTCGTCGTCTTCGTCGTCGTTTTCCTGGCGACCGGATTCCTGCCGCAGCGCCGCCAGCACTGAGTTTGAAGCTCAGACAAAACACCAGGGGGCGAGTCCGGGCATGAGGCGTGAGCGGGGGATTCACGAGTTTTTCGCGGAGGATCCGAAACGGGCCGACCGCGAACTCTGGGGGCGAGGTTTGGGACGGCAAACGCGCCGTGCCCTGCTTGCCAACATCGGCGCCATGTCCGCGGTACTCGGCGCACGGATCGTCCATGCCCGGCACATGCCGCTGGGCCTCATTCCCGCGCAGCTGGCCAATTCCAGGGAACCGTTCCATATCGAAGGCAAGGATGGGCTAACGGTGCTGAACGATCGGCCGCTGAGCGCCGAGACGCCCCCTCACCTGCTGAACGACGACGTAACGCCGTCCGAGCGCCTGTTCGTCCGCAACAATGGCCTGCCGCCTGATGAGGCCACGCTAAACCGGACGTGGTCACTTACCGTCTCAGGCGAGTCGGTGCTGCGCCCGCTCCGCTACACCATCGGGGGCCTGAAGCGCAGATTTGCCCAAGTACGCCGGCAGCTCGTCCTGGAGTGCGCCGGCAATGGCAGGGTGGGATACGACCCGCCGGTTCCGGGAACTCAGTGGACTCTGGGCACCGTCGGTTGCCCCGAGTGGAACGGCGTGCTGTTGCGAGATGTTCTGGCGGACTGCGGCATCGCCCGGGACGCGGAGTACGTTGCGTACTGGGGAGCCGATACCCACCTGGCGGGCCCGGATGCAGGCGTGCCGATTTCGCGGGGCGTGCCGATTGCCAAGGCCCTTCGGCGGGACGCCATGATCGCCTGGGGCATGAACGGCCAACCTCTGCACCCGATGAACGGCAGCCCCTTGCGTCTCGTGTTCGGTGGCTGGCCGGGATCAACCTCGGGCAAATGGCTGACCGGAATCTCGGTCCGGAACATAGTCCACGACGGCCCCAAGATGGGTGGCCACTCCTATCGCATGCCGTGCGAACCGGTGGAGCCGGGCGCCGTAGTGGCCGCCGAGGACATGTGCATCATCGGGGCGATGCCGGTCAAGTCTCTGATCACCGATCCGCCGAGCGGCATACGGCACCCCTTTGGCCATCTGCTGAACGTCCACGGACATGCATGGGCCGGCGATCGCACCGTGCGCAGTTTGTGGGTGTCCATCGATTTTGGGCGCAGATGGCGCCGCGCCACACTCTGGCCCCCGTCCAATCAAGGCGCCTGGGCGAATTGGGATTTTGCCGCAAGCTTTCCGTCCCGCGGCTACTATGAGGTCTGGGCGCGCGCCGTTGACGAAAGGGACCGTTCGCAGCCGATGATCGTGCCCGGCTGGAACCCGAAGGGATACCTCAATAACGCCTGCCACCGCATCGCGGTGCATGTCGTGTAGCGTCCGGGGACGACACGCCATAGGATGCCAAACATGCTCAAGAAAGCGACTAACGCAAGCATCGCTTTGCTACTGGTCTCGTTCGCCGTGTTTGCCCAGCCGTCGATTGGTCCGGACGACGACAGCATGCATGCCGACCTGGCGCGCATCGTCGGCCTTGAGAACGAAAAGCGGGCGGAAACGTTCCTTCGAATTTTCCGGGAGCGTGGTTTCGAACCGGAGATAGGGGAATTCCAAAATCCGGCCCGGTTTCGAAATTCGCCGGCGGTCGGACGAAACCTGATCGTTACCCTTGGCGAGGGAGACCGCGATATCGTGGTGGGTGCGCACTACGACGCGATCCGGATGCTGGACGGCGATATTTCGGATGGCGCCGTGGACAACGGTGCGTCCTCGGTCGTGCTGACCCGGGTGGCCGAGTCCCTGCGACAGCATGCGCTGAAGCACCGAATCCGGGTCGTTCTATTCGACCTGGAGGAGATCGGGCTCATCGGATCCCGCGCCTATGTGCAAAGCGAGGACGCAAGCCGAATCGCGGCCATGGTCAATGTGGACGTGATCGCCGGCGACGGCGTCATCATGTTCGGGCCGACTTCGCACGAGGGCAACGAGGTGGTTTACCGCAGTCTGCGCCTTGTGTGTGCCGTCCAGGCAATATCATGTATGGATTTCCCCGAATATCCGCCGAGCGACGATCGCCCCTTCCAGGCTGCCGGAATCCCGAACGTCTCGATCGCGATGATCGGAGCCGCCTCGTCGCATGAATTCTGGCTGTTTCTGAATGCGCTGGGGCAATCCGGATTGCGGCGGGACTTCGTTCCCGATCTCTTTCGGGTCATTCACACCAGGAACGACACGATCGAACGCGTCGATTCAATGGCCATGACACGGGTCCACGACGCGGTCGTCGCCCTGGTGGTCGAACTGGACGGGGCTCTCTGACTCCGCGCCGCATCCTTGCGGCAACGCGCGTAGGGACAGGTGCGCTATCGATGCGGAAGTGACTACTTCCGGGCGCAGACCATCAGGTTTCCGTAAGCCCTGTTCTCCGCCAGGCATTTGTCCCGGAACCGGGGAATCCCTTCGCCCAGCTGGATCTTGTCCCGGTCGAACCCCGCCTCAACACAGATCGCGACCATATCCTCGTCCTGAAGCGCGCCCATGTAGGGCTCGTTGTTGTACCGAGCCATCCAGTCGCAATAGTACTTTTCAAGAGCCTTGTCCGGCACGATGTTGTCCATGTGGATCATCAGGCCGCCGGGCGCCAGCAGGCGATTGCACTCCTTGTGGATAGCCCGGATCGCCTTGCGCGAGGTTTCGTGCAGCAGGGCGGTAGACACGATTAGATCGAAACTCCCGTCGTCGAAGTTGGTGTGCTCCGCGTTCTGTTGGGAGAAATGGACTTCCTTGCCCATGGCGACGGCGCGGGCATGGCCATAGCGAAGGCAGGTGGCCGCCACGTCGATCGCGTGGATTTCCGCATCGGGGAAGTGATCGCAGTAAGCCAGGGTGGAGTGGCCTACCGTGCAGCCCATATCGAGGATCCGCCGCGGACCCGCATCGCTGAAATGGTCCTTCAGCCAGGCAACCAGCGTCCGGCCCATGCCGTCCAGGTTGGGGCCCAGGCGGCCCATGGAATAGAGGCGGTAGGTGCGGTCGAACTCGGCCCCGGCAAAGACATCGTCTTCGCTCATTTCCTGCTGGTAACTGCCGGGTTTGCAGTGAACGTCCACGGCCGCGAGGTAGGGCGGCATTTCGACGCTGTCGTCCAGGGTCAGCGATCCGAGCGTGCCTCTGAAGGAATTCGCCCTGTCGATGAGCTCAGGCAGCTGCCGTTCGATGCTGGGGCCGACGGTGTCGTAGAGCACTTCCTGCGTGGTCCGCATCATGGAGCTCCACCACTTGTTGTGGGGCTCGTCTTCCAGGGCCTCGCGCAGCTCCTTGCGCGAGGGACAGGAGCCGTTCGGGCGCCGGGACAGGGGATTGTCGGCAAGGATCGCGGTGTTGCCGGCATGAAAGTTGTTGGTGGTGAACACCCTCAGGGTCTTGACGAAACTCTGAGCCGACTGCTCGTCGTGGGTGGCTTCCGGAAACATGGCGTGGTCCGAATTGTTGCGCATCTATGCTCTCCCAGGCGCCTGCTTGGCCTTGTCTGGACTATCGCCCTATACTACCCCCTCCAAAAAATGCGGGAAACAATCCGGTCAACAGGGCAAGGGGGCGTACGCTGGCGGACGGAAAAGGAAAACCGAGGCAACGGGTTGCCAAGGGGCGCAGGCCCTTTTTCCTGGATTCGCCCGACTCCGACAAGTTGCTGGCCATGATCGTGGCCCTGGTCGGAGAGGTGTCCGTCGTCAAGGAACGGCTCGACACCCACGAACGGCTTGCGGCCCAGGGCAAGGTCGCCACGGCGGCCGAAATCGAAAACTACGCGCCGGACGCAGACGTGGAAGACGAACGGGAAGCCTGGCGCGCGGCCATGCTCGACCGGGTCTTCCGGATCATTTCCGCTACCCGGGACATGGATGACTCCACATCGGCATGAGAGTGCTGCGGCTGGCGCTCGTGTGCGCGGTTTGCGCGGGCAATGCAGCGGTGAGTGACGAGCAGCCCGCAAACGAATTCGCACCGCCGGAATCGACGCTGCAACCGTTCGCCCGCGGCGATGTGTTCATCGGCGCGACGCTGCTGAACGACCCCGACGACGATCATGCAGGGCGCGGCCGCATCCTGCAGTTCGATGCCGACCTCAAGCTCAGGGGCGTTCTCTGGATTGAGGACACCACCCACCTGGTCGGCGGCCTCACCTTCGCGCCGGACAACACGCTCTGGGCGTTCGACAGCTTTGCCTGGCTGGTGGTGCGGGTGCAGCCCGATGGCACGCTGTTGCCGACGAAAAAATTCGCCGACCGACCCTTCGGCTCGGTGCAGTTTCTCGGCAACGGCCATTTCGTGCTGATCGAATACCTGAAGGGCAGTGCCCAGCCGGAACAGCTCACCACCCGTTATCCCTATCTGCCCGACGATCCGGCCGGCGTCGGACATGGGGAAATCTACGAATACGACGCCAGGGAAAACCTGGTTCGCAAATTTCTGCCCGAGGTGCATGGCGGCGTCAGCGGCAGCATGGGCGCCACCCACACCACGCTCGCTTCCGACGGCCACACTCTTGTCTATACCTCCGAGACCGGCCCGAGGCTCATGCGTTTCGACCTGCGGTCGGGCGCCCAACTGGCCGATCTGATGACCCTGCCCGAAGCGCCCCCCGGCGCGCCGCCAGCCATGATGTTCGACGTGGAGCACCTGGTGGACGACCGGCTGGTTCTACCGCTGGGCACCAGGGTCACTGTGCTGAGAGAGTCCGGGGAGGAGGTCGCCAGTTTTCCCCTGGAGGGATTCGGCTGGGCGCTTGTTGCGCCGGGCCTCAACGGAGAGACGGCCTATGCCGCCAACTGGTTCACCGGCGAGGTGGTCAAGCTGTCGCTGGAGGACGGAGACATCCTGGCCCGCACGACCATCGCCCCCAAATGCCTCGCCGGTATCGTTCAGTTCCACTGACCCCATCAGGCCCGCGGCCCCGGGGGCGGGTCGGGAAGTTCCGCGTATCAGGCGCCTGTGCGGTGGGTGCGCCGCAGTATGGCGACATAAATCAGCGCGGTAGCGAACATGGTCAGGCTGTAGGTTGCGGCAGGCACCGTCGCAAGCCCGCCGCCGAACAAAAGCACGGCTATCGCGATGGCCAGCGTCCCGTTCTGCAGCCCGCATTCGATCGCGATGGCCGTTCTTTGTTTCGCTCCGGTGGCGAGCCACCGCGCCAGCGTGTAGGCAATCACCATCATCAGCAGGTTGAGGGCCAGAGTGGCCAATCCGGCCTGGGCGTAATAGGTGGCGAGATTGTCGACTTCCTGATAGATGGCTCCCGCGAGCACCAGCACGAACAGTACGGCGGACACGGTGCGGGCCGACGGTTCGATCCGCAGGGCAATACGCTCGGCGTAACGACGGATAAGCAGGCCGACCGCAACCGGAACGGTGACGATCAGGAAAACGCTGATCGCCGTGTCCGCCACTGTGACATCCTGCATCGCCTGCTCGCCGATGAAGTGGCCATAGGCGAAGACGACGATCAGCGGGACCGTGATCACGCTCAGAAGGCTGATCACCGCAGTCAGCGAGATCGATAACGCGACGTCCCCGCGAGCAAATGACGTCAGGAGGTTGGAGGTCACGCCGCCCGGGGCGGCGGCAATGATCATCAGCCCCAGGGCGAGTTCCGGCGCCATGGGCCAGACGCTGGCAAGGAGGAAGGCGACTCCGGGCAGAACGATGATCTGCGACAGTGCGCCGACCGCGAAATCCCGCGGGCGGCGCGCCACCCGGACGAAGTCATCGAAGGTAAGCCCCAGCCCAAGCGCCAGCATGATGAAAGCGAGCGCCAGCGGCAGAACGACATCAGTCACAAATCCCATGCTTTCTCCCAAACCTCAGGTGTGGAGCCGATGGTGATCATACCGCCCGCAACTCCCTGTCAGAAAGCCGGTCGCGGACTTCGGATATGACTCATAATATTGTTCATTCCGTAACTGGAGAACGTGTAACTCGCTGGTGGAGAGTAGAGAGCAATGACCGAGTACCGCCTGAGCGATGCAGAACTGGAAGCGGCCTTCCAGCAGCGGGTGGATGAAGAGCGCAAAATCGAGCCCAAGGACTGGATGCCGGAGGCGTATCGCAAGAACCTGATCCGGCAGATTTCCCAGCACGCGCACTCGGAGGTGATCGGCATGCAGCCGGAGGGCAACTGGATCACCCGCGCGCCCACGCTCAAGCGCAAGATGATTCTGCTGGCCAAGGTGCAGGACGAAGCCGGGCACGGCCTGTACCTGTACAGCGCAGCGGAAACGCTGGGCGTCACCCGCGAGGAAATGATCGGAGCGCTGCACGAAGGGCGCGCCAAGTACGCCTCGATCTTCAACTATCCGACGCTCACCTGAGCCGATGTGGGGGTTATCGGCTGGCTGGTGGACAGCGCGGCGATCGTCAACCAGATTTCGCTGCAGCGCACCTCCTACGGCCCGTATTCGCGGGCGATGATCCGCATTTGCAAGGAGGAGAGCTTCCACCAGCGCCAGGGCTTTGAAATGCTGATGCCGCTGGCGTCGGGCAGTGCGGAGCAGAAGGCGATGGCGCAGGATGCGATGAACCGCTGGTGGTGGCCCACGCTGATGATGTTCGGCCCGCACGATTCCGAGTCGGTGCATGGCGCGAAATCGATGCAATGGAAGATCAAGCGCAGGAGCAACGACGAGCTGCGCCAGGATTACGTGGATCAGACTGTCCCGCAGGCGGAGTACCTGGGCCTGGCGATTCCGGACCCGGAGCTCAAGTGGAACGTCGAGCGCGGTCACTACGATTTCGGCGAAATCGACTGGGACGAGTTCCGGGCGGTCGTTTCCGGCGACGGCCTGTGCAACCGCGAACGCCTCGACAGGCACAGCGAGGCGTACCGGGAAGGCGAGTGGGTGCGCGAGGCCATGCGCGCCTACGAGGAGAAATCGACATGAAACTCCCTCTTTACGAAGTGTTCGTGCGCTCCAAACGCGGCCTGGATCACAGGCATGTGGGCAGCCTGCATGCCGAGGACGGCGCCCAGGCGCTGAAACTCGCGCGCGACTGCTACACCCGCCGTGGCGAGGGCGTGAGCATCTGGGTGGTCAGGTCCAGCGACATCGTGGCCTCGCAGGAGGAGGACGCGGCCAGCTTCTTCGACCCGTCCGACGACAAGCCTTACCGTCACGCGACTTTTTACCGCCTTCCACCGGAGGTGAAGAACCTGTGACCCCTCCCCGGAAAGCGCTTGCGGAATTCGTGCTGGCGCTGGGCGACGACTCCCTGGTGCTGGGCCAGCGCCTGTCGGAATGGTGCGGCAAAGCGCCATTTCTGGAAGAGGACATCGCGATCGCCAACGTTGCGCTGGACTACCTCGGCCGGGCCGAAAAGTTCTACCGCTACGTCTCCGAACTTGAGGGCGGGCACCGCGGCGTCGACGATATCGCCTTCCTGCGGGACAGCCGCGCCTACCGCAACCTGCTGATCTTCGAACTTCCGGTAGGGGACTTCGCCCGCACCATGGCCCGGCAGCTTATGGTGGACGCTTTTCACCTGCCTTACCTCAATCGCCTGAGCCGTTCCACCGACGCGCGTATTGGCGCGATTGCGGCCGAAGCGGCCAAGGAAAGCCGTTACCACCTCAAGCGAAGCCGCGAGTGGGTGCTGCGGCTGGGCGGCGGGACCGTCGAAAGCCACGGCAGGATTCAGCGCGCTTTCGACGCCTTGTGGGGCTACGGCCCCGAGATGTTCGAAATGGACCGCCACGAGAAGGCCCTGCTCGAAAGCGGCGTGTCGGTGGACCGTTCCGCGCTGAAAGCAAAATGGCAGGCTTCGATGACAAGCATTCTGGTCGAGGCAGGGCTGAAGGTTTCCGACCAGGAGTGGTCGATTGTCGGCGGGCGCGACGGCGTGCATACCGAACATCACGGTTATCTTCTCGCCGAGATGCAGTACATGCAGCGCGCGTATCCCGGCCTGGCCTGGTAAGAGATCGAGCGATGAGCGAGGCGCGCTTCCATCGCCTGCGCGTAGTGGAAGTCCGCCCGGAAACGGACAGCGCGGTGTGCGTCACCTTTGACGTGCCCGAGCCGCTGCGGGATACCTTTCGTTTCATCCAGGGGCAGTACCTGACCCTGAGCGCCCGGATCAATGGCGAGAACGTGAGCCGCTCGTATTCGATCTGCTCGGGCGTGGACGACGGCTGCCTAAAGGTGGGCATCAAGAAGATCGACGGCGGGCTGTTCTCCACTTACGCAAACGAATGCCTGAGCGCCGGCGACGAAATCCGCGTGATGCCGCCGAAGGGAAACTTCCACACCGCGCTGTCGGCGGACAACCGCAAGAACTACATGTGCATCTGCATCGGCAGCGGTATCACACCTATTCTGTCCATCGTCAAGTCCATCCTCGAGCGCGAACCGCGCAGCGTGGTGACCCTCCTGTACGGCAACCGCAACTCCGCCACTGTGATGTTCAAGAGCGAACTGAGCTTTCTCAAGAACCGTTACATGACGCGCTTCAACTGGGTCAACATCCTGAGCCGCGAGGAGCAGGACGCCGAAGTGCTTTACGGCCGCATTGACAATCGCAAGGGTGGCGAATTGCAGCGCAAGCGACTGATCGACATCGCCGGGACCGACGAGTTCTTCCTGTGCGGCCCGCAATCGATGATCTCGGAAGTCTCGCGTGGGCTGCGCGGCTCCGGCGTGGACGAAACGCATATCCACTACGAACTGTTCTCGTCTTCAATTGAAGGGCATTACATACCTGGGTTGACGGCTCACGTTAGCGCCTCCGGTGCGATCCGAGGTTTCGCAGATTCGCCCACCGCAATGGCGTCCGCCGTGAATTTGCTCAATTCCCGCCAGCACTCCCGGCTCGGCGCGGCGGCAATGTCGGCCCGAAGCTCTAAAAGGTCCGCTAAACAGCGGTCGAATTCGTCAAGGTCGCCCGATTCATATGCTTTTGCCATGCCGACATAGGCGGCGCAGAATAGCTCACGGGCCAATGCGATCTTCATTTATCTCTCCTTTTGGGCGTCAACCCAGGTATGTAATGCCCCAATTGAAGACGCGCGAACCGCGGTGGAGAAGCACCTGGCCCGCGCGCAGCAATACGCCGGGCAGGTCAGTGATGTCACCGTCACCGTGGCCGGCCGTTCATCGCGGTTCGAACTCTCCACCGACGGGGAGAGCATCCTCGACGGTGCGCTGCGCAACGGCGCCGACCTGCCGTTCTCCTGCAAGGGCGGCGTATGTGCCACCTGCCGGGCGCGCCTGCTGGAAGGCGAGGTGGAGCTGGACATCAACCACGCGCTCGGCGAGAAGGAACTGGAGGAAGGCCTGATCCTCACCTGTCAGGCCCATCCCATCACCGACCGCGTCGTCCTGGACTTCGATCAGCCATGACCGCCCCCGGCCGCCGCTTCCATCGCCGCTTCGACGGCCTCTCATAGGCCGGAGCGCACCTCGCGAACGCCGGGGGGCTGGACAGGCTCCCAACTTTGGTTGACTTGTCCTTCCAGGGGGGAATCCGCGCTACTGAAACGATAAATCTATAGAGGGCTCCTTTTTTGCGCCGATCGAGTAACCCCCGGAATCACAACATCGTCGAGCTGGGCTCGCGCGAGCGGCCTGCCCGCCGGCAGCTGGTCGAACAGTTGTTTGCGCAGCACGGCCGGGCCTTGCGCGTGTTTCTGCGGGGACGGTCGGTGCGTCGGGAGGAGATCGAGGACGTCGTGCAGGAGGTCTTTGCACGACTGATGGGCGTCCGGGGGCTGGAAGAGAAAATGACCGCCGAGACGGGAAGCAATCGCGCCTATCTGCTGAGCATGGCCAGCGGCCTGATCACCGACCGCTGGCGCAAGCAGCGGGTGCGGACAGCCTACGCCTTCGCGCAAGGGGAAATTGACTCCGAACGAGTGGATGAGCGCACCCCCGAACGGGTGGTGGCGGCGCAGCTGGAGCTGGAAGCGATCCGGGCCGTCATCCTGAGCCTGCCGCTGAACTGGCGCGTGGCGCTGCTGCTGCAGCGCTTGCGCAATATGAGCTATGAGCAGATCGCCCTGCACATGGGCGTCTCGGTACGCCAGGTCGAGCGCTACCTCTACCGGGCCGCGAGACGGCTCCACAAGGCGCGGCGGAACACTGAAACGACGGGAGAACACTCGTGCTGAAGAACCTGCAGGAGATTATGGGCGGCGATGTCGCACATGCGCTGGTAAGGCTTTGGTCGGATGAACTCTCGGAGGCCGAGGCCATGGCGGTCCACAGCCGGAGGCGGAGCGATCCGGAGTACCGCGAGGAACTGGACGAGTTGCTGGCGGTCTTCGATGGGGTCGCGCGATTTGCCGGCGATCGCGGGATGGAAGCGATCGCCACCGACTACGGGCGCTTGTTGCAGCAGCGTCGAAGGAACCGGCGTCTCGCGCTCGGCCTGGTCGCCGGGATAGTGGTCGCCATCGGCGCGGTACTGGCGTTTGTCTGGCCGTGGCGCGTGCCGGACGAAAGCCACCTGCACAAGTACTTCACCCGCATCGGCGAGCAGCAGACCATCGAACTGGCCGATGGCAGTGTGATCACGCTCAATACCGGCGGCCAGTTGGTGGTGGACTACAGCGGGCCGGAGCGCCGGGTCCTGCTGGAGCGCGGCGAAGCCTATTTCGAGGTGGTGGACGACTCCCAGCGTCCCTTCACTGTGGACCTGGGCACGCATGCCGTCACCGTGATCGGCACCGCTTTCGACGTGCGCAAGGATCCGGGCCGCTACCAGGTGGCGGTGATCGAGGGCGCGGTTACGTTTCACGAGGCTACGGCCGATCTGTCCGCATCGCCCCCGCCGGTCACGATGCGCGGACCCGGCCCGCGGCGCGTGGAGGCCGGCTGGGTCGCCGAGTTTGACGTAAGCCGAAACGAGCTGACGGCGTTTCAGCCGGAGTCCATGGACCGCTACCGCGATTGGCGCAGCGGCCTGCTCAGCTTTTCCTACGAGCCCCTGTCTCAGGTGGTGCAGGAGCTGAATCGCTATTCGCGCAGAAAGATCCTGATCGAGGACGCGTCGGTCATGGATCTAAGTGTCTACACGGTCGTCCGTGTGACCGAGATTGATGGCGCGTTGCAAAGCCTGGAACAGGTTCTGCCGATCGAAGTCACGCGGTACTACGACCGGATCGTGATCAGTGCGTCCACGGGGAACGACAGGTGACAACACCAAACCAGGAGGGGAAGAATATGAACAACATTCGGAATCGGGGCGTTTTGCCGGCTCTCGCGCTGGCTGCGCTGGCCCTTGTAACGGTCGGCGCCCACGCGCAGTCCGACGAAATATTGTCGCTCGACATCGAAACGCAGGACGCCGGTTCGGCCCTGGTGAAGCTGGCCACATCGTCGGGCATGGAGATTGTGCTGGACGGGGAGACCGGCAAGAACAAGGAAGTCGAAGGACTGAAGGGCGAATATCGGATTGAAGAGGCTCTGGCGGCGCTATTGGCCGATACGGGCCTGACATACGAATTCGCCTCGGAGAGCAGGATCGTGGTCCGCGAGGCGCAGGAATCCTCCAGCGAGGGCGGGGAGGACGAGGAGGACGCCGATGAGGAAGATGCGAATGAAGAAGAAGCGCCCCTCGAGTTGCAGGAACAGCGGATCACCGGTTCGCGAATGCAGGGGGGCGATCCCACCTCCACGGTCATCAGCTTCACCGCAGAGGACATGGCGCGGCGCGGCATCTCGACGGTGGAAGAACTGTTTCGTCAGATGCCCTGGGCCTATGCCTCGAACACGTCCCAGAGCAGCCGGCACTTCTCCGCGCCCGTCGACGTGGATCGCGAAATAGCCACCGGGGATGGAATGGGCATCGGGGTGTCGTTCGCGAACCTGCGCGCCCTCGGTTCGGAAAACTCGCTGATCCTGGTCAACGGGCGGCGCGTCTCCGGCCGAGGCGGCTCGGAGTACAACGCCGTAAACCTCTTGAACATTCCGCTATCGTCGATCGAGCGTGTCGACATCGACCTGGGTTCCGCATCCGCGATCTATGGTTCCGACGCCATCGGCGGCGTCATCAACTTCATCACCAGGAAGCTCTATACCGGCCTGGAGCTGACGGTCCGCCAGGAATACAGCGCCACCGACGCGGATCGGAGGGTCATGAGCGTGCGCGGCGGCTACGCGTGGGGCAGCGGCAGCGTAACCGCGGACCTGTCGCGCGATGAGTCGGACCCGGTCAACAACCGCAAGATCTGGACCAGCATGGACTATCGCGATGTATTGGGACCGGAGTACGACAGGCGTAGCGCGACCACGCAGCCCGGTATCGTTTGCCGGCAGCGCGGGGGGTTCTTTTCCACGTACTGGCTGGTCCTTCCGAGATGCGCGTTCGGCGCCCCGCGCCTGCAGTTGCCGCCCGGACACAGCGGCGTCGGCGCGACAGTGGACAACTTCACGGAGGAACTTACGCTGTTCGACTACGTGCCGCCCCAGAACGGGTGGGTTTCGGAGAGTCTGGGCCTGAACGTGCGCGCCGAGCAATATCTCGGCGAGAACCTGATGGTCTATGGGGAGGCGCTTTTTTCCGAACACGACGCCTATATCCAGGAACGGACCTTTGCGGACGACTACATCATCGGGGCCGACAATGCCTACAACCCGTTCGGATACGACCTGGCGGTGACCTATGCTCCGTTTCGCGAAGTGGAGTCGGGCCAGTTTCCGACCGCCAACGACGAATCGGAACACACAATGCAGACGTACAACCTCGGCGCCGTCTGGCGGTTCGGCGGCAGCCACGAGTTGGACGTGAGCGTGACGCGCTCCGAATCCGAGCACGAATCGACGGCGTGGCGCGCCCGGTACCACCGAACCGAGGCTGAACCCACCGCGGAGGAGTTCTATCGGATCCTGTCGAGTCCCGATCCCAACGTCGCATTCAATCCTTTTGGCGACGGCTCCGCCCAGAGCGCCGATTTGTCGTCGTTCCTT
Organism: Gammaproteobacteria bacterium; assembly: GCA_009838035.1. NCBI lineage: Bacteria > Pseudomonadati > Pseudomonadota > Gammaproteobacteria > Gammaproteobacteria bacterium. The sequence goes on from VXSK01000004.1 coordinate 154,809, forward strand.
GTACCCACCTTCGACTTTGGAGGCCGCACCGTGAGCACCACCATAGAGTCGGTTCTGCGCGGCAGTGTGCTGGAGATCTGGGGCGGACCCATCAATTATGTCGTGGGTTTCGAGGACCGCACAAGGAAGATCGGACGCAACTGGAGTTGGTTTGCCGACCGGGGCAGGGACGTATTGGACTACTGGGCGGATGCCTACGCCGTACCGGAACCCGAAGCCGGACTGCGGGCGGAGTTCATGGAACTGGGCTTTCCGCTGTTCGGAGAAAAGAATGCCCGGCCGGGTGTGCAAGAGCTGTACGTGAGCCTCCAGGCCCGGCGCGACACGCATACCTTCAATGGGCCGCAGGGCGGGATAGAGCGCATAAGAGGCGGATTCGCACCGGACGCATATCAGGCATGGCGGCCGGGCGTGGGATGGGTGAACGCCTGGGGACCTGAGTACGACACCCTGGTGGGCACGGCCAGCATTCTCGACATCGAAAAGAAGGACACCACGCCGCGGATTGGCCTTCTGTACAAGCCGGTGGATTCGCTGTCGATCCGGGCGGCGTGGACGGAGTCGTTTCATCCGCCGCTGTTTTCGCAGCAATTCAGTGTCGAAGACATCAGAATGCGGGACTTCAACCTCCTTTTCCAGGACTATCTCCATCCGGACAGAGGGGCAGACGAATTCGTATGGGTCTCGCTGCCGCTTATTGATGCTCCATACGATCCGGAAATCAGGTCCGAATATGCGGACAAGCTTTCCCTGGGCATCGACTGGCGGCCCGAGTCGATCCCCGGTCTGCGCTGGACGGTGGATTGGTCGCGGACCGACTTCACGGACAAGATCGCCGACTCTTCCAACTTCACGGGCACCCACCCGGAATTGATTGCGGGGAATGAGAAAGTCATCCAGCGTGACGAAAACGGATATCCCATCGGTGCTACCCGTGGGCTGGTCAACCTGGCGGCGAAGGTCAGCGAGTACCTCGAGACGTCCGTTCAGTATTCCTTCGATACGGGCTTCGGCAGGTTCACGCCCCGCCTGACCTATTCGAGGTTCCTCGATGAATATTTCCAGTTGACCGAAGTCGCCGAGCCCACAAACCGGTTGGGCACGCAAAACGGCAGTGACCGGTATCGGCTGACAGGTCAGTTGACCTGGCAGTGGCAGCGCCTCGCCGCCGACCTCTTTGTCTATTACAGGCCCGGCTACACGAATGACAGACCGGGAAGTTGCAACAACGTAGTGGGGCGCTGCCTGACTTCGTTCCAGCAGCTTCCCGAGTTCGACGCCACTTCGCTGACGACGGTTGATCTTTCGGCCAGCTACTGGTTCGACAACGGGCTTCGGGTGCGCGCCGGCGGACGCAACCTGTTCGAGAGGGAATCGCCGAGTCCGTGGGCGTTCAGCGGAATCCTCGGTTACGACCCGACGCGCTGGGATGCCCGCGGCCGGGTACTGTATCTGGAACTGACCTGGGCAATGTAGGGCCGTTGCCTTGAGTTAGCCCCCAGCGGGGCGTCGCATGGGGGACCGTGCGGCGCCCCGCACTTACATCCCGGCGGAGGGCGCTGACAGCGCCAAGGGTGCGGGGCCCTTCTTCATTGGTGGTGCGTGGTGAATCTGGAGCCGATGGGATTCGAACCCACGACCTTCGCATTGCGAACGCGACGCTCTCCCAACTGAGCTACGGCCCCATGGTGGCTGCGGTCAGGAAAGTGACCGGCAACGGAACGCAATTCTAGCCCGCTTCAGGACTCGTCAACCGGCAAGAACGTTGAGTCCCTCGTCTGTTGCCGCGCGAGCGAGCGCTTTATCCAGTGTGGCCAGTAGCGCGGTTATGCGTAATGCCGACTCAAGGTAGAGCGCGTCGTAGAACGTAATGCCGTGCTTGCGCGCCAGATTCATGGCTGTGTGAAAGTTTGCATCCTGGTCGGTTCGAATGGGCAACTCCGCCAGGGCCTCCAATCTCTCCTCGGACATCCGACGGGACAGGCGCCCTCGGCGCTCGGCAACCAGGAGGGCATTGCGCATCTCCAGGTGCCAGATGCGCGGGACGTAAGCGCTGTGTGTCGCAAGACGCTGTCTTGCGGCATCTGCTTCGGGTGCGGACTCGTCATCCAGCAGCCACGCCAGTGAGATGGATGCATCCAGCACCAGATTGCTCAAAAGCGATGATCCTCATGCCGCCATGCCAGGATTTCCTGGCGCGATGCTCTGGCACGCCGCCAGCGTTCACGGCGCTTCTCAAAGCGATCGACGGCAGCCTGTCGGGCGTCGCGTTTCAGGGAAACAGCAGGCACCAGGTGGGCGATGGTCTTGCCATGACGCGTGATGGCGATTGTTTCTCCAGACTCGACGCTGCGCAGGAGATCCGCAAGATGCGCCTTTGCCTGGGTAGCGGTGATTTCGTTCATCTTATTTTTGACTAGTTGATTTAACCGGACATATTGTAAACGAAGAAGACATATTGATTCCCGCCTGGAGGGCGGGACGCTGTGGGGGACATGCCCCCACTCCCCGGGATCAGGGCAGAGTGAGCGCGACGAGTTGGGCGGGGAGGCCGGCGCCGCCTATCGGGATGACGATGTAGGGCTTGCCGTCGAGTTCGTACGCCATCAGGGCGCCCGTGGCGTTGCCGGCCAGCGGTACTTCACCGATCAGTTCGCCGGTGTCGAGGTCGAACGCCTTTAGCGACGGCATGTAGGGACTGGCCTGGTAGCGAGCGGCGTTGTACTGCGGTGAAGTGCCCACGACGGTGTTGATGCCCTCCTGCACCGCCAGCAGCAATTCGGAGGTCGCGGCGATAAAGGTGCGGCTGGGGATGCCCATTGGCGGCATATCCCGGCCCTTGAACTGCGGAAGCTGCTCGTATCGTCGGCCCACAGGTGTCATCCAGGCGTGTTCCCCCGTCTGCATGTCGATGGCGGTTATGCGGCCGTACGGGGGCTTGAAAATTGGCATGCCGTTGGACAGGACTGGGGCCGGCGTTGAAGTGGTGCCAATCCAGAATTCCCGATCGCCGCCGACGGGCATGACCTTCAGGACCATTCCCAGTGTGATGGAGGGCACATAGAGGTATCCGCGAGTTGGATCATAAGCGCCACCGGACCAGGAAGCGGCGACGCCGGGCAGCGCCAGCCGGCCGCGGGCGGTCGGGGGCGAGTACATTGGCCCGCTGTCGAGCGAATCAAGAATCTCCTTGGCCTCCGCAAGCAGTTCCGGCGTCAGATCGTTGAGGTTCGCTTCGGTTGCGCCCTGACGGTCGAACGGCGCAGGCTTGGACGGAATCGGCTGCGTAGCTGCGGCGCGCTCGCCGGGCACGTCCGAAGGCGGAACCGGAGTGTCCTTGACGGGCCACACAGGTTCACCGGTAATCCGATCGAACGCGAACAGCACCGCCTGTTTGGTGGGCTGTGCCGCCAGCTTCCGGCCGTCCGGCGTGTCGAGCAGTATCGGGGCCGAAGGTAGGTCGTAGTCCCAAAGGCCGTGCCGCGTTATCTGAAAATGCCAGCGGCGCTCGCCGGTATTCATGTCCACGGCCACCACCGATTCGCCGAACAGGTTGTCGCCGGGTCGGTTACCGCCCCACGAGTCATTCACCGGCGTGCCGAACGGCAGGTACGCAAGGCCCGCTTCCTCGTCGCAACTCATGTAGGTCCAGACATTGGCGGCCCCATTGCGATTATTGGAACCGTCCTCCCAGGTGTCGGCGCCGTATTCCCCGTCTTTGGGAATGCTGTGGAAATGCCACATCAATTCGCCGGTGCGGGCGTTGAAGGCGCGCACGTCGCCGGGAGGCGTATCCGGGCGCGGCGGGAACTCAAGGATGGAAGAGCCGACTACGATGGCTTCGCCACAGACCAGCGGAGGGGAGGAAACGCCGTACAAGTCGTTTGATACTTCCATCCCCAACCCTTCGAGCAGATTGACCTCTCCGTCCTTTCCCCAGCCTGCGATACGCCGGCCGTCTTCGGCGTTCAGCGCTATCAGGCGGCTGTCTCCGGTTGCGAGAAAGATCCGCCGCGTGGAGCCGCTGGTCCAGAGCGCCAGGCCGCGATTGATGAAGCCGAAATTCGGCGGCGTGCCGGCCCGGTAGCTCTTGGGGTCGTAAACCCAGAGCGGTTTGCCGGTGGCGGCGTCCAGCGCGTAGGCCTGGCTGAAGGAGGTGCTGTTGTAGAGCACGTCATCGGCCATGATGGGCGTGGATTCGTGCTTGCCGGCCCAGAGTTCGTCGCTGCCCGCGCCGGGGATGCGTTCGTCGGGTGAATTGAAGAGCCAGGCAAAGACCAGCGAGGAGAAGTTGTCGCGGGTGAGCGCGGGCAGGGGAGCGTAGCGTTGGGTGCCCTGGTCGCCGGCGTAGTGGGGCCAGTCGGAGGAAGGTTCGGATTTTGTGGCGGGGACTTCCTGAGCGGTGGCGAGGACCGCGGCAATGAGGAGGGCCGAAGCGGCGAGGGTCGCCGCTGCGGGGTTAGCGGTCAAGGCCGCCTACGCAGAGGTACTTGATGTCCATGTAGTCGTCCATGCCGTAGCGTGAGCCTTCGCGGCCCCAGCCGCTGGCCTTGACGCCGCCGAAGGGGGCCATTTCGCTGGAGATGATGCCTTCGTTCATGCCGACCATCCCGTATTCGAGCGCCTCGGCCACCCGCCAGACGCGGCCGATGTCGCGGCTGTAGACGTAGGCGCACAGGCCGGCGTCGGTGTCGTTGGCCAGCGCGATGGCTTCGGCTTCGTCGCTGAAGCGAGTCAATGCCGCGACCGGCCCGAAGATCTCGTTGCGGAACACCGGCATGTCGGGCGTCACGTCACGAAGGACCGTGTGCGGGTAGAAGCACTCCCCGAGATCGGCGCGATTGCCGCCCATCACGCAGTCCGCCCCCGCCTCTACGGACGCCCGGACCAGACCGGATACCTTTTCGATCGCTGCGGTGTTGATCAGCGGCCCCTGCGTCACGCCTGCGTCCGCTCCGTTGCCCAGCACCAGCTCGCCGGTGGCGGCCACCAGGCGCTCACAGAACTCGTCGTAGATACTGTCCTGGACCAGGAAGCGGTTGGCGCAGACGCAGGTCTGGCCGCTGTTGCGGTATTTCGAGAGCAGGGCGCCGGCAATGGCGTCGTCCAGGTCGGCGTCGTCGAACACGATGAACGGCGCATTGCCGCCCAGTTCCATCGTGGTGCGCTTGAGCGTGGGGGCGCACTGCTCCTCAAGCAGCTTGCCCACCGCGGTGCTGCCCGTGAAGCTGAGCTTGCGAACCAGCGGGCTGCCGGTCAGCTCGGCGCCGATCTCCTGCGGGTTGCCCACCACGACGTTGAAGCAGCCCGCCGGAAAGCCCGCCCGCTCGGCCAGCTCCGCCATGGCCAGCGCCGACAGCGGCGTGTCCTCGGCCGGCTTGACGACGACGGTGCAGCCGGCGGCCAGCGCCGGCGCGACCTTGCGCGCGATCATCGCGTTGGGAAAGTTCCAGGGCGTGATGGCCGCGACCACGCCTACCGGCTGGCGTATGCAGACGGCGCGCGTATGCGGCGTTGCGCCCGAGAACACGTCGCCGTCGGCGCGCTTGGCCTGTTCGGCGAACCACTCGATGAAGGAGGCGCCGTACTGGATTTCGCCGCGCGACTCGAACAATGCCTTGCCCTGCTCGGCGGTCATCAGCACCGCAAGGTCCTCGGCCGCTTCGATGGTCAGTTCGTACCAGCGCCGCAGAATACCGGCCCTTTCCTTGACCGTGGTTCGGCGCCATTCCCCGAAGGCCCGGTGGGCGGCCTTGATGGCGCGACGCGTGTCGGCCGCGTTCGCCGTCCGGACCTCCGCGATCGTCGCGCCTGTGGCGGGATTGCTTACGGCCAGGACCTCGCGGCCCTCACCGGCCTCCCAGGCGCCGTCCACGTAGGACGTGGTTCTCAGCAGGAGCCGATCTTCAAGTGCGGGGACCTGTTGCATTAGCGACCGTATTCTAGAATACGAACCCACGATGGACTTCACGAAGCGACGTCGATTTCTGAAAGGGGCGGGGATGGCCGCCGTCGGCGCGGTGGCGGGCGGCGCTCTCCCGTTCGACCGCTGGTCGCGGTACGGCTTCATTCCCGAGGCCTTCGCCCAGTCACTGCCAATAGATGGCAAGGAAGGACTGACGGTGCTGGGCGACCGGCCCCTGACTGCGGAGACCCCCGCGCACCTGCTTGATGACGAGGTCACGCCGGTGGCGCGGCATTTCATCCGCAACAACGGGATCGTGCCGACGGACATGGATCCCGAAACGTGGACGCTCAGGATTGACGGGCTGGTGGAACGCCCTATGACGCTCAGCATCGAAGAATTGCGCCAACGGTTCGAGGTCGTTAGCTACCGGCTCGTCATCGAATGCGGCGGCAACGGCCGGGCGGGATTCGATCCTCCGGCGAGGGGCAACCAGTGGACGCACGGTGCGGTCGGTTGCTCCGAATGGACCGGTGTGCGCCTGGCCGACGTGCTGAAGGCCGCGGGCTACAAGGAGACGGCGATCTATACGGCCCACGAGGGCGCCGACCTGCACCTGTCCGGCACGCCGGGCAAACTGCCGATTTCTCGCGGCGTCCCGCTGAAGAAGGCAATGGACCCGTACAACCTGATCGCGTTCGAAATGAACGGCGGTCCGCTGCATCCCATGAACGGGGCCCCGCTGCGCCTGGTGATTCCCGGCTGGCCGGGCTCCTGTTCGCAGAAGTGGCTGACGCGCATCTGGCTGCGCGACGTGGTCCACGACGGGCCCAAGATGACGGGTTCCTCCTACCGCGTTCCGCCCTATCCCGTCGCGCCGGGCGAGTTTGTTCCGGAAGACGACATGCGGATCATCCACGCGATGCCGGTCAAGTCGCTGATCACAAGACCGCAGACTGGCCTTGCGATCGATTCGCGTGAACTGGAAGTAGCGGGGCACGCCTGGGCCGGCGACACCGAGGTGGCCCGCGTGGACGTTTCCGCCGACTATGGCGCCACCTGGCAGGCCGCCGAACTGGCGCCGCCGCACAATCCGCACGCCTGGCAGCGGTTTTCCGCGAAAGTGCAGATTCCCGCGCCCGGCTATTACCAGGTCTGGGCGCGCGCCACCGACAGCAACGGCGTGAGCCAGCCGTTCACGCCGCCCTGGAACCCCAAGGGCTATCTGAACAACTCATTGCACCAGATTTCGGTGCGCGTGGCCTAGCGGCAATGGCGGCGCGCATTTTGGCGCGGGTAGTCCTGCCGGTAGTTCTTGCTGCTGCGTTTTTGGGATTGGACGCGCGCGCGGAAGGCGAGCCGGAGACCGACCCGGAAAGCGAACAGGAACAGGCTCTGTTTCGCGGCATGCCGGATGATGACGGCCGGCTGGAAGTATTCGGCTTTTGCGGCTCCTGTCATTCGATCGACCTGGTCCTGCAGCAGGGTCTGTCGCGCCCCGTATGGGAACAGGTGCTCGTGGAGATGGTGCGGGACCACGAAATGGCGCCGCTGCAATCGGACATCCGCGTGAAGGTGCTCGATTACCTCGAGGAGTACTACGGACCGGATCGCAAGGCCCAGGGCGAGGGTTAGAGGAGGTCGCGCAGGGCGGTTTTGACGACCTTGCCCATTGCGTTTCGAGGCAGGTCCCGCATGACCTTCAGGCGCCTGGGGATCTTGTAGGCGGACATCCTTCCAGCGCACCACTGCTTCAGTCCGGCCAGGTCAAGGCTTGCTCCATCCTTCAGCGTTACGGCGGCGGCCACGATCTCGCCCCAGGTGTCGTCGGGCAGGCCTACGACCGCGGCTTGCCGGATGTCCTCGTGGGTCAGCAGCACGTCTTCGATTTCCAGCGCCGAGATCTTGTAGCCGCCGGACTTGACGATGTCCACCGATGAGCGGCCGAGGATGCGGTAGTAGCCGTCTTCGATCACGGCGATATCGCCGGTACGGAACCAGCCGTCCGTGAAGCTCTCCCGGGTGCCCCGCTCATCTTTCCAGTAGCCCTCGAACACGCTCTCGCTCCGCACGCGGATTTCCCCCGATACGCCTTCCGTGCGGACGGGCCGATCATTTTCGTCGAAGAGCTGTGCGCTCACCCCCGGCAGCGCCCGACCGACGAACCCGGCGCGCCGTTCGCCGTCATACGGATTGGAGATCGCCATGCCGATTTCCGTGGCGCCGTACCGCTCCAGAAGCGCTTGGCCGGTCAGCTTCTTCCATCGCCCGAAAACGTGAGCCGGACAGGCGGCCGATCCCGAAACATTCAGCCGCATCTCCCGGAATCCCTCGCACACCGCCTTGCGCTGCGGAGGGGCAAGCGATTCGATGTGTTCGATGAGTTTCACATAAACGGTTGGCACCGCCATGAACACGGAGAAGGCCCCGCTGCCGGCCTGTTCGCACAAGCGGGCCACATCCAGCTTCGGCACGGCATGCACGGTGGCGCCGCACCATAGCGCGCAACTCAGGACGTTGATGATGCCGTGCAGGTGGTGCAGCGGCAGAAATAGCGGAACACTGTCGTTGCGCGTCCACCGCCAGGCTTCGATCAGCGTGGTGACCTGCGCGTGGATCGCCTTGTGCGTGATAACCGCACCTTTCGGTTTGCTCGTGGTGCCGCTGGTGAACACGATCATCGCAGGCCGTGATAATTCAAAGGCCGGGAGTGGACGCGGTTTGCCGCTTGCTTCCAGCGCCTCGTCAACATCCCGAGCCTCAATGCCCAGTTTCTTGCAGACCGGGTCAATGGCAACCGGATGCTTGCGGCTGGTCATCACGCGAGTTGCTCCCGCCTTCGACAAGCAATACTCAAGCTCTGGCCGCGCCGCAGCTACGTTAAGCGGTACTGCAATGCCACCGGCCCGCCACACGCCATGCAGCGCCGTCACATAGTCTCGCCCCGCCGGAATCAGAAGCGCAACCCGCTCGCCCGCCAAATGATCCCTCTGGCCCAGGAGGACGCACGCAAACGCCTCGACGCGCGATTCCAGCGCTGCGTACGAATGCCGCGCATCCCCTTCGATCAGCGCGATCCCCTGGTTGCCCCCGCGTAGCGCCGGGAAAGCTGTCTTGATCATCTTTCGTGCCAGGAATGCCTGATTTGCAGGGAATTCCCTATAGTGACCCAATTCGCGTTTATATTTTCGTATATGAGGATTCCCGTTTCGCTATCATTTGCCGCATGGCCACCGCTGCTTTCGACACGTTGCATGCCGCCCGGAAACTTCAAAATGCCGGGTTTGACCAGCCAAAGGCTGAAGCCTTGGCCGAATTGATGCGGCAGCGCGACATCGACTACGCCACAAGAGCGGACATCGCCAGACTGGAAAGCGCCATCAATCAATTGCGCAACTGGTTCGTAAGCGGACTGGTTACGATCCTGGTGGCGGTCCTGGCAACGGCGTTCCTTCCTCGCTAGTCTCAAGGCCATTCCGGGTTGGGGAGTTCTCGCCAACGCAAGGCAACTCCCCTACAATGTGCCGCTCATCGCTGTCATCGTGAGAGAGGGGAGAATATGAAACGGAAGTTGCTGGGTTGTCTGGCGGTCGCCGTGGGCGGATTCGCCGTGGCGGGAGCCATTGCCGACGAACACATCACCGGCGTTGCCAAGGAGCGCCACGATCTGATGGAAGGACTGGCCGGGGCGATCGGGCCGATGGCCGACATGGTCCGCGGCATTCAGCCATACGATGCGGACAGGATGCGCGAACTGGCTGAAACGATCGCCAATTCGGGAGGCGACACGCTGACTTCCCTGTTCCCCGAAGGCAGCTATGACCCCGCCGGCGAAGCCCTGCCGGCGATCTGGGAGGACTGGGACCGATTCGTGATGCTGGCGGGGAACCTAGTCGACGCGGCCAACGCGATGGCGGAAGCCGCCGACAATCCTCCGGGGCCGCCGAGCGCCGGGCCGCCTGATCCCGCGGCCGGAGGCGGCGAGCCTCAGGCCATGGATGCCGGCATGGCCCTGGTCCAACTCGGCATGAGTTGCGGCGCCTGCCACGACGACTTCCGCAAGGAGGACGATAGCTGAGCGCACTGCCGCGCTTTCTCCCGGCAAGGCGTCTGGCGCTGGGCGCCCTTGCCGTTTTCGCCGGCGGCATCGTTGCCGCGCAGGAGTCGGGTGAAGCGCTATCCCGTGACTATTCCGGACTGAGCGGCGACGCGAATCGCGGTTTCTACGTCGCCCGGCTGGCCGGCTGCATCACCTGTCACCGGGCCGCCGACGACAGCGGTTCACTGTTTTCCGGAGGCCTGCCGATCGAGTCCAGGGCGGGCACTTACGTTGTGCCCAATATCACGCCGCACCCCGAGGACGGCATCGGCGACTGGACATTCGAGGACTTCGCGCGTTCCCTGACCGAAGGCCTGGACCCCGAAGGCAGGCATTATTTTCCGGTCTATCCCTACCCGTTCTACACGCACATGACGAGCCAGGACATCGTGGACCTCTGGGAAGCGGTGAAGTCCGTTCCGCCCGTGGCCGGCCGTGCTCCCGGTCACAGGCTCAGGCTGTTCTATCGGATGCGCGGAGCGGTCGGCGGCTGGAAGAGCCGGTTCCTCAAGCGCGGCGAACTGACTCCGGTTGAAGGCAAGCCGGACCAATGGAACCGCGGCCGTTACCTGGCGGAGGGCCCGGCGCATTGCGGCGCCTGCCACACGCCTCGCGGCGCCATGGGTGGGCGCGACCTGTCCCGCCGCTACCAGGGGGGCGTGGAGAAAGTCGGCTCGAACGGGCCGGACATCACGACCGCCACGCTCGAGGCGAACGGCTGGACCGAAGGCGACCTGGCCTGGTCGCTGCGCAGCGGGATCATGCCGGACGGCGATGCCTTCGGCAGCTCCATGTCGGAGCTGGTGCAGCACGGATCGCGTTACCTGAGCAACGCCGACCTCGCGGCCATCGCAAACTACTTCTTCGACCAGCCCCCGCCGCAGTAATCTCCACCTGGGTGGGAGGCCGTCCCCGGCCTCCAGTAGGGCGGGACGCCCTCTCTCCCGGGTCAGTCGAAGGCGCCGATGGTGCGTGCGAACAGCGTGTAGGGGCGCGGTTCGTCGCGCATGGCGGCGTGCCGTTCCTTCTGGGCGTCGCGGATGATCGGATTGGATTCGACTCCGCAGCCCTCGACGATGCGGTTCATGAAGTTGAAGATCGCGCACACCGAGATCGCGTGATACAGCGCTTCCTCGCTCCAGCCGGCGTCGAAGACCCGTTGCGCGTCGGCATCGGTCAGCCGCGCGGGGGTTTCCGTGAGCTTGCGAACGTAATCGAGCACCGGCAGCATCTTCGGCTCCACCCCGGCGCCTGAAGGATCGTTCAGCACGTTCTCGAGCAAGTTCGCGTCAATGCCGTGCAGCTCCGCGATGATGCTGTGGGCGCCATGGCAATAATTGCAGGCGTTGATGCCGGACACGTAGGCGGCAATGAATTCGCGCTCGCCCACGGTGAACGGCGAGGGTCCGCGCAGCAGGTCGTCGGTGTATTCGCAAAGCGACTTGACGCCCAGCGGGAAGCGGCGGAACACATCGGCCAGGTCGGCCTTCTCGGGCAGGGAGGGCAGGCGGGCCACGATTCCTACTCCTTTCCCGATTCCGCCGGAGCGGCCGCCGCCCCTTCGGTAAGCGACTTGAGGTCGCGCAGGATATCGTGGGTGAAACGCTCGCGCCGCGCCCGCAAGGCCTTGGCCCGCTCCGCGTCGGGCCGGTAGTCGTCGAGGGCGGCGGCGGTTACCACGCCCTGGCGGGCGAGCAGGTCTTCCAGCGCGTACAAGCGGTCCATGCTCATCCAGAGCTGGGCGCTCAGTTCCAGGATCATGTTCATCATCGCATCCTGCACCGGGTCCTTGAAATAGACCGGGTTGTCCCCGACCAGGGGCGCGCCGCCCTCCGGCGTCTGCCCGGAAGGGCCGCGCCTTGTCACAGGGCGGGGGTCGCGTACCAGACCTGGGTCGTGCCCAGGTGCTTGCCGGGCGCCGCCTCGACGAAGCCGAACTCCTTCAGCAGTCCGTCGAAATCCGTGTAGCAGAAGTCATCGCCGTAGGCTTCGCCGTTGTTGCGCGAATCGAAATGACGGTGGTAGAGCTGGGCCGGCGTCATGCCGCTGGCCATCATGAAGTCGTAGACCGCGAACATCCCGCCCGGCCGCAGCACCCGGCGTACTTCCGCCAGGGTCTCGCGAATGATCCGCATGGGAATCTCGTGGAACAGGATGAAGGAGAAGACGATGTCGAAGCTGTCGTCGTCATAGCCGGTGTTTTCGACCAGCCGCTGGGAAAAGCACACGTCGATGCCCAGCTTCACGGCGCGGTGGTGGGCGCAGCGCAGCATCGGCTCGGAGTGGTCGATGCCGGTCACGTCCGCCTGCGGGAACCTCTGCTTCAGGGCCGTGGTGCTTTGCCCGACCGAGCAGGCCAGGTCGAGAATCCGCTCGACGCGGCCGTCCGCCGGCAGCGGCAGGTGGTTGTTCACCAGCGAGGCGTGCAACTGGTCCTTGTCGTTGTCGCCGACGAAGAAGACCTTGGTCCCGTAGTGATAGCGGAATCCCGCCAGCGGGTCCTTGTGGTATCCGTCCGGCTGCAGGTGGAAATGCACGTTGGCGTATTCCGGTGGCTCGAAGTCCGGGTGCAGTTCCAGCCGGGCCGGGCCGCGCCCCTCGGCGGACTTGAGCCGGTCGAGGTGTATGTCGCGGCGCGCATCCAGCGAGCTCACGATGCGCCGCCATTTCATCTCCTGCTGCGAGCGCATCAGGCGGTCGCGTACGCTGGCAATCGGCATGTCTTTCGCGATCTCGCGCACTTTCTCGAGCCGTTCCGCCGGCTGTTCCGAGGTGTCCTCCAGATGTGCCGTGCGGGTCGCGAGTTGCTGGTCGAATTGCATGCCGTCCAGCACGAACGAGCGCAGGCTTTCGACGAAATCCAGGTAACTTTCGTCCTCGCGGCTGGCAAGTTCGGGCAGGATGGTGGCGTTTTCCCGCTTCAGCGCCTGGCTGGTATCGACTTCCATCAAAGGCATGGTTCCTCTCCCCGGGGCGCTATTGAGCCGCCATTCCCCCGTCTATGGACAGTTCGGCCCCCGTAATGTGGCGGGAATCGTCGCTGGACAGGTAGCAGACCAGGTCGCCGACGTCGCGCGGATGCCCGATCTTGTGGATCGGCACGGTGGCTTCCATTTTGGGACGCAACTCCTCTACGCGCCCCTTCAGCACGCGTTCCACGCTTTCCGTCCAGACGAGACCCGGATGCACCGAGTTTACCCGTATCCCGGTGCCCAGTGCAGCGGCTTCGGCCGCGACGACCTTGGTCAACGCGGTCAGCGCGCCCTTGGCCGACGTGTAGGCCGTTCCATGCGGAAAACCGCGCAGCCCGGCACGCGACGACATGACGATGATGCTTCCGCCCGGCGCCATCAGCGGCAGGCCGTCGCGAAGGCCGATGAACTGGCCTTCCACGTTGACCTTGTAAAGGAAGTCCAGGTCCTCGCGCGTCACGTCTTCCAGCGGTCCCAGCTTTGCGTCGCCGGCATTGCTGAACAGCACGTCCATTGCGCCCCAGACCTCGCGCACCCGGTCGTAAAGGCGCGTCCAGTCCGCTTCCAGGGTGACGTCCTGGCGGACGAATTCGATTTCGGCTTCGGGCGCTACCTCCCGGACCATGCGCAAGGTCTCGGCCGCCCCCTCCTCGTTGCGGCCGGTAAAGATCAGGCGCGCGCCTTCCTCGGCCATGTGCATGGCGCAGCCGCGGCCGATCCCGGATGTGGCGCCGGTAATGAGCACCCGCTTGCCGGCCAGCCGGCCGGGTTGGCCGTGCCCGGCCGTGTCGTTCAGGAAATCCATAAGCCTCCGTCCAGCGTGACGGCCGAGCCGTGCGTATAGGTGGCGCCGTCGCCCGCCAGCTGGACCACCAGGGCCGCGACTTCCCCGACGCTGATCCTGCCGTCAAGCAACGGGTCTCCGCCGGCCGGCAGGTCCGGTCCGCCTTCGTAGTGCCCGGTCAACACGGTGTGTATATGAATGCCGTCGCCGGCCTCGGCGCAGGCCAGCGCCGCCGACTTGCTGAGCGATCGGATGCCGCCGGCGCTGGCGGCATAAGCGGCTGTGCCGGCCAGGGCGCGGTCCGCAAAGACCGAACTCATGTTGATGATCGCGCCCTTGCGGCCCGCCGCCCGCAAGCGCACCACGGCGGTCTGGGTTCCGAAAAAGGCGGCGGTCAGGTTGCTCTGCAGCGCCTGGCTGAACTGCTCGAGTGAGGTCTCGGCCAATGTGCCGGCATGATGTGCGTAACAACCGTTCACCAGTACATCGGGCAGCCGCGACTCCGATTCCAGTCGGTCGTAGAGCTTGGGCCAAGCGCCCGGTTCGGCGCGATTGTGCGCTACCAGCTGCGCTCCGGTTCCGGCAAGGGCCGATTCGGCGGCGTCCCGGGAGCCGGGGTCGTGGGCGACCAGAACGGCCTCGGCGCCGCAATCCAGTGCGCGGCATGCAATGGCGGAAGAGACCGCTGGGCCCGCCCCGCTGACGAGCAAGACTTTGTTAACGAGACGCTCGGACATCGCCGGCCGATTCTACAGGACGCCCGTCCCCCGCACATCGCCGTGCGGCGCCGTGCGGACGCTCATGCGCCGAGCCCTGCCCGCGGCCGTAAACGCCGGAAATCCCGCTTGAAATTCGGGCAATTCACCCCCATTTCCAGTGCAGAAGAGGCTCCCGCAGTGAAGGGAGCGAACAAGTAAGAGCCAAAAGAGGAGAAGAGCAATGAGAAACCTTGTTGTAAGGACCCGTCCGCGGACCTTTGTCACTCCGTGGACCCTCGATTCCATGCACCGGCAACTGGAGAACTGGATGGACCGGGCATTCAGCGTTTCGAACGGCGAAGACCTGGAACGGCGCCTGACGCTGACGCCGAGAATGGACATCGCGGAAACCGAGAAGGGCTACGAACTGACCGCGGACCTGCCCGGCATGCGGGACAAGGACGTGGACATTTCCGTGTCCAACGATGTCCTGACCATTACGGGCGAACGCAGTTTCGAGCAGGAAAGCGACGGACGTAGCGTTCACCTGAGCGAACGCGGCTTCGGCACGTTCAAGCGATCCTTCAGCCTGCCGGACGATGTGGACCAGGACGACATCCAGGCCCGCCTGATAAACGGCGTGCTGGAGATCCACTTGCCGAAATCCGAAGAAGTGGCGCCAAAGTCACGCCAGATCAAGGTCAAGACGAGCTGACCCTACCCCCAAATCCTGCCGGCCCGCCTGAGCCCTCCCAGCACGGCGGCCGGCAGGTATTCAAATCCTGCCGACCCGCCTGAGCCCTCCCGGCAAGGCGGTCGGCAGGTTCTCATGCCACAATCGCGCCATGCGCGCGATGATTCTCAGCCGTCCGCGCGGCGACCTGCGTTCCGAAACACTGGACCTGCCGTCCCCCTCCGCAGGTGAAGTACGGGGCCGTGTTCTGGCCTGCGGCGTATGCCGCACCGACCTGCACCTCGTCGATGGCGAACTGCCCGACCCGAGTCTCCCGATCGTCCCGGGGCACGAGGCGGTAGCGATAGCCGAAGAAGTCGGGAAAGACGTTGATCGTATCCGCCCCGGGCAGCGCTTCGGCGTGCCCTGGCTGGCCTGGACTTGCGGCGAGTGCCGCTATTGTGGCGAAGGCCGGGAAAACCTTTGCGAGAGGGCGCAGTTTACCGGCTTTCACCGCCACGGCGGCTACGCGGAGGGCATCCTCGCCGACGCGCGCTACTGTGTGCCGATCCCGGAGAGCTACTCCGACGAGCATGCCGCTCCGTTGCTGTGCGCCGGCCTGATCGGCTATCGCAGCTGGAAGCTGGCCGGCCCGGCCCAGCGCCTCGGGATCTACGGATTCGGCGCCGCGGCCCACATCGTCGCCCAGGTGGCGATGGCGCAAAACCAGGACGTCTATGCCTTTGTCCGTCCCGGAGACCGGCAGGGCGAGGCGTTCGCCCGCGAACTCGGCGCGGTCTGGGCCGGACCTTCGGAGCGGGCGCCGCCGCGAAAACTTGATGCCGCGCTGATCTTCGCGCCGGTGGGCAGCCTGATTCCCGCGGCTCTCTCAGCGGTGCGCAAGGGCGGAACCGTCGTGTGTGGCGGAATCCACATGAGCGAGATACCCGCGTTTCCGTACGACCTGCTGTGGGGAGAGCGCGTCTTGCGCTCCGTGGCCAACCTTACCCGCGCCGACGCCGACGAATTCATGTCGCTGGCCGAGGCGACGCCGATCAGCACGAGCGTAAGGAGCTATCCCCTTGAGGAAGCCAACGCGGCCCTGGCGGATCTTCGCGCCGGCCGCCTCAACGGCGCCGCGGTTCTCGTTCCCTAGTGCCGTAGCGTTTAGCCGGGCGGCGGGTGGGCGTCTCTCCAGGCCTCGGCGATCTGCAATCGGGTGGCTGCCCACACGCCCGGCCGCGTGACGGCGCGCGCCAGGAAGGAATCGAAGGCCGCGGCCCGTCCGGGCCGGCCGGCAATGCGCGCATGTATCCCCACCGACATCATCCTGGGTGCGCTGCGGCTTTCCTTCAGCAGCAGATCGAGGCTGTCGTTCAGGTAATCGAACCAGCCCCGCGCCGTATAGGCGGGCGAATTCCACATTTTCATGTCGTTGGTGTCCAGAGCATAGGGCATCACCAGCATCGGCCGCGGTCCGTCAACGTCCCACCAGGGCAGGTCATCGCTGAAATCGTCCATGTGATAGCCATATCCCTCCTCGGAGAGGAGCCGCCGCGTGTTGTCCGTAAACAGGTAGCGCGACAGCCAGCCCTGCGGACGGCGCCCGACGGAAGCCTCGATACTGTCGGCGGCCTTGCGGACGAATTCGCGTTCCTCGGCCTCATCCATGCGGTGCTGGAAGGCCCAGCGAAACCCGTGCGCGCAGACTTCATGATGGCTTTGCGCCAGCCTTTCGGCGAGTCCCGGTGCGCGCTCGAGCGCCAGCGCCGCGGCCGCCACCGTGCATGGGGCGCCGTAGCGGTCCATGATGTCGAGAAGGCGGGGCGCCCCCGCCCGCACGCCGTACCGGTAGTTGCTCTCGTTGGGCAGATTGCGTCTCGAGCCGCGCAGCGCAATGCCGAGCTCATCCACGGGATCCGGGCGCGGATCGCCGTCTTTGGGGCTGGCCTCGGCGCCCTCCTCGATGTTGAGCACAACCGAAAGCGCAAGGCCGGCGCCGCCCGGCCAGCGAAAACCCGAATTCATGTCCTGCGCGACTCCTCTATGCCTTCTTGCCGGAGAAACTCTGCCGCACGGCTTCCCAGTGCGCGGGATCGGTCCAGGCATTGGCCATGTGCTGCTCTTCGGCCTCGGCCAGCGCCTCCTGCATGGTCCTGCGCATGACGACCGCCAGAGCTTTCTGCCCGCGCAACACTGCGCGGCTGCGCTCCGTCATCGCAGCGCTCCAGGCCTGCGCCAGTTCGTCCACGTCCTGGCCCTGGGCGCACACTTCGTCCAGGAGACCCGCTTTGAGCGCATCATCTGCGCTCAGCCGTCTTGCCGTGAGCAAAAGCGCCAGACCCCTGGCGCTGCCGCAGCGTGCGAGGACGTCCGCGGCCCCGCCCCATGCGGTCATGAGGTTAAGGCGCGCCTGCAAAAGTCCGATTCGCGCATGCCTTGCTGCGAGGCAGTAGTCGCAGGCCAGCGCCAGTTCGGCGCCGCCGCCCAGCGCGTCCCCGTTCAGCGCCGCGGCCACCGGCACCGGAAAATAGCGCACCGCATCCAGTGCCCGGCGCCCGATGCGGGAGATTTCGCGGGCGTCATCCAGCGACCGCATCGAGTCGAGTTCGTGCAGATCGCCCCCGGCGCAAAATGACTTGTCGCCGGCGCCGGTTACGACTACGCACTTGAGCGTTGCGTCCCGTGCGTAGCTTTCGAGCGTTTCGCGCAGTCGCTCCAGCAACTCGAAGCTCAGTGCGTTGTGCTGCCGCGGGCGGTTGAGCGTGAGACGCAGCAGGCCGCCGTCGCGCTCTTCCACATGCAGCATGTCGTTCGGCATTTCCGCGGGCCTAGCGGCTCAGGCGCACCAGAGGGCGGAGATACCGCAGGCGCTCCAGCGGGTCCTCCAACTCCAGGCAATGCTGCTTGTGCTCCAGGCCGATGGGCAGAATCTCGGCCAGCCGCAGACTGACCCAACTGGCGTCGTCGAATCGCGTTTCGATGCCCTGGTAAAGCCGGTCGAGCTTCTGAATCAGGTGCTGCAGCGCGGAACTCATGGAAACGAACTCCGGCGGCAGGGGGACCTGGGGTTCCGGCGGCAGTTCCTCGATGTCGCCGACCCGCAATCCGTCGGGCTGCCGGGCCGTCGCGTGGAGCTGGAACCTGAGCGAACCGATGGCCAGTATTCCCAGCAGGCCGCCGTCACTCTGGAACCAGTCGGCAATGATGGCAAGCGTTCCGATCCTGCAAAGCTGCGACTCCGAAGACGACTTGCCGTTTTCTTCGATCCGGATCACGCCGAACGGTTCGTCGTCGCGCATGCACCTTCCGACCATGTCCACGTAACGAGGCTCGAACACCCGCAAGGGCAGCGGGCCCTCCGGGAAAAGGACCGTGGGCAGGGGAAACAGCGGGGTGCCGGTGCGCATGCGCCAATAATATGCCGACCGGCTCCTGAAACTCCCGTTTCGGCGTTTATCGGAAACGGCCTGCGTGATAAACTTCCCGCCTTTCGTGGAAGCTTCCGGCGGCCAGTTCAAACAGCCCTGATTTAACCCGTCACCGCTTTGCCATCCAGCTCTTCCCCTTCGCTGCCGCAACTTAGGAGCACGCCATGCTGATGGGTCCGCCTCCCTGCGATTTCGGCGCCCCCGCGCCGCGTTTCAACCTGCCGGATCCGTCCGGGCGCGAGTTCAGTCTTGAGGACTGTGCCGGCGAGAACGGCACGCTGGTGATGTTCATCTGCAATCATTGTCCGTACGTGCAGGCCATCCTTGGCAAACTGTCGCGCGACACCGCCGAGTTGCGCGAGCACGGCATCGGCAGCGTCGCGATCATGCCCAATGACGTGGTTCGCTACCCGGCGGATTCCCCGCCGCGAATGGCTGCCCTGGCCGAGCAGGCAGGCTTCGATTTTCCGTACCTGTTTGACGAATCGCAGGAAGTGGCGAGCAGCTACGGTGCGGTCTGCACGCCGGACTTCTTCGGCTACAACGCCGATCTTGAACTGCAGTACCGGGGGCGGCTGGATTCCAGCACATCGCGCGCCGGTCCCCCGGACGCGCCCCGTGAACTGTTCGACGCCATGGTCCGGATCGCAAGGACGGGCCAGGGCCCGCGCAGCCAGAATTCCAGCCAGGGCTGCTCGATCAAGTGGCGCAGTTAGCGAAGCAGGCCGCGCGCCGGGAGCGCGCAAACGCCTTGCGCGCGCTGGCCATGGACGCCGTGCAGCGCGCCAACTCCGGCCATCCCGGCATGCCCATGGGCATGGCGGACATTGCGGAGTTGCTCTACTCGGATTACCTGAAGGTAGCGCCGAGCCAGCCTCACTGGGTGGACCGCGACCGGCTGGTGCTCTCAAACGGGCATGGTTCCATGCTCTTGTACGGCGCCGCGCACCTGGCGGGCTACGCCCTGGACCTCGACCAGCTCAAGGCCTTCCGGCAGCTTGGCTCGCACACGGCCGGCCACCCGGAACTCAACGTCGAGATCGGCATCGAGACCACGACGGGGCCGCTGGGCCAGGGTCTGGCCAACGCGGTGGGCATGGCGCTTGCCGAACGGCTGCTGGCATCCGAATTCAACCGCCCCGAACATGAGATCGTCGACCACAGGACCTGGGTATTGCTGGGCGACGGCTGCCTCATGGAAGGCATCTCGCACGAAGCCTGTTCACTGGCGGGCGTGCTGGGCCTGGGCAAGCTGATCTGCATATACGACGACAACGGCATTTCGATCGACGGAGAGGTCGGCGGGTGGTTCCGCGACGATACGCCCGGCAGGTTCGAGGCCTACGGCTGGCACGTGGTTCGCGACGTGGACGGCCATGATCCCGAGGCCCTGCGCGAGGCGCTGGACCAGGCCTGTGCGGAAGGAACCCGGCCGAGCCTGGTGTGTGCCCGCACCGTCATCGGTTTCGGGGCGCCCAACAAGCAGGGCACGGCGGATACGCACGGCGCACCGCTGGGGGAGGCCGAGATCGAGGCCGCGCGCAAGGAGTTGAACTGGCCGCATGCGCCGTTCGAGGTGCCGGAAGATATTCGCCGCGGCTGGGACATCCGCGATCGCGGCGACCGGCAGGTCGATGACTGGAATGAAGGCTTTGCGGCCTATCGCGAGGCGTTTCCGGCCGAGGCCGCGGAGTTCGAACGGCGAATGGACGGCCGGCTGCCGGAAGACTGGCAGGCGTCGGCCGCACGGGCGATCGGGAATATCGCGGCGGAGCATAAGACCCAGGCCACGCGCAAGGCGTCGCTGGGGGCCCTGGAGGCGTTCGCGCCGATGCTGCCGGAACTGGTGGGCGGTTCGGCGGACCTGACCGGGTCCAATTGCACGCGCCATTCCGGGTCCGTGGACATCACGGCCGAAGGCGGAGGCAACTACGTCTATTTCGGCGTTCGGGAGTTCGCCATGGGCGCCATGATCAACGGACTGGCGCTGCACGGCGGCTTCATTCCGTACGGCGGCACCTTTCTTACGTTTTCCGATTACCAGCGCAACGCTATCCGCATGGCCGCGCTGATGCGCCAACCCTGCATATTCGTTTTCACGCACGATTCGATCGGGCTTGGCGAAGACGGCCCCACGCACCAGCCTATCGAACATCTGGAATCGCTGCGCATCATTCCCAATATGCGCGTATGGCGGCCGTGCGACGCGGTCGAGACGGCGGTGGCCTGGCGCGCGGCGATCGAGCGCCGCGACGGCCCCACCAGCCTGGTGCTTACGCGCCAGGGTCTGCCGGCCCAGAAGCGCAGCGACGAGCAGCTGGCCCAGGTGGCCCGCGGCGGATACGTGCTGCACCAGGAAGCGGCCACCGCGCCCGACGTGCTGCTGATCGCGACCGGCTCGGAAGTGCAGCTGGCGATGGCCGCGGCAGCCGAGCTTCAGGGCGAGGGCATAGCCGCGCGGGTCGTCTCCATGCCTTGCGTCTACGTGTTCATGCAGCAGGAGCCCGGCTACCGCGAGTCGGTGCTGCCGGAAGGCGTGAAGGCGCGGGTGGCGGTCGAAGCGGGCGTTCCCCGAGGCTGGCCCGGCATTACAGGCCCCAACGGACGCGTGCTGGGAATTAGCCGCTACGGCGCATCGGCGCCCGGCGGCGAGTTGTTCGAACATTATGGATTCACCGCGGAAGCGGTGGCGGCATTGGCCCGCGAGTCCGTCGCCGAAGTGCGCGGGCTTGCTTCAAGTTGAGGTAGGGAAGTGGCGGCAAGAATTGCAATCAACGGCTATGGACGAATCGGGCGCTGCATCCTCCGCGCGCTCTACGAAGAAGGGAAGCGCGGCGCGGTACAGATCGTCGCCATCAATGACCTGGGCGATACCCATACCAACGCGCATCTGACGCGCTACGACACCGCTCACGGGCGCTTCGGCGCTGAGGTCGCGATGGACGGCGACGACCTGCTGGTGGAAGGAGACCGTATCCGGGTGCTGGCGGAGCGCGATCCGGCGCAGTTGCCCTGGGCGGAGCTCGGCGTGGACGTGGTGTTGGAATGCACCGGACTGTTCCGCTCGCGCGACAGGGCCGGAATGCATCTGAACGCCGGGGCCGGACGGGTGGTGATTTCCGCCCCAGCGGGCAAGGACGTGGACGCCACGGTCGTCTACGGCGTCAACCACCAGGTGCTGCGATCGAGCCACACGATCATTTCCAACGCTTCATGCACCACCAACTGCCTTGCGCCCATGGCCAAGGTGCTGCACGCGGCGGTGGGCATCGAGCAGGGCATCATGAACACCATCCACAGCTACACCAACGACCAGGTCCTGACCGACGTCTATCACAAGGACCTGCGCCGCGCCCGGTCGGCCACCCAGTCGATGATTCCGACCAAGACCGGGGCCGCGGCTGCCGTGGGGCTGGTGCTGCCGGAACTGGACGGCCGGCTGGACGGCTTTTCGGTGCGCGTGCCCACGATCAACGTGTCCCTGGTCGATCTCACGTTCCGCGCCTCGCGGGCAACCACGGTGGAGGAAATCGACGCCGCCATGAAGGCCGCCGCCGACGGCGAGTTGAGCGGCGTGCTGGCCTTCAACGACGAGCCCTTGGTTTCCGCCGACTTCAACCACTGCCCGTATTCGTCGGTCTACGACGCCGGCATGACCAAGGTGCTGGGCGATGACCTGGTCAAGGTGTGCTCCTGGTACGACAACGAATGGGGATTCGCCAACCGCATGCTGGACACCACGCTGGCCTTGCTCGAAGCACCCTGATGACCGTTCCCGCGCTGAGTTCCGCCGTCGTCACCGGACGGCGGGTCATGATTCGCGCGGATCTGAACGTCCCGATCGAAAAGGGCCGGGTTGCCAATGATCAGCGCATCCGGGCGGCGCTGCCGGCAATTCGCCACTGCCTTGATCGCGACGCGGCGGTAATCGTGCTTTCGCACCTCGGACGCCCGGCGGAAGGGTCGTTCGATGCCCGGTTTTCCCTGGCCCCCGTCGCAGCGGAGCTGAGCCAGGCCCTGGGCGTGCCCGTGCCGCTCCGGCGCGACTGGCTGGACGGCGTGGACGTTGCCGGCGGACAGGCGGTCCTGTGCGAGAACGTGCGCTTCAACGCCGGGGAGAAGGACAACTCCGCGCAACTCGGAAAGCGCATGGCGGCGCTGTGCGACCTGTTCGTGATGGATGCCTTCGGCAGCGCCCACAGGGCCCAGGCCAGCGTACACGCGGTCGCGCGGGCGGCGCCGGAAGCCTGCGCGGGTCCGCTTCTGCTGGCCGAACTGAGGGCCTTGCAGGCGGCGTTTTCGGATCCTCCCCGACCTCTGACCGCCATCGCCGGCGGCGCCAAGATCTCCGGCAAGCTCGGCGTGCTGCGGTCGCTGGCCTCGCAGGCGGACGTGCTGATCCCGGGCGGAGGAATCGCCAATACCCTGCTGGGCGCGATCGGCGTGGAGCTGGGGGCGTCGCTGGCCGAACCGGAAATGTTCGCCGAGGCGCGGCAGGTGTTGTCGGGCCGCGCCGAGGTGCTGCTGCCGCTGGACGCCGTGCTGGCGCCTTCACCGGACTCGCCCCGGCGCGCCCGTATCGCACCGGTCGAAGACGTAAGACCGGACGAAATGATCCTGGACATCGGACCGCGAACGGCGGAGCTCTATGCAAAGGCGATTGCCGGCGCCGGCGCCCTCGTCTGGAACGGCCCGCTTGGACTGTTCGAGGTGGAAGCGTTTGCCCGCGGCACCCACAAGGTGGCGGAAGCGGTTGCGGCCAGTCCCGCGTACCGCGTTGCCGGGGGAGGCGACACCCTGCGCGCGCTGGACGAGTTCGGGTTGGCTTCGGAACTGGATCATCTGTGCACGGGCGGCGGCGCGATGCTGGCCTGGCTGGAGGGGCGCGAACTGCCCGGCGTATCCGTTCTCCAAACGCGCTAAAGCTGGGTGAAGAAGCACGACACGCCTGTATGATGCAGCGTTGATGCGCCGCACGAAAATCATTGCGACCCTGGGTCCCGCCACCGATCGGCCGGAAGTCCTTCGCGGCGTTCTGGAAAACGGCGCCGACGCCTTGCGGCTCAATTTTTCGCACGGCGACTGGGACGTCCGCTATCGGCGCATTGCCGAGGTCCGGGAGGCCGCCGCGGAACTGGGCCGTTGCGTGGCCCTGCTGGGAGACCTCCAGGGGCCGAAGATCCGCATCGCAGGCTTCGCCAATGGCCCGGTGCGCCTCGAAGACGGCGCCGAATTCTTTTTCGATCACGAGCTCGATGCCTATGCGGGCGACGTTCATGGCGTCGGGCTGAATTTCACCACCCTCGGCGAGGACGTCGTGTCCGGCGACACCCTGTTGCTGGACGACGGGAACGTGGAACTCAGGGTTGAGGAGACGCGCGGATCCAGAGTGCACTGCAGCGTGGTTCACGGTGGCGTGGTTTCGGATCACAAGGGCGTGAACAAGCGGGGCGGGGGGCTGCTGGCGGTGCCCGCGCTCACCGAGGAAGACCGGCGGGACCTGAAGCTGGCGGCCGAAGCGGAACTCGACTGGATCGCCGTTTCCTTCGTCCGCGACGGTGCCGATATCGAGACTGCGCGCCAGCTGATCAGGGAAGCGGGAGGCTCCGCCCACATCGTCGCCAAGATCGAGCGGTCGGAGGCGCTGGACAACCTCGACGAAATCGTGGATGCCGCCGACGCGGTGATGGTGGCGCGAGGAGACCTGGGGATAGAGACCGGCTACGAGGGCCTGATCGGCCAGCAGAAGTCGATTATCCGCCGCGCGCGGCACCGGCACCGGGTCGTGATAACCGCCACGCAGATGATGGAGTCGATGATCGACCGGCCGATGCCGACCCGGGCGGAAGTTTCCGACGTTTCCAATGCGGTCATGGACGGTACCGACGCCGTGATGCTGTCGGCGGAAAGCGCGGTGGGCGAGTACGCTGCCGAGGCCGTTGCCGCCATGGCCTCCATTTGCGAGGGCGCCGAAGCCTGGATGCCGGGCCGCATGGAAACCAGCCCGGTTACCGAAGGCGCGTTCGAACGGGTGGACGAGG
Organism: Gammaproteobacteria bacterium; assembly: GCA_009838035.1. NCBI lineage: Bacteria > Pseudomonadati > Pseudomonadota > Gammaproteobacteria > Gammaproteobacteria bacterium. The sequence continues at coordinate 179,412 of VXSK01000004.1, forward strand.
GTATTGCGAAGGCCGCCATGTACGCCGCCAACCACATGGACGTTCGTGCGATTGCGGCGCTGACCGAATCCGGCGCCACGGCGCTGTGGATGTCGCGTATCCGCTCCGATCTCCCCATTTTCGCGTTGACCCGCCATCCGGGCACGCAGCGTCGGGTCACGCTCTACCGGGGGGTGGTTCCGGTGGCCTTCGACGTGACCGAGACCCAGCCGGACAAGCTGTTTCGCGCCGTATTCGAGCGTCTGCGCGAAGCGGGCGGGCTTGAAGCCCGTGACCTGGTGATCATCACCAAGGGCGCGATTACCGGCGTCTCCGGCCACACCGATTCGATGACCGTGCTTCCCATAGAGGATTGATGCCTTAGATGGTTGAGCATGCGCGCGACTCCTCTCCGCGCGAAGCCCTGCGCGCCCTGCTGGCGGCGGACACCGAACCGCGCCTGCGCCGTCTCGTACACGCGCTGAGTCCGCGCGAAGCCGCAATACTCATCGAGTCGTTGCCCCCGGGGCGGCGCGAACTCGCCTGGGAACTGGTTGACGAGGAAGACGAGGGCGAGATCCTGGTCGAGCTCAACGACGAGGTGCGCGCCCAGATCATGGAAGGCATGGAGTCCGCCGCGCTGGTGGATGCCGCCGAGGGCCTGCCGCTGGACGATCTGGCCGACCTCGTCGCCGACCTTCCCGGCGACATCACCGAGCGCATCATCCGGTCGCTTGACAAAGACGAGCGGGAACTCCTGCAATCCGTCCTTGTTTTCCCGCCGGATTCGGCCGGCGGCCTCATGGCGCCGGAAGTCGTCTCGGTGCGCCCGGACATGACACTGGAAGGAGTGCTCACCTATCTGCGCTCGCACCCCGAACTTCCCGAGGACCTGTATTGCGTGTATGTGGTTGACCGCAGGCGCCGCTACCGGGGCGTATTGCAGGTGCGCGACCTCCTCGGCGGCGCGGCCGATGCCAGGGTCAGCCGGTTCATGGATACCGAGGCGCGTCCTATCCATTGCGATACCAGCGCTTCGGACGTTATTCGGCAGTTCCAGAACATCGACAGTTCAGTGGCCGCGGTGGTGGACGACGAAGGCAGGCTGGTGGGACAGATCACCGCCGACGATGTCGTGGACGCCCTGCAGGAACAGACCGATCACGAGATCCTGGGTTCCGTCGGCCTGGACGAGGAGGATGACATGTTTGCGCCGGTGGCGGTCAGCACCGGCCGCCGCACGCTGTGGCTGGGGCTCAATCTCGTGACCGCACTGGTCGCGGCCGGCGTGGTGGCCTGGTTCAAGCCGGCGGTGGAGCGCGTGGCGTTGCTGGCGGTCCTGCTGCCGGTCGTTGCCAGCATGGGCGGCATCGCCGGGAGCCAGACGCTCACGCTCATGGTGCGCGGCCTGTCGCAGGGCCGGATTCAGAATTCCAACGTGCGCTGGCTGCTCTGGAAGGAGATCGCGGTGGGCCTCTTGAACGGCCTGGGCTGGGCGCTGGTCGTTGCGGTGGTCACGCTGGGAGTGTTCAGCAACCTGGAGGTGGCGCTCATCGCCGGCGCGGCGATCGCCATCAACCTGCTGGCGGCGGCGGCGTCGGGCGTGCTGGTGCCGCTGATTCTGCGGCGCATCAACATCGACCCGGCGCTGGCGGGCGGCGTCGTGCTCACGACCATCACCGACGTCGTCGGATTCGCCGCCTTCCTCGGCCTCGCCAGCATGCTCCTCCTATAGGAGGCAGTCAGTTCAGGCCGTGGTGCGGCGCTTCCCGGGCGCGATGGTCGACAAGTTTCTCCTTGTGGCGCCGAACCTGCCGGTCCAGCTTGTCAACCAGTTCATCCACGGCCGCCCTGAGGTCGTGCCGGACCGCGTCGGCGTACAAACGGCCCTGGCTGAGATGAACAGTGGCCTCGGCCTTGTAATGCGATTTCTCCGCCGACAATACGCAGTGAATCTGCGTGACCCGGCTGAAATGCCGCTTGATGCGTTTGAACTTGTTGCTGGCGTACTTTCTGGTGCGCGGTGTGATCTCCAGATGATGGCCACTCAAGTTAAGCTGCATGCCCTTTCTCCATGTACTCGTAGCAGGATGTGTTCCTTCCATTATGCACACTAGGATCACGGTAGCCGCAGGCGTCATTCGGCGGGAAGACGGCCGCGTGCTCGTTGCGCGCCGCCCGCGGGGCAAGCACATGGCCGGCGCCTGGGAATTTCCCGGGGGCAAGGTCAGGCAGGGCGAAACGCCGCGCCGGACGCTGGACCGCGAACTCCACGAGGAACTCGGGATATCCGTTCGCCGGTCGACCGAGCTGATGAACTACGAACAGGAGTATCCGGACCGCCTGGTCGAGCTTCATTTCTTCGCGGTCGAGGACTACGACGGCAGTCCCGGCGGCCGGGAAGGGCAGGAACTCTGCTGGGAGTTTCCCGAAAACCTCGGCGGCATGGGATTCCTGCCGGCGGACCGCCCGCTGGTCGAATTGCTGATTCAGCAGACCGCGAGCCTGAAGGAAAAATCCGCCCGGTAAGGTTCCGAAGCATCCTTCCCCGGGGGTGTCTTGAAGAATCGCACGTGAATCTTGCTGCTGTCGGAAGCCCCGCTGACCTGCGGAAAGCAGGGGGCGTCCGCCGGCACCGCAACTCGAACCATCCACAGTTCATGGCCGCGCGTAATGGAGGCCGTGAAACCTCCGCTGCTGGCCGAGCAATCGCGATACTCGCCGCGCTGGCGCAGCAGCGCCAGGAACCTGCGGTTTGCGTCCATCAGCGGCTTGAAGGTTTCGGTCCAGCGCTGGATGTCCTCGCGGCGCCGGTCCGGTCCGGAACTCAGCCACCACTGGTACATCGGCAGGTCCACGGCCATTGCCGCATCGGTCACGGAGTCGCGTTGGCGCAACGCGCTGATCAGGGGGTCGAAACGCAGCGTCCTGACCTCATTGGCCTTGAGTTGCGACAATTCCTCGCGGAACTCCTCCAGTTCCGCGAGAGTCGCCTGCAATCCTTCCTGATGGATGTCTTCGTGGGCGCGCAGGATTTCGTAGTTGCGTTGCAGGTAATAGATCTGCTGCAGGAGTTGAGCGCGCAAGTCCTCGCGGAATACCAGATCCAGCGCGCTCAATACGGCATGCGCGGCAATCCGGTTCCGCTCCCGACCGCTGTAGCCGCGAGCGTGCTTCAGTTGCTGGTCGAGAACCTCCAGGCGCAGAAGCAGCCGGGTGGCGTCGCGCAGGGGGAACTCGTACAGGATGACCGTAGAGGAGTGCGGACCGAAGGAATCGTTCATTCGAGGAGCGGCAGCGCCATTGCCGTCAATGTTATCGCGCAAACGCTCTTCAGCGCCACGGCGCTAGTGTTTGGCCAAGACCTCCGCGTGCCTCAGATACAGGGCGTGGAGTTCGTCCACTTTCGCGATAAGCCGGCGGCGCGTTCCGTCGTTGAGTATGACGTCGTCGGCCGTGGCGCGGCGCTGCCGCCGGCTTGCCTGCGATGCAAGAATGGCCATGGCCTGGGCACGGGTAACGCCATCCCGTTCCCGCAGGCGTCCGATTTGCAGTTTCCTCGGCGCGTCGATAACCAGCACCCGGTCGATCCCGTCGGTGAAGCCGGTTTCAACGAGCAGCGGAACGACCATCACGAGGTAGCGTCCCGCGGTCGTGCCGGCGCGCTCCCAGGCAGCCTTGCGGATGCGCGGGTGCAGGATGGTTTCGAGGCGTTTTCGCGCGGCCGGGTCGGAGAAGACCTGCCCGCGAAGCCCCGCGCGATCCAACGTGCCGTCGGCGCGGATCAGGTCCGCGCCGAATTGACGGGCGATTTCCGCGAGGGCAGGCATTCCGGCTGCAGTCTGTTCGCGTGAAATGACGTCGGTATCGACGACCGCCGCCCCCAGCGAGGCCAGTCGGTCCGCGACCAGGCTCTTGCCGCTGGCGATTCCGCCCGTGAGCCCCACGGTGAATCGCGTCTTCATGATCCGGTCAGGCCCGGGGCGCCGGCCAATCCCGGCAGCAGGGCCATGTCCGGTCCCAGGAAGAGCGCAAACACGCCGCCGGCCGCCAGGAACGGGCCGAACGGAATAGGCTGGGACAGGGAAGCGCGTCCCAGGGCAATCATGAGCAGCCCGCTCAGTGCGCCGACGACGGCCGCCGGCACGATCACCAGCGGCAGTCCGTTGAGTCCGAGCCATGCCCCCATTGCGGCGAGCAGTTTACAGTCGCCGAGGCCCAGCCCGTCCCTCTTGCGCAGTGTTCGCCAGGCGCGATTGAATAACCAGAGGAACGCGTAGCCCGCGATGGCGCCGGCGATCGCCTGCCCGGGGCCGGGAAAGGGCAGCAGGGCAGTCGCAGCCCCGCCGCCCGATTTCGGCGCCAGACTGTACGCGAGTCCGGCCCACAGAAGGCCCAGAGTCAGGCGGTCGGGCAGCAGGCCGTGCTCGACGTCGATCAGCGCCAACGCCACCAGCGCCGCACAGAACAGGAGTGTCGCGATCGCTTCCGGCGAGGCCCCGAACGCATACCATGCGGCCAGCGCGAGCAGTGCGCAAAGAAGTTCGCTGAGCGGATACCGCCAGTGAATACGCCCGCCGCAATGCGCGCAGCGACCGCCCCGAAGGAGAAAGCCCACCAGCGGAATATTGCTCCGCCCGCCGATCGGCGTCCGGCATCCGGGACAGAAAGATCCCGGTTTGTCGAGCGCCAGGCCGCGCGGCAGCCGATAGACCAGCATGCCGGCGAAACTGCCCAGGACCAGCCCGGCGAAGACCGCAACGAGCGCCGTCCATGCCGGGGCCGTTTGCCCAATCTGAAAACTCCAGTACAAGGTTCTATCCCGCCCCTCTAGCAATGGCGTTCGCCCTGAATTATCCCCGCACCGACAACTGAAGGCCGCAACCGCACCTCCCCTTCCGGAACCTTCCGAAGCCAGGGATGGCTGAGGAGAGCCCACAGGGACGTGCTTGCCGGCGTGTTCCGGAAGGGGAGGTGCGGTTGCGGCCGCAGGACTGTCGCTCCCGGCCCGCTCATATCACCGATCCCATCCGGAAAATCGGCAAATACATGGCCAGCACAAGCCCCCCGATCAGGACGCCGAGTATCGCCATGAGCAGCGGTTCCAGCAGCGCGCCCAGGCGGTCGGCGGACGCCTGCAGTTCCTCCTCGTAGCGCTCCGCCAGATGGCGGCACATTTCGCTCAGGCGCCCGGTTTCCTCCCCCACGCCCAGCATCCGGATCAGTGCGGGCGGTAACGCCTGTACGTAGGCCATTGAGCGCGTGAGGCTCTGGCCCGTCTCCACGTCGTCCCGGGCCTGCCGAATGGCCGATTCGTAAACCCGGCTACCGCAGGCGCCCGCGGCTCCGTCCAGCGCCTCGATCGCCGGCAGGCCCGCGTCCAGCAGGGTCGCCAGCGTGCGCATGAATCGCGCCAGAGCCGCGCGGGCGAAAAGTCCACCCAGCATCGGCAGGCACAGCTTGAGCCGGTCCTCCAGCATGCGCAACCCGGGCAGGCGCTTGCGCAGCCACGCCAGAAAAAGGACGGCCGAGCCGGTCACGATCAGCCAGGCAAGACCATCTTCGCGCAGACGTTCGGAAAGGCTGACCACGAGACGGGTGAGCGGCGGGAGTCCGGCCCCGTATCCGGCGAACATGCGCTCGAATTCCGGTACGACGTAGATCAGCATCAGTCCGACCACGACGGCGGCGATCCCCAGAACGGCCGCCGGATAGCTCAGCGCGGAAGACATCTTCTTGCGTATCCGCTCGCGCCTCTCCAGCCAGGTGGCCAGGTTGGCCAGCAGATTCGGGAGGCGTCCCGAGCGCTCGCCCGCCGCCACCAGGCTGACGTGGAGCCCGCCGAAGTGCTTCGGGTGGCGCCTCAGGGCGTCGCTGAGCGGGTTGCCTGCGGCGACCTCGCGCGAGAGCGTTTCCAGCAATTCCTGCATGCGGACCTGGTGCTGGCTTTCGGCGGTGATATCCAGCGCCTGGACAACCGGCAGGCCTGCCTGGAGCACGGTGGCGAGTTCGCGCACCATGAATGCGATATCCACCGGCTTGATCGAGCGGCGCTGACTGCGGCTTGGCCGCGCGGCGCGCACCCTGATGGGTGTGACGCCGTCGCGTTGCAGTTCCGCGCGGACGTTCGCCGCGCTGATGTCGCGCCGCGAACCTTTGAGCAACCGTCCGTCGCGCGCCCGGCCTTCCCAGGAATAGGTGCTCCTTGCCATTTCAATCAGGGCTTGTCGGCGCCAGGCGCGGCGCCTGTGCCGGATGTGGTCACGCGGTTGATTTCCTCAAGGCTGGTAACGCCGTCACGGACTTTCCGCAGTCCGGATTCGCGCAGCGTGGAGACGTTTTCGCCATGAGCCTGGGTTTCTATGGCGGCAATCGGAGCGCCGTCCAGTATCAGGTGCCGCAGCGCCGGCGAAATCGGCATGACCTGGAACACCCCCACGCGGCCGCGGTAACCGTCGGCGCATTGACGGCAGGCGCCCCGGCCGGAGGGGCGGTAGAGCCGGGCGCCGGCGGGCAGGATGTCCTCGCCGACGTCCTGCCCGCGAAGCGCCGTCTCGCCCGGCGAATAATGCTGCCGGCATTCGGGGCACAGCCGCCGGGCAAGGCGCTGCGCCACGATCAGGTGGACCGAGGCGGCCGCGTAGGGCGGGACCTCAAGGTCGCGCAGGCGGGTCAGCGAGGCGGGAGCGTCCTCCGTGTGCAGCGTGGAAAGCACGAGATGGCCGGTCTGGGCGGCGCGCACGGCGATGGCGGCGGTTTCCGCATCGCGTATCTCGCCCACCATGATCACGTCCGGGTCCTGCCGCAGAAAGGCCCGCAGTGCACTGGCGAAGGTCAGCCCGGCGGCCCGGTTCACATTGACCTGGTTGACGCCGGCAAGCTGGATTTCGCAGGGGTCCTCGACCGCGCTGATGTTGCGTTCCTGCACGTTGAGGCGTTCCAGGGCCGCGTACAGCGTCACGGTTTTGCCGCTGCCGGTAGGTCCGGTGACCAGGATCATTCCCTGGGGGCGATCCAGCGCGGCGAGGAAGTGAGCTTGCTGCCGCGCGGTCATGCCCAGTTCATCCAATGACGGCAGCGCCGCGCCCGAATCCAGGATCCGCACCACGGCCTTTTCCCCGTAGAGAGTGGGCAGGGTGTTCATTCGCAGGTCCACCTTGCGCCGGTTCGGCAGGCGCAGCCGGATTCTTCCGTCCTGCGGCGCGCGCCTTTCGGCTATGTCCAGCCGGGCCAGGACCTTGAGCCGCGCGCAGACCTTGGCCGCCAGCCCGGCCGGCGGCCGTGCCGCGATCCTGAGCAGGCCGTCGATGCGCAGGCGTACGCGGTATTCGTCCTCGTAAGGTTCGAAGTGGATGTCCGACGCCCCCTGGCGTATGGCGTTCAGCAGTATGCCGTTGACGAAGCGCACAACCGGCGCTTCGTCAACGGAGGCAACGATGGCCGGGTCTTCCTCCTGCGGCGTTTCGGCCTCGAACTCCATGGGCGGCAGTTCGTCCGCCAGCAAATCGCTCTCCGGCGGACCCGCGTCCGCCGACCGCAAACGCGCCGCCAGTTTCCGATGCTCCACGACGACGGCGCAGGGCTTGAGGCCCGTGCGTCGGCGCACTTCATCGAGCACCGTGATCTGCGCCGGATCCGCCAGGCCCAGGACCAGCCTGTCCCCATCGGCCGCCAGGGCGGCCAGACCATGCGAGGCCAGGAAGTCGTGATCAATTCCGCTGGCTGGCGGCGCCATTTCTGCCAGGCGGTCCAGGTCGAGCAGGGGCAGGCCGAACTCGCGCGCGATCGCTCCGGTCAGCCGCGCCGCGTCGACTTCCTCGCGTTCAGCCAGCCAGGCGATGAGGCCCGCGTCCGAGGCGCCCAGCTCCCGTTCCGCCAATGCCAGCGTGTCGCGTCCGACTATGCCCAGCGCCACCAGGCGTTTGCTCAGTGGGCTGCCGAGCGCGCCGTGTTCCATGGCGGCGGTGCAGTCCTGCGACCAGGGAAATCAGGAGCGGCAGGACTGCGGCAGGTAGGAGTTTTCCAGGTCGGTAGCGGCTTCCTCCGCGCCGAGCGCTTGCCCTTCCGGGGCCGGGGCGTTGCCGCACCTCCATAGCAGCGTGGCGCCGTCGTCCGCCACATACGGCGTGAGGTACAGCACCTTGTCCCTGATGATGCGATTGGCTTCGTTGCCGAAGGTGACTACCACTTCGCTGTCGACGATGTCCACGGACGCAACATAACGTCCCTGCGTATCCGCCGCTTCCGCGCTCAAACCGGCTTCTTCCCGGTTTCCCGGCCCGCCGCCGCTCCCCACATAAGTCTCGGTGACGGCGTTGCGCGTCTGCACCGACAGCGCCAGACCTTCCTGCACCTGCGCGCGTATCGTGTAGTCCTGGTAGGCGGGAATCGCCAGGGCCGCCAGAATGCCGATGATGGCGATGACGATCAGCAATTCCACCAGGGTAAATCCTTGTGACCTCTGTTGCATGGCATCCAGTCCTTTTGCGCGAAACGCCGCCAGAATAAGTCAGGCCCAGGGCGCGCGCAAGCGCGAATTCGCCCGCGTTTGAGCGCAATTTCCAGTGCCAAGCCGGCACTTGGCTTGCGCGGCTTTGCGCTATTGATTCAGAATGCCCGCGTGAATCTGCACGAATACCAGGCAAAGGCGCTTTTGAGCCGCTACGGCGTGCCGGTCGCCTCCGGGCTAGCAGCGTCCTCGGGGGAGGAGGCCGCGGCCGCGGCGGGCGAACTCGGCGGCGAAAAGTGGGTCGTCAAGGCGCAGGTGCACGCCGGAGGGCGGGGCAAGGGCGGCGGCGTGAAACTCTGCGATTCGCCGGAAGCCGTTCAGGAAGCCACCGAAGGGCTGCTCGGCACGCGTCTTGTTACCCCGCAAACCGGCCCGGAAGGGCTACCGGTCGAGAAGGTCTACGTTGAGCAGGCCAGTTCGATCGCCCGCGAGCTCTACCTGAGCCTGCTGATCGACCGGGCCGACGAATGCGCCTGTTTTGTGGGGTCCGCCGCCGGGGGCATGGACATTGAAGAAGTCGCCCGCATCACGCCGGAGAAGATCGCTCGGGTCAAGGTGCGGGCGGCCACGGGAATCATGCCCCATGCGGGCCGGCGCCTGGCCAAGGTGTTCGGACTTGCGGATGCGGCGGCCCGGGAGATGCATGATCTGGCCGGCGCCCTGTATCGTCTGTTCGACGAATGCGATGCAAGCCTCATCGAGATCAACCCCCTGGTGGTTAACGGGGAGGGGAGGCTGCTGGCCCTGGATGCCAAGATCGCGGTGGAGGACAACGCGCTGTTCCGGCAGCCGGACCTTGCCGGGCTTAGGGATCCGGGGCAGGAGGACGAGTTGGAGCGGCGCGCGCAGGAAGTGGGCCTGAGCTATGTTTCCCTGGACGGCTCGATCGCCTGCATGGTCAACGGCGCGGGGCTGGCGATGGCCACCATGGACCTGATCAAGCTTCAGGGCGGCGAGCCGGCCAATTTCCTGGACGTCGGCGGAGCCGCCGATTCGGCGCGGGTAGCGGCCGGTTTCCGGTTGATTCTCTCCAATCCCAGGGTTCGCGCCATCCTTGTGAACATCTTCGGCGGCATCGTGCGCTGCGACGTGATTGCGGAAGGTATTCTGCAGGCCGTGCGCGAGGCCAGCGTGGAGGTTCCGGTCATCGCCCGCCTGGAGGGGACAAATGCCGAGCGCGCGCGCGCCATGCTTGATGCGAGCGAACTGACGGTAACGGCGGCCTCGGATCTGGCGGATGCGGCGCGCATCGCCGTGGAGATGGCGGCGTGAGCATCCTGGTCGATTCATCCACGCGGGCGATCTGCCAGGGTTTGACCGGCCGCCAGGGCCGCTTCCACGCCGAGCAATGCCTGGAATACGGCACCCGCATCCTTGCCGGCGCGACCCCGGGACGGGGCGGTCAGGAATGCCTGGGACTGCCGGTTTTCGATACGGCCGAGGAGGCCGTACGGGCGACCGGCGCCGACACCAGCCTGGTGTTCGTCCCCGCGCCCGCCGCCGCCGATGCGATCATGGCCGCGGCCGATGCCGGTATCCGCCTGATCGTCTGCATTACCGAAGGTGTTCCCGTGCTTGACATGGTGCGCATCAAGGCGGCGCTGAAGTCCTTTGATTGCCGCCTGCTCGGGCCCAACTGTCCGGGCGTGATCACGCCCGGACAGTGCAAACTGGGCATCATGCCCGGCTTTATCCACGAGCCGGGGCGCATCGGCATCATTTCGCGCTCGGGAACGCTCACCTACGAAGTGGTACACCAGACCACCGCGCACGGCCTGGGGCAGACGAGTTGCGTCGGCATCGGCGGCGATCCCGTGCGCGGATTGAATTTCATTGACTGTCTGGAGATGTTCGAGCGGGATCCGGAGACGGAGGGAATCGTCATGGTGGGCGAGATCGGCGGCACCGACGAGGAGAAGGCCGCCGAGTACATCTCGAGCGAGGTGTCCAAGCCGGTCGTGGCCTATATCGCCGGCGTGACCGCGCCTCCCGGGAAGCGTATGGGCCATGCGGGCGCGATCGTCGCCGGCGGGCAGGGCACTGCGGAAGCCAAGTACGAGGCGCTTCAGGCCGCCGGGGTAGCCGTGACCCGTTCCCCCGCGGAGATCGGCGCCACCATGGCAAAGGCGCTCTCCTAGCACAAAGCTCCCTTGCGTATCACTCCTCCGGCCTTAGCCTTTCCTCGCCCCTTCCTTCCGGGAGTATTGGAGGCAGGGATGCCGGAGCAAGCTCCATGGATGGATTCATGCGTCTCCCGGAAGGAGGGGGCGAGGAAAGGCGGGATCAGAGCGCCATGAAGATCGCGCTTGCGCAACTCAACCTCCTGGTGGGAGACGTGCCCGGAAACGCGGCGCGCATTCTGGACGCGATCGACGAGGCGCGGTCGGCCGGAGCCGGCCTGGTTGCGTTTTCGGAACTGGCCCTGTGCGGCTATCCCCCGGAAGACCTGTTGTTTCATGCGGGTCTGCGCGAGGATCTCGCCGCCGGCATCCGGCGGGTCCGGGACGCTTCGCGCGGCATTGCGGTCGTGATCGGCTACCCGCACCGGGAGGACGGCCGGTGGTTCAACGCCGCCGCTCTTTTCGCCGAAGGCCGCCGGCTTCACCTGCACCGCAAGAACGTGCTGCCCAACTATCGCGTATTTGACGAGCGGCGCTACTTTGCTCCGGGCACGGAAGCGGACTGCGTGGACCTGGACGGGCTGCGGCTGGGCCTTGCGGTTTGCGAAGACGTATGGGAACCCGAAGTGCCCCGGCGCCTGGCGGACGGCGGCGCCCAGTTGATCGTGGTAACGAACGGCTCCCCGTACGAGCTGGGCAAGCAGCCTGAGCGCGAGAAGCTGCTGGCGCGGCGCGCCTCGGAGACCGGCTTGCCCTTCGCCTATGTCAACCAGGTGGGAGGACAGGATGAGCTGGTATTCGATGGCGCCTCCTGTGTGATCGACGGCTCGGGCCGGCCCTGCGTGCGCGGCGAGGCCTTTACGGAAGGCTTGTGGTACTGCCGGCTGGACTTCTCCGACGGAGAGCCCGCGCGGCCGCGTCGGGGAGACCTGGCCGCCTTCATGCCCGAAGACGAGGAGGTCTACCGCGCCCTTGTTGCGGGGGTTCGCGACTACGTGCGAAAGAGCGGCTTCGAGAACGTCGTGCTGGGACTTTCGGGCGGGATCGACTCGGCGCTTACGCTAGCACTGGCGGTGGACGCCCTCGGCGCGGACCGCGTGCTTGCGGTGATGATGCCGTATCGCTACACGCAGCCATTGAGCCTCGAGGAGGCCGAAAGTCAGGCGAGAGCCCTTGGCGCGCAATACGAAGTGCTGCCCATCTCCGGGATGGTCGAGGCGATGCGCGGCACGCTCGCGGACCTGTTTGCGGGTCTTCCCGAGGACGTGACCGAGGAAAACATCCAGTCGCGCTGCCGCGGCATGCTGCTGATGGCGATATCGAACAAGCAGGGGCGCCTGGTGCTGGCCACCGGCAACAAGAGCGAGTACGCGGTGGGCTACGCGACGCTGTACGGCGACATGGCGGGCGGTTTCGCTCCGCTGAAGGACTGCACCAAGACCCGCGTATATCGTCTGGCGCGCTACCGGAACACGCTGTCGCCGGCGATACCGCAGCGCGTCATCGATCGCCCGCCCACCGCGGAACTTCGCCCGGGGCAGCTCGACAGCGACTCGCTTCCCCCGTACGAGGTGCTGGACGAGGTGCTGGACGCGCTGATGCTGGAAGACCTTTCGGTGAAGCACATTGCAGAGCGGGGGTTCGAGCCGGGCGTCGTGCGCCAGGTGCTCGACCGGGTGCGCCTGAGCGAATACAAGCGCCGGCAGGCGCCGCCGGGCGTGCGCGTGACCCGGCGCGCCTTCGGCCGCGACTGGCGCTACCCCATCGTTTCCGGCTACCGCCCCTCGCGGGCCAACGACTAGTCGAGGGGCAGGACCGAGGCCAGCCAGATCAGCGGCAGGCCGACGATGGCGGTGGGGTCGGCCGTCTCAAGCGCCTCAAGCAGTAGCGGCCCCGCGCCCTCGGCGCGAAACGCCGCCGTGCAGTCGTAGGGTTCATCCAGGGCCAGATAGCGCTCCACCAGCGCCCGATCCAGCGGCCGGAACCGCGCCACCGTGAGGTCGGAATGGGCATGAGCATTGCCCGCGGGGTCCAGGACGCACACGGCCGTGTGGAAACTGAGCGCCCGATGGGAGAGTGACATCAGCATCGCGTGCGCCCGCTCCGCCGTGGGCTGTTTGCCCACGGCGCGGCCGTCCAGTTCGGCCAGCTGGTCGGCGCCGACGATCCACGTGCCGGCATGGCGCGTCGCGACCTCGCGGGCCTTCGCCTCGGCCAGCCGCGCCGCCTGCTCGCGCGGCTTTTCGCCGGCCAGCGGACTTTCGTCGATACCGGAGGGGTCGGTAACGAAATCGCCGACCAGCCGTGAAAGCAACTGGCGCTTGTAAGGTGATTGCGTCGCCAGCACGATCTTTGAAGCCATTCAAATAACCCGCTGAATTGACAGCGTAAAGACAGCTTCCTATGATAGCGGCCCGCGCTTCCTTCGTCATTTCCCGAAGTTCCGGGACAGGGGCCTCAGTGTGATTCAGCGTAACGTCATTGCATTTCGAAAGTTGCGTGAGTGGGCCGGCCGCCGCCATAGCGTAGAAACCACGTTTGCCGTAGGCGACTCCGCACGTCTGGCCGATCTGTGTCGGAGCAGCGGGCTGGCCGAGCGGCTGCACGCGAGTTGGTCGTTCGAATTGGGGCTGGAGGGCTTTCCGCTGGTGCGCGTGCGAGCCGCTGGCGCGCTCAAGCTCAAGTGCCAGCGCTGCCTGGCGCCGGTTCGGCTGCCTGTCGAGGTGGATTGCAAGCTCACTATCGTGGCCGGCGAAAACGAGATCAGAGAAGTAGCTTCGCCCTACGACACAGTGGTGGCCGGCCCGGTAGGGCTGGCGCTGGGTACAATACTGGAGGATGAGATATTGACCAGCTTGCCCCTGGCGCCCGTACACGATGGGTGTACGGTCTCGGGGGAAGCGGAAACCCACTCATCGCCGGGTGCAAGCCGGCCGCTGGCCGGCCTGGGGGCTTTGCTTCGGCAAGAGTAGATTTAACCGCACTTTGGGCCTGTTCCAAGGGGTATGACAATGGCAGTTCAACAAAACCGTAAATCGCGCTCACGCCGGGACATGCGCCGGTCGCATCACGCGCTCGGGCGCCCGACTCTTTCCATGGATCCCGAGACCGGCGAGTTGCACCGCCGCCATCATATTGCGCCCGACGGCTTCTACCGGGGGCGCGAGATCATTCCGCCGCCCCCGGAGGCGGATGAGGAGGAGATGGAAGGCTGAGCCCGCGCGTTAGCGCCGGGCTGCGGCGATCGTGATTTTCAAGGCAGCGGTCGTTCGACCTGCGCCGGCCCGGCGTTTGCCATGAGCAAGCTCGTAACCATAGCAGTGGACGCCATGAGCGGCGACCTGGGTCCGGCCGTGGCGGTGCGGGGCAGCCTGGAAATGCTCCGCAGCCGCGAGGAATTGCGTTTGATCCTGGTGGGCGACGCGGATACCGTGCGGCGCAACCTGGGCCGGCTGGGCAAGGAGTCCAGGCGCGTGGAGATTCACCATGCCGATCAGGTCGTGTCGATGGAGGACACGCCTTCCGAGGCCCTGCGACGCAAGAAGCGCTCCTCGATGCGCGTGGCCCTGGAACTTGCCCGTTCCGGCGAGGCGCAGGCCTGTGTGAGCGCCGGCAACACCGGCGCCCTGATGGCGATCGGACGGCTGATCCTCAGGATGCTTCCCGGAATCGACCGGCCGGCCATCCTGGTCGCCCTGCCGACGCTCAGCGGCGCCTGCTACATGCTGGATCTGGGCGCCAACCCCGTGTGCACGCCTACCCATCTGCTGCAGTTCGCGGTGATGGGTTCGGTGATCGCCTCGATCAACAATGTCGAGAACCCCGCGATCCGTCTGCTGAACAATGGCGAAGAGGACATCAAGGGCATAGAGACGGTGCAGGCGGCCGGCGCCCTGCTCAGCGACAGCCACCTCAACTATCACGGCTTCGTGGAACCGAACGACGTGTTCAAGCACCGCGCCGACGTCGTGGTGTGCGAAGGATTTACCGGAAATATCGCGCTCAAGACGATGGAGGGTTCGGCGCAGTTCGTGTACGCGCAGATGAAGTCGTATTTCCAGACCGGATGGCTCAGCCGCGCCTACGGGTTGGCGTGCTGGCCCTTTCTCTACACCATCAAGAAACGGCTGGATCCGAACCGCCACAACGGGGCGGCCCTGGTGGGGCTGAACGGCATCGTGATCAAGAGCCATGGCGCCAGCAACGAGGTCGGCTGGCAGCAGGCCATACAGCTGGCCATGCGCGAGGTAGCGAAAGGTTTGAACGAGCGGATCCAGGGCGTATGGAGCAACCTGGCGGCATAGCGGGTCTGAGACATTCTCGTATCGCGGGCACCGGAAGGTACCTGCCGGAACGAGTGCTCACCAACCAGGACCTCGAGCGGATGGTCGATACGACCGACGAATGGATACGCACGCGCACCGGAATGGAACGGCGGCATATGGCCGCCGATGAACAGGCCAGTTCCGATCTGGCCGTTCCGGCGGCGCGGGCCGCGCTCGAAGCCGCCAATTGCTCACCGGACGAGATCGACCTGGTGGTCGTGGGCACAACCACGCCGGACCTGGTTTTTCCCAACGTCGGCTGCCTGGTGCAGCAGGCTCTGGAGATCCCGCCCTGCGCCGCTTTCAGTTGCGAAGCGGCCTGCACCGGCTGGCTTTACGGCATGAGCCTCGCGGACGGGATGATCCGCCTGGGCCGGGCCAACAAGGCCCTGGTCGTGGGCGTGGAGGTGCTTTCCCGCATTACCGACTGGAGCGACCGCTCGACCTGCGTTCTTTTCGGAGACGGGGCGGGCGCAGTGGTGCTGGAGCCGGCCGAAGAACCGGGAATAATGAGCTTCATTCTGGGCGCGGACGGCAACTATGTGGATATCCTGCGCAGCCGGGCCGGCGTTTCCCGCAATCCCGCGGAACTGGGCGATGGCGGCCTTGCGGTGCGGATGAAGGGCAACGAGGTGTTCAAGATCGCCGTTCGCACGATGGGAAGGACCGTGGACCAGTTGCTGGAGCGGCACGGCCTGGATCGCGGCGGAATCGACTGGCTGATCCCTCACCAGGCCAACCTGCGCATCATTCAGGCCATCGGCAAACGCCTGAGCCTGCCTGATGAACGCGTGGTTCTTACGGTGCAGGACCACGGGAATACGGGAGCGGCCTCCATCCCGCTGGCCCTGGACGTGGCGGTAAGGGATGGACGAATCAGGCGCGGACAGCGCATAATGATGGTGTCGTTCGGTGGAGGATTGACCTGGGCCGCAGGCCTCATGCAGTTCTGATGCGAATCACGTCTATACGGCTGTTGCTCCTGACTCTCGGGACCTTCGCCGTCCTTCCCGTAAAAGCGGAGACTTTCCTGCTGCCGTCGCCGACCGCGACCGTCGTGGGCGAATCGCACTGGATCGCCGCCGACCGTCGCGAGTCGCTGCTGGATGCGGCCCGGCGCAACGGCCTGGGTTTCTCCGACATGAAGCAGGCCAACCCCGACGTCGATATGTGGGTGCCCAGGGACGGTGCGCGGGTCCTGCTGCCGACTTCCTTCGTTCTGCCGAACGCACGTCGCCGCGGCGTGGTCGTGAACATCGCCGAGTACCGCCTGTATTTCTATCATGAGCGGGACGGGCAGGAAATGGTGGCGACCTTCCCGATCAGTATCGGGCGCATGGACTGGCAGACCCCGCTGGGCGACTGGAGAGTCACGCGCAAACGGACCCGTCCCACCTGGCGTCCGCCCAAGTCCATCATCGCCGAGTACGCTGCCGATGGCGAGGTCCTGCCGCGGGTCGTACCGCCCGGGCCGGACAATCCCCTGGGCGACTACGCGATCAATCTCTCCGCGCCGGGTTACCTGATCCACGGGACCAACAAGCCGCGCGGGGTCGGCATGCAGGTGACGCACGGCTGCCTGCGGATGCTCCCGGAAGACATCGAGTGGCTGTTTCCGCAGGTTCCCACCGGATTGCCGGTGACCATCGTCAATCAGCCGGTCAAGATCGGTTGGCGCGACGGCCGGCTGTACCTGGAGGCGCATCCTGCGCTGGAGGACCGCGGGGCGGAAGAAACCGGCAGTCTGATCGAGCGGATCAGGGCTTCGGCGCAGGCGGCGCGGGTCGTTCTGGACGTGCAGGCGATGCGCCGGGTTCTGATCGAGCGCCGGGGCGTTCCCACGCCGATTTCCCCCTCCCGGGAGCCGGTTCAGGCCGCTGCCGGCGGGGGCTGAGAGGGGCTGTCCGCCGGGCGTTCCGACCGGGGTTTTTCAGCCTCGGAAATACCCCGATCTCTTGCAATTTCCGGCGGGCTGGGCGAATATACGCGGGCGCGCTGGATACAGGCGCGCTTTACATGCCGAGAACCCGAGGACCTTCATGAAAAAGACCAGACTTGTTGTTGCTCTGCTCGGAGCACCGGCGGTCGCGGTGGCCATGTCCGGCTGCTGCACCGCGGGCATGGACGAAATGGCCGCCAAGATCGATGCCGGCGCTGCTGCGATGGGCAGCAGACTGTCTGCCCTTGAGGGCAGAATCGGCGATCTGGAAGCGGCTCAACGTCAGACTGCTGCCGAAGTGGAGCGGGCGAACGTGACTGCCGAACGTGCGGCTGAAGCGGCGGCGGAGGCGAGCGCCTCGGCGGACGCAACCAGCGAACGCATGGATCGCATGTTCGAGGAAAACCAGCAGAAATAATCTCACCGAAGTAAGGCGGCCGCGATAGCAGATCACGGCCGCTTTACTCTTTTCGGCGCCGGTAGGCCAGCCCGCCCGGGCCTGCCGGAACCTTCAGCTACTCCGCGCATTTCGCACGCCGCGGTCAGGAACCCCTCTCTCCTTCATACGCCCCCGGGAAACGAGGGCATGATCCTCGCTCCCGGGCTACTGGCCGATGAGGCGGTTCATTTCGAAGATCGGCATCAGTATCGACAGCACGATCAGCAGCACGAATCCGCCCACCAGCATGATCAGTACCGGTTGCAACAGCGAAGTAAGGGTGTTGATGCGCGCCGACAGCTCCCGTTCCTGGGTTTCTGCTGCGCGGCCCAGCAGTTGATGCAGCTCGCCGCTGGCCTCGCCGCTGGCGATAAGCTGGATGCAGAGCGGCGGAAACAGCCCGTGGTGGTCCAGCGCCTCGGCGGCCGGCTTGCCTTCGCTGACTTCCCGGGCCGCGTCCATCGCGGCCTGGCGCATGGGCAGATTGGTGAGCATGCGCGCGGCCACCCGCAAGGACTCCCAGACGGAGACGCCGGCATCGGTAAGCGTGGAGAGCGATTGCATCAGCCGGGCCGAATTCAGTTCGCGCGATAGTGCGCCGAACAGCGGAGTGCGCAGGAGCAGCCGGTGCAGCCTCAGGCGCGCCGCGGGAAGGCGCAGCGAGCGAGCGAGGAGGCCGCAGCCCGCGGCCGCCGCCAGCAGTGCCAGCCAGCCCCAGGCGCGGGCGAAATCGCTTACTGCAATCAGCACGCGCGTCAGCCGCGGCAACTCCACGCCGCTGTCGACGAATACCGGGGTGACCTGCGGCACGACATAGACCAGCATGAGGCTGACGATCGCCAGGCTGAAGACGGTGAGTACCATCGGGTAGGCCAGCGCCGCCCGTACCTGCTGGCGCAACGCCTGGCGTTTCTCAAAGTGTTCGGCCAGCCGCTCCAGCACTTCTTCAAGGCGGCCGATCCGCTCGCCGGCGCCGACCGTGGCGACAAGCAGTTCCGGAAACCTGCGCCGCGAAGCGCCCAGGGCTTCGGCGAAGCTGTAGCCTTCCTGCACGCGGGCCCGCACGCCCATAAGGACTCCACTGTGGCGAGCGCGCTGGGCGGCCAGCGCGTTCAGGGCCGCGTCCAGCGGCAGTCCGCCGCGCAGCAACGTGGCAAGCTGGCGGGTCAGCTGCGCCAGGGCATCACTGCCCAGTGCGCGCCGCTGGCCGAGCCGGAAACGGCTTGCGATGCCCGGCGCCGCCGGCCGCACGTTTAGCGGCCGCAAGCCCTGCTCGCGCAACAGGCTGCGCACATGACGCGCGTTGTCTCCTTCAACGGTGCCGCGCCTGCGGCGGCCACCCTCGTCCAGCGCGGCGAAGCTCCATTGGGCCACCGCGGACCCGCCCTACTCCTCGCTGGTTACGCGCATTACCTCCTCCAGCGAGGTAATGCCTTTACGCACTTTGTCCAGTCCGTTGGAGCGAAGCGGCGGCGCATCCTTCCGGACTTCATCCTCCAGCTGCTGTTCCGGCGCTCCGTCGTGTATGAGTTTGCGCAAACGGTCGTCGACACGGACCAACTCATAGATGCCGGTGCGGCCCCGATACCCGCCGCCATCGGCTGTGGCGACCGGACCGGGCCGGTAAAGCGTCGGCGCCTCGTCAGGGCTCGTTTCCAGCAGCGCGCACTCGTATTCTCCCGGCGAATAGGGTTCGCACGTTTTCGGATCGAGACGGCGCACAAGTCGCTGCGCCAGGATGCCCTGCAGGCTGGAGGAAATCAGAAAGGGCTCCAGCCCCATGTCGCGCAAGCGGGTCACCGCGCCTACCGCGGTGTTGGTGTGAAGCGTGGAGAAAACCAGGTGACCGGTAAGGCTGGCGCGCACGGCGATTTCCGCCGTCTCCAGGTCGCGGATCTCGCCCACCATGACGACGTCCGGATCCTGGCGGAGGATTGCGCGCAGACCGCGTGCGAAGGTCAGACCCACACGGTTGTTGACCTGTGTCTGGCCGACGCCGTCCAGGTAGTACTCCACCGGGTCTTCCACCGTCATGATGTTGCGCGTGCTGTCGTTGATCCGGTCCAGCGCGGCGTACAGCGTGGTGGTCTTGCCCGACCCCGTGGGGCCGGTGACCAGCACGATCCCGTGCGGTCGCTGAATGAGCTGCTCCATGTGCTGCAGCGTCCCCGCGTCCATGCCCAGCGATTCGAGGTCCAGCCTGCCGGACTGCTTGTCCAGCAGCCGCAGCACCACGCGCTCGCCGTGGATGCCGGGCAGCGTGGAAACCCGCACGTCCACCGCGCGGCCCGCGATACGAAGTGAAATGCGACCATCCTGCGGCAGGCGTTTCTCGGCGATGTCCAGGTCCGCCATGACCTTGGCGCGGGAGATCACCAGCGGGCTCAGTCCCCGGCGGAGCTTCAGCGTTTCGCGAAGCACGCCGTCGACGCGGAAGCGCACGCTCAGGTTGAACTCGCCCGGCTCCAGGTGCACGTCGGAAGCGCCGGTCCGGATCGCGGACGCCAGCACCGCGTTCAGCAGCCGGATGATCGGGGCGTCGTTCTCGCTGTCCAGCAGATCGGAAGGAGCCGGAAGCTCCCGCGCCAGCGCGCCCAGTTCGGTGTCCTCGTCCAGGTCTTCGGCAATCGACAGGGCGCTGTCGGCGCCGCTCTCGTAGCGGGCCCTCAGGCGGCGGTCGAATTCTTCCGCGTCGATCAGTTTCGGCCGCAGGGACCGGCGCACGACGCGGCCGGCCTCGGCCAGCCCGGCCAGCCCGGCGCCGGCCCGCACCAGCGCGATCAGTTCACCATCCGGTCCGGGCGCAAGCAGCACTCCATGACGCTGCGCGAAGCTGAAGGGCAGTGCGTTCAATCGGAATCGGAGCCGTCGGCCTCTACGGTCCCGGCGTTGTCTTCCTCCTCTTCGCCCAGATCGAAGGCATCCTCAAGCTCGGGCATTTTCGTGCTTCCCCCCGAGAACGACTGCGCGAGTTGCTGGCGGCGCAGGTAGTCGTACTTGACGTTGGTGGCGGCGTCGGCCTGGGCCGAGTCGCGCAGGATGGTGGGGCGGATGAACAGCATCAGGTTGGTCTTTTCGCGGGTCTGGCCGCTGGCGCGAAACAGCGCGCCGATCAACGGCAGGCTGCCCAGCACGGGCACGGACTGGCGGCTCTCCCGGATCTTGTCCTGGATCAGCCCTCCCAGCACCAGGGTGCCGCCGTCTTCGACGATCACCGCCGTAGTCAATTCGCGGGTATTGGTCACCAGGTCGACGGCGCCCGCCACCGATGGCGCCAGTTCGGACAGCGTCTGGTCGATCTCCAGCCGGACCGCGTCGCCCCGGTTGATCCTCGGCGTGATTGTGAGCGTGAGGCCGATGTCATTGCGGCCCACCGTCGTAAACGGCCGGATCTGACCGTCCGCGCTGCTGGGGTTGATGCCCGAACTGGCGTAGCTGCCGGTGATGAAGGGCACGTTCTGACCCACGTTGATCGTGGCTTCCTCGTTGTCCAACGTAACCACCATCGGGGTGCCGAGGATATTGGAACCCTGGGTGTTCTCCACGGCGCTGATTAGTGCGGCGAAGCTCAGTCCGTCGTCCCGCACGCGCCCGACCGCGAAGCCCGCGCCGGGGCCCAGCGCTTCCGCCGCCACCGCCCGTCCCTGATCGGTGCCGGAAAGGGACCCGGCCACCAGTTCGCGCAGGCTGGTCCCCGAGGCCGGGAAATCGGTGCTGCCCAGCACGCGCTGAGGGTCGTAGGCCGCCCAGTTGACGCCGAGCTGGTTGGCCCGATCCGCGCTGACCTCGGCGATCAGGACCTCGACCAGCACCTGCGCGCGGCGGATATCGAGCTGGTCCACAACGGAGAGCATTTGTCGCATGGTGGCCGGCGGCGCGTCCATGATCAGAGCGTTGGTCGCAACGTCGGCAGTCACCAGCACCCGCTCTTCGCCGGTGCCCTGATCCTGGAACTGGGCCGAGAGTTGCGCCGCCATGTTCTCGGAATCCGCGTAATTCAGGTAGCGAACGCGAGTGTCGCCGCCTTCTACCGGAGGCGCATCGAGGTGCGCGACCAGGGCCCTGAGTTCAAGGCGCCGATTCTGCTCGCCGCCCAGCAGCACGCTGTTGGTGCGGTCGTCCGCCACCGCCAGGTTGAAGGCTGCGTCCGCCCCCACCGCCATTTCGTTCAGAACGCGAACGACGTCCCGCGCGCTGGCGTGTTCCAGCGGAATCACTTCGACGGGCCGGTCGTTCTTCTGGTCGATGCGCCCGATAACGCGCGCCACCTTGTTCACGTTGGAGCCGCGGTCGGAAAGGATCAGGACGTTGGTCGGCGGGTGGGCCGCCACGTGCGCGCCGGGCGACATCATCGGGCGAACGATCGGCACAAGACCCTGAGCGTCCACGTTGGTAACGGTCAGAACGAGGGTCTGAAGTTCGTCGTTCGCCGATGACTCCGGGCCGGCGCCGGCAAGGATCCGCATGGTCCGGTCCGGAGAAAGGCGGATGACCGGCCCCGAGGGCACGGCAACGATGCCGTGAGCGCTCAGCATGGAAAGGAAGGCCTGGTAGTAGGCCTCGGGAGACAACGGCTGCGATCCGAACAGATTGACCTTTCTGTCGGCGCCCACCAGGGGATCGATCACGAAATTCCTGCCGGTGGCTTCGGCGACGGCCTCCACGACCTCCTGCAGGTCCGTATTGCGATAATTCAGTCGGACCGTGTCCTGCTGGGCCGCCAGCGTGCCGGCGAGCAGCAGGACAGCCGCCGCAGGCCACCGCCGGACAGGTTTCTTTCGGATGGGACTCATCTGCATACCCTCACATCGCCAGCAGGCCGAAGTTTTCGCTTCCTACGGCTATTTCCAACTGCTCCCCGTCGCGCAGTATGGTTAGCATCATATCGCCTTCGGCGCTCATTTCCCGCTGGGCCTGCGCCAGGTTGTCCGGGACGAAGGAAACGCCGTTCACCGCGACCAGCAGGTCGCCCGAGACCAGCCCCAGACTGTCGAACCATGCTCTGCGCGATCGGGGGGAAAGCCGGTAGCCTTCCATTGCGCCGTCGGCGTCCATGATCGGATCCATGTTGATCAATTGCGATAGCGTCTCTCGCGGAAGCGCCAGCAGCTGATCGCCGATGCTGCCCGCGCCGGACGGCGCCGGCCTCCCGCTCACGGTCATGCCCGATTCGCTGAGCGGGAGGCGGAGCGTTTCGGCGCCGCGCCGAAGCAACACCTCATGCGGCCGCACTTCCTGCAGAAGGATGCCGGAAGCCACGGTGTCACCGAGGAAATAGGTCTCCGAAACACCGCCGGTCTCGATGATGGCGTGCGCCAGCCTCCTGTTTGCGCTAGCCACGACGCCCGTAAGACGAAAGTTGCCGTTGCGAATGACAGACGGTGCCTGTCCTGCATTTCCGCGCTGAGCGGGCAGGCCGAAGAGGCTGCTGCCGGGCGCTCCCGCGCCGGTCTCCCGCGTTGCAGCCGCCGGCCGGATGCCTGTTGCCGTCGGAGGTTCGAACTGCGTCATACGCCAGGCCGTCAACGCGATTTCCACCAGTAGCCACGCCGCCACGCCCATCAGGGCGAGTGCCGGCAGGCGCCACAGAAGTCTGCCGCTATTCTCGAAAGTCATGCGAAATGTCCACGCTTGCGACGCATTGTTGCAGGGAGATTGTGATAACTTTAGGGCATTATTCCAGATGCCCTGAAGGCATCATTCCGGATGCCGTAAAGGCATCATCCCGCACACCGGAAATGAACAAGCCAACCAACAAGGATCGCCTGCCCGATTTCGGCAGCGCCCCGGAAACCGAAGTCGCGCCGCCGGAAGTCGAGCGCCCATCACTGTATCGCGTCGTGCTGCTCAACGACGACTATACGCCGATGGAGTTTGTCGTGCAGATGTTGCAGAAATTGTTCGGCTACGGACGCGAGAAGGCTACCCGGATCATGCTGGAAGTGCATATGAAGGGGCGTGGCGTCTGCGGCGTCTTTTCTTTCGAGATCGCCGAAACCCGCGCCGCCCAGGTGCTGGACTACGCGCGCCGCCACGAACATCCGCTTGCGTGCGTGGTCGAGAAGGCCTAGTGTTGGCTCCAAGCCACGTTCTACCAAGATGCTGAGCCGCGAACTCGAGATCTGCCTGTCCAACGCGCTGGTGCGCGCGCGGGAGAGCCGCCATGAATTCCTGACGGCGGAGCATCTGCTGCTGGCCCTGACCAGCAGTCCGGTAGTGACGGAGATCCTGGCTGCCTGTGAAGCCGACGTGGATGATCTGGCCCGGGCGCTGGAGGAGCATCTCGAGGAGACCATGCCGACTCTGGGCGTGGAAGCGGACCGGCAGACCCGGCCCACGCGCGCCTTCGACCGGATACTCAAACGCGCCATGGCCCATGTGCAGAACAGCGGCGTCAAGGAAGTCAGTTCCGCCAATGTCCTGGTGGCGCTGTTCGCCGAGAACCAGACCTTCGCGGTGAGCGAGCTGAATCGGCAGGGCGTCACACGCCTGGATGTCGTGAACTACATTTCCCACGGCATTTCGCGGGCCAAAGCCTCTCCCGCCGGCGAGCCGGCCGAAGACGCCGCCGACGCGCGCGGCAAACGGGCGCTGGAGACCTACGCCGCCAATCTCAACGAACGCGCCCGCAACGGCAAGATCGACCCCCTGGTGGGGCGCGCCGGCGAGATCGAGCGCGCCATGCAGGTGCTCGGCCGCCGGCGCAAGAACAACCCGCTTTTCGTGGGCGACGCCGGCGTCGGCAAGACCGCGCTGGCCGAGGGCCTGGCGATGATGATGGTGAGCGAGGACGTCCCGCCGTCGCTGGACGGATGCACGCTCTACGCGCTGGACATGGGCGCGCTGCTGGCCGGAACACGCTACCGGGGCGATTTCGAAAAGCGCCTCAAGGCGCTGGTCAACGAACTTGCCGAAGAGGAAGGAGCCATCCTGTTCATCGACGAGATCCATACGGTGATCGGCGCCGGGGCCGCTTCCGGCGGTATGCTGGATGCCTCGAACATCATCAAGCCGGTGCTGGCCAACGGCGATCTGCGCTGTATCGGCTCCACCACCTACAAGGAGTATCGCGGCGTATTCGAGCGCGACCGGGCGCTGGCCAGGCGCTTTCAGAAGATCGACGTTCCGGAGCCCACCGTCGAAGAGACTTACGAAATCCTCTGCGGGCTCAAGAGCCGCTTCGAGGACCATCACAAGACCAGCTACGACGACGACGCCCTGCGCGCCGCCGCCGAGCTCTCGGACCGCCATATTGGCGACCGCTGCCTGCCGGACAAGGCCATCGACGTGGTCGATGAGGCGGGAGCGCGGCTGAAACTGAACGCCGCGGAGGATGAGGAACTGATCGTGGACGTTGGACAGGTCGAGGCGGTGGTGGCGCAGATGGCCGGCATACCGCCCCGGACCGTCTCGGCCTCCGACCGCGAGTTGCTGGAGCAGCTGGAGAGCAATCTGAAACGCGTGATCTTCGGTCAGGATCCGGCCATCGATGCGCTGTCATCGGCGATACGCATGGCCCGGTCCGGTTTGCGCGAAGCCGAAAAGCCGGTCGGAAGCTTCCTGTTTTCCGGTCCCACCGGCGTCGGCAAGACAGAAGTGACGCGCCAGCTCGCCTACTGCCTTGGCCTGGAACTGCTGCGTTTCGACATGTCGGAGTACATGGAGCGCCATACGGCGTCGCGGCTGATCGGAGCGCCTCCGGGTTACGTGGGCTTCGATCAGGGCGGACAGCTCACCGAGGCCGTCACCCGCCATCCCCATTCGGTATTGCTGCTGGATGAAATCGAGAAGGCGCATCCGGATGTGTTCAACCTGCTGTTGCAGGTCATGGACCACGGCACGCTGACCGATAACAACGGCCGCAAGGCCGATTTCAATCACGTGATCGTGGTCATGACCACCAACGCCGGCGCCCGCGAGGCGGCCCGCGGGTCGATGGGCTTTACGCCGCAGGACCATTCCAGCGACTCCATGTCGGCGATTGAAAAAATGTTCTCGCCCGAGTTCCGCAACCGCCTCGACGGCGTTATTCAGTTTGCGGCGCTGGAGCACGATTCGGTGCTGCGCGTGGTCGAGAAGCTGGTGCTGGAGCTCGAGGCGCAATTGCAGGGGAAGAACGTGACCCTGGTGCTGGAGGACGAGGCCCGGGAGTGGATTGCCAGGCGGGGTTATGACCGTAAAATGGGCGCCCGACCCATGGCGCGAGTAATCCAGGAGCACATCAAGAAGCCGCTGGCCGAGCGGATGCTGTTCGGCGACCTGCAGCAGGGCGGGCGCCTGCTGGTGCAACTCGATGAATCGGGCGAGGGACTGGCGCTGGAAGTGGACGAGCGCCAGATGGCCGAGGAGGACCAGTGAGGTCCGCGCGGCGATTTGGCGCACCGGCAGGGTAGCGGCTCAGTGGCGAAGCAGGAACCGATACAGTTTCAGGGGGTAGTCACCGAGACCCTGCCCAACACGACTTTCCGCGTCACGCTCGATAACGGCCACTTGGTGATGGCGCATATCTCCGGCAAGATGCGCAAACACTACATCCGCATACTTACCGGCGACCGGGTAACGGTGGAATTGACCCCCTACGATTTGAGCAAAGGGCGCATCGTCTATAGAGAGAGATGAGGCCGGGAGCGAGGGCGTCTCGCCCTCGACGCAGCAAGAGGAGTAAACGCATGCGAACAGCAGCCGGTCCGATCTGTATTCTGGCGATCCTGTTGATGGCGGGCTTTGTTCCTGCCGGCGCTCAGCCGGCGACGGCGGAACAGCAACTGGATGAGTTGTTCGCGGAAGAGTGGGCGACCCGGCTGCGCGAGAACCCCCTGCTGGCCACCTCCATGGGCGTCAGCGACTACAACGGGAGTTTGCCTGGAGTTTCGCTCGACGATATCGAGCGCCGCAGGCGGCAATCGGCTGCATTCCTTGATCGGCTGAACGGGATCGACCTGGATGCGCTCCCTGCGGAACGCAGGATGGACCGGGAACTCTTCGAGTGGATGCTGCGCAACCGCATCGAGTCGGCGTCGTTCTACCCGGAGCGGATACCCTTTATCGCCGACAGCGGCTTTCATTCCGGCCTGTTGCGCGCCGCGGACAGCGTCAGTTTTCGCAAGCTCGGCGATTACGACGATTTTCTGCAGCGATTGCGGGCAATCCCCCGCTACGTGGATCAGAACATCGAGAACATGCGCGCCGGCCTTGCCGACGGGTTCGTCGCGCCGCGTGTGGCGCTGGAAAGCGTGCTGCCTACGGTAACCGCGCCGGCCGGAAAGGCGGTCGGCGAAAGCGCCTTTTTCGCACCATTCAGGCGCCTGCCCGATTCGCTGAGCGAGACAGACCGCGCGCGGCTCGAGACGGAAGCCCGCGAGGTCATCGGCGGGCAGGTGCTACCGGCGCTGGGACGGCTGGCGGGTTTTCTGGACACGGAGTACCGCCTGCACGTTCGCGACAGTATCGGCGCCTCGGAGTTGCCCGAAGGAGCGGAATACTACCGGCAGCGGATACGCGCCATGACTACGCTCGATCTTTCCCCGGATGAAATCCATGAAATCGGATTGTCCGAGGTGGCGCGCATCCGCTTGGAAATGCTTGCCATCGTCGAGGAACTTCAATTCGAGGGCGGCATTGATGCGTTCGTTACGTTTCTGCGCACCGACCCGCGCTTTTACGCCGAGACCGCGGAACAGCTGATTGGCCATGCGTCGCGGATCGCAAAGAAGGTGGACGGCATTCTGCCGGGCTGGTTCAACCTCTTGCCGCGCACGCCGTACGGCATCATGCCCATGCCCGCGGAAATGGCGCCGACCGGAACCACCGCCCGCTACTGGTCCGCACCCCGCGGCGGCAATCGCGGCGGCTACTACTGGCTGAACACGTACGCGCTGGACCAGCGCCCGCTCTACGAGTTGCCCGCGCTGACGGTCCACGAAGCGGTTCCGGGCCATCACCTGCAGATTGCGCTGGCGCGCGAACTGGAGGACGTCCCGGAATTCCGCCGCACGCTGGGATTCACCGCGTTTGTCGAGGGCTGGGCGCTCTACACCGAATGGCTGGGCATCGAAATGGGCGTTTACACGACCCCATACGAGCATTTCGGCCGGCTCAGCTACGAAATGTGGCGGGCCTGCCGGCTGGTCATCGATACCGGAATTCACGCAAAGGGCTGGACGCGCGACCAGGCGGTCGTCTTCCTGGCGGACAACACTTCGCTCAGCCTGACCAACGTCGAAAACGAAATCAACCGCTATATCGCGTGGCCTGGCCAGGCCCTGGGCTACAAACTCGGCGAACTGAAGATCAAGGAATTGCGCAGGCGGGCCGAAGACGCCCTGGGCGCGGAATTTGACGTGCGGGCGTTTCACGACGCCGTGCTGGCCAACGGCGCCCTGCCGCTGCCGATCCTGGAAAGGGAAATCGACCGCTTCATCGCCCGCTCGCTCAATGCCGGCTAAAGCCCTGCGTCTTTGCGGTGCTTCGATCCCGCCCTGCTTGTGCCCCCTTCTTCCCGGAGACGCCATCCTGGCTCGATTCTCGCTGTCCCTGCTCCAACGCTCCTGGAAGAAGGGGGCACAAGCAGGGCTACGGCAGTGCCAACCGCAACCGGAATTCGGGAAGCTGGTGAAGTATGCCGTCTAAGGCGACGCCGCTGCGGGAACAGCATGGCGCGTGCGGCGGGCGCCTGGTCGATTTCGCCGGCTGGGAGCTGCCGCTCCACTACGGCTCGCAGGTAGCCGAACATCACACCGTGCGCCGGGCCGCCGGCGTTTTCGATGTTTCCCATCTGGCCCTGACGATGGTGTCCGGGCGCGGCGCGAAGACTTATCTGCGCCGCCTGCTGGCCAACGACGTCGATCGCCTGGGCGAGCGGATTGCGGGCCTCTACACCTGCCTGCTGAATGAATCCGGTTGCGTCATTGACGACCTGATCGCCTACCGTCTGGCGGATGACCGCTACCGCGTGGTCAGCAATGCCGCAACCGTGGATTCCGTGCACGCCCAAATGCGGAAGACCGCGCGCGCGTTTCCGGTAACGCTTGTGGCCGAGGAGGAGCGGGTTACCCTGGCGGTCCAGGGTCCGCAAGCCATGGAAACGGGCGCGGCGGCGGCCGCGGCAGTGCTCGGCGGCGAATTCGCGAGCGAACTGGCCGCGCTGAAGCCCTTCAATGCGATGGGATCGCGCGGCTTCCTCGCCGCGCAAACCGGCTACACGGGCGAGGACGGGTTTGAAATCTATCTGGACGCGGCAACGGGACAGGCGTTGTGGCAGACACTGCTCGAGGCCGGCGTGGCGCCGTGCGGACTGGGAGCGCGCGACACCCTGCGGCTGGAGGCGGGCCTGTGCCTGTACGGCCAGGACATGGACGACTCGGTAACGCCGCTGCACTGCGGTCTGAAGTGGACCGTGGCGATGGATCCGTCACAGCGGGATTTCGTGGGCCGGCGTGCGCTGGAGCAACTGGCGGACAACGAAGACCTGCCCGTATTCAAGGGCCTGGTGCTCAAGAAAAGGGGTATGCTTCGCGCCGGTCAAACGGTACGGACTCCGCACGGCCCGGGCATCGTGACTAGCGGCGGCTATTCGCCTACCATGGGCGCCTCAATCGGCCTGGCGCGCATTCCGCGCGGTGCGTATGCCGATTGCGAGGTGGAAATCCGCGGCGTGGGAGCCACGTGCACCGTTGTGAAGCCGCCGTTCGTGCGCCGCGGCCGCATTCTGGTTGGCGCGCAAGGCGACAGTGAAGATTGAAGAGGAAACAGCAGTGTCAGAAATACCGACCGATCTCAAGTACACCAGCGAACACGAGTGGGTGCGCAGGGAAGACAGCGGGACGCTGGTAGTCGGTCTGACCGACTACGCCCAGGAACAGCTCGGCGACCTGGTCTATGTCGATACTCCGGAGGTTGGGGCATCGTTCGCGGCCGGCGACGTGTGCGCGGTGGTGGAATCGGTCAAGGCGGCCAGCGACGTCTATTCGCCTGCGGGCGGCGAGGTCGTGGCAGTCAATGAATCGCTCCAGGATTCACCGGAACAGATTTCGAATGATCCTTACGGCGGCGGCTGGCTGTTCGAAATGGCGCCGGAAGACGCGGCCGAATGGGAGGAATTGCTGGACCCGGACCAGTACGAAGAACTGCTGGATTCCTGACCCGAAATGCCGTTCGTTCCGCACACGTCCTCGCAGGTCCAGGACATGCTGCGGCGCCTGGGCGCCCGATCGGTTGTCGACCTCTACGACGAGATCCCGGAAACGCTGCTGCGGAACGAACCCCCAGGCATTCCTTCGGGCCTGGACGAAGCGGGGATCGGGAGGATTGCCCGGCAGAGGGCCGGTTGCAATGATCCGCTGCTTTGCTTCGCCGGCGGCGGCGCCTACGAACACCACATACCCGCGGCGATCTGGGACATCGCATCGCGGGGCGAGTTCTACAGCAATTACACGCCCTACCAGCCCGAGGCCGCGCAGGGATCGCTTCAGCTCACCTACGAATACCAGACCATGATTGCCGGGCTGACCGGCATGGATGTCGCCAATGCATCGCTGTACGACGGCGCCACGGCCTTCGCCGAGGCCTGCCTGATGGCGGTGCGCTGCAACAAGAAGTCGGACGCTCGCCGGATTGCCGTGGCGCGCTCGCTGCACCCGGCCTGGCGAGCGGTCGCGCGGACGCTGTTGAACGGTCAGGGTATCGAACTGGTGGAAGCCCCCCTGGACGATTCCGGCCGCGCCGATTTCAACCATGTTTACGAGAAAGTCGGTGGCGGATTCGACGCGATCGCCGTGGCCGCGCCGAATTACCTTGGCGGTATGCCCGACCTCGAAGTCTGGCGCGCGCTCGCCGACCGGGAGGGCTCGCTGCTGGTCGTGGGGATCAATCCCGTTTCGCTGGGCCTGTTGCGGCCGCCGGGCGAGTTCGGCGCCGATATCGTGTGCGGTGAAGGCCAGCCGCTGGGCATACCGATGTCCGGAGGCGGTCCCTACCTGGGGCTACTGGCCTGCAAGGCTCAATACATTCGCCAGATGCCGGGAAGACTGGCAGGGCGGACGGTGGACGCGGCCGGCGATACCGCCTACGTATTGACGCTGCAGGCGCGCGAGCAGCATATCCGTCGCAGCCGGGCGACTTCGAACATCTGCACCAATCAGGGGCTGATGGTGGTCGCGGCCACCTTGTATATGGCTTTGCTCGGCGGCGAAGGCATGCGCCGGGTCGCGTCGGCCTGTCACGCCCGGACGGCGCAACTGGTGGACGCGCTGACCGCCATTGGGGGCGTGCGGCGGGCGTTCGACGCGCCCTTTTTCCACGAAGATGTTCTTTGCCTGGACCGCCCGGTAGCCCCTGTTCTCGCCGCCCTGGCGGAGCAGGGCATCCTGGGCGGCATCGATATCTCCTCCGAGTATCCCGAACTGGGCAACGCGCTACTGGTTTGCGCAACCGAGATGCGCACGGAGGACGACATTTTGCGCTACGCCCGCGCGCTGCGCGAAATCGTCGCGCCAGGTCAGCGCGCTTCGCGAAATCGTCGTGCTACGTCAGCGCGCTACACGAAACATGAAACCGACGATTCCGGACAAGCCGCCTGACATGGCGCGCAGGCTGATATTCGACGTGTCGCGTCCCGGCCGGCGGGCCCGGGCGCAGGCGCCTGACGCGGACAGCGCCGCTCCGGTGGGCCTGCCGGCGGCATTGGTCCGGGACCGGGACGCACCCCTTCCCGCAGTCTCGGAACTGGATGTCGTGCGCCATTACACGCGCCTGTCGCAGCTGAATTTCTCGATCGACACGAACAGTTACCCGCTGGGTTCCTGCACGATGAAATACAACCCGCGGGCTTGCCACCGCCTGGCTTCGTTGCCGGGATTTCTCGACGTGCACCCGGCCGCTCCGGACGCTTCCGCTCAGGGCCTGCTGGAGTGTCTCCACGAACTGCAGGACATGCTGGCCGCGGTGACCGGCATGGAGGCCATCACGCTGGCGCCGATGGCCGGCGCCCAGGGGGAGTTCGCCGGCGTGGCGATGTTCAAGGCCTACCATCATGCCCGCGGAGACTACGGCCGCGACGAGATCATCGTGCCCGATGCCGCGCATGGCACTAATCCGGCCACGGCCGCCATGTGCGGCCTCAAGGTTCGGGAAATCGCCACCGGCAATGACGGGGATATCGAACTCGAAGCGCTGGATGAGGCCCTGGGCCCGCGCACGGCCGGCATCATGCTCACCAACCCATCGACTCTGGGCGTCTTCGAGCGCCATATTCTGGAGATATCAAGACGGGTTCACGCGGCCGGCGGCCTGCTGTATTACGACGGCGCCAACCTCAATGCCCTGCTGGGCCGCGTGCTGCCGGGAGACATGGGCTTTGACGCGGTGCATCTGAACCTGCACAAGACTTTCTCCACGCCGCATGGCGGCGGCGGTCCCGGCGCCGGGGCCGTGGGCGTGGCAAGCAGTCTCAAGCCCTTTCTCCCCGTGCCCTACGTGGAAGAGGCCGAAGGGGCCTACCGGTGGCGCACCGACGGTCCGGACAGCATCGGAAAGCTGGCGGCCAACGGCGGCAACATCGGCGTGCTGCTGCGCGCCTGGGTGTACCTGAGGATGCTGGGGCGCGAGGGACTGCAGCGCGTGGCCGACCACGCGGTGCTCAACGCCAACTACCTGGCGTTCCGGCTCGCGGAGGAGGGCTTCGATCTGGCCTATCCAGAACGGCGCGCCGGGCACGAATTCGTGATCAGCCTCAAGCGCCTGCGCGATCGAACCGGAGTCACCGCGGCCGATTTCGCCAAGGCCATGCTGGACGAAGGCTCTCATGCGCCCACCGTGTACTTCCCGCTTCTGGTTCCCGAGTGCCTGCTCATCGAGCCGACCGAAACCGAATCTCCCGAAGCGCTGGATGCGTTGATTGAAGCCATGGTGCGTATCCGCGACGCGGCCCTCAGCGATCCCGAGGCGGTTCGCTCCGCCCCGCACCGCATGCCGATCCGGCGTCCCGACGAGGTGTTGGCCGCCCGCAAGCCGGACCTGGCCCACGCCCCGGCGCTGCGCGGGGATTGATGCGCGCAACCGGCCGACATGAAACGGGCCTACGTATCGACCCAAAGCGGTCAGATTCACCTGCGGTATCTCGAATCGCGCCGGAAGCCTGCCGGCCCGCTCCTGGTCTGTCTGCACCCGTTTCCCTATAGCGGCGCTTTCTTCGAGACGATCGCGCCGCTATTGAACGAGCGGCGCATGGTCCTCGCGCCGGATTGCCCCGGGTTCGGGGGATCGGACGCACCGGAAGAGATGCTCTCGATGGAGGAACTCGCGCAAACCGTACTTGAGGCGCTTGCAGGAGCGCCCGGGGCGCCGGCCGGCCCCGTGGACCTCATGGGCTTTCACAGCGGCTGCCTGCTGGCGGTGGAGATGGCGCGGCTGGAGCCTTCCCGCGTGCGAAGAATGACCATTGTTGACGTGCCTTACTTCACTCCTGAGCAGCAGGCCGGCCGATATCCCAAGTCCACCGCGCCGGTACGCTACGACGGAGACCTGGCGAGCCTGGCCGGTGCCTGGGAGTTCAGCGTGGCCAGGCGCCTGGACGGCATGCCGTTCAGGCGGGCTTTCGGCAACTTCGTGGAAATGTTGCGTGCGGGGGAACGGGCCAATTGGGGATACCACGCCACACTCACCTACGATTGCGCGCCGCGCTTTCGCGAAGTTCGGCACGAAACGCTGGTCGTCGCCAGCCAGTACATGCTCAAGGAACACACGCGCAGGGCCGCGGCCGACATCCCCGGCGCCCGCTTCGTGGAGCGCCGGGACGTGACCCGGGCAGTCATGGAAGAGGGTGCCCCTGCCATCGCGGAAGAAGTACTGGCCTTCCTGGACTGACCCCGCATTAGAGTGCCGGCAAACGGGCGCCGTGGGGGCGCGCGGCATTCTCCAGCCAGCGGCGCAGGTAGCCGGAGAAGCTGCGGCGAACGACGATTGTGCAGGTTGACGGGTCGCGGGCGGCCAGCAGCACAGTCGCCCTGCCCAGGCCGGTCTGTGCACATTGCCCCGGGGCGAACTCCCTCGGATGCAGATCGAGTGTGCAACCTTTCGCCAGCACGGCGCGCGCGTCTGCGCCGCGCACAAGCAGCTCGACATGGCCTCCGCTCACATCGTTGACCGCAGCGTGGAAACCGCCGAGCGCATTCGCGAGTTCGTTGCCGAGAGCGGAGACGCGCTCCGCTCCGGTCGCGACCAGCCACTCGTCCGGCCCCAGCCAGTAGATCTCGTGCTCGCCGGCCGTGAACGTATTCGCGGCCCTCGGTATGGGTTGGCCGAGAATGCGCCCGGCGGCCTCGAGGGCCTGCCCGTCGCCTGGATTCAGCCTGAGGTTGAGGAATCCGCGGCCGGAACGAACGCTGATGGCGACACGAGGGAACGGCGGGCCCGCTTCAGACATGCTGACGCCGTCCCTTGGGGTCGTAAAAGACCGGCGAGACGATCCGTACCGGCAGGGGGTCGCGCCCGGCCTGCGCCGCGTAGATGGTCTCACCCTTGCGCTGCCGCCCGCCGGCTACCAGCGCCAGCGCGATCGGGTGTTCCAGGCAGGCGCTGAAATAGCTGGACGTGACATGGCCGCACATTGCTGAGGGCTTGCCGGCATCGCCGATGAGTTGCGTGCCTTCCGGCAGAACGGTCCGGCCGTCTTGCGACAGCAGTCCCACCCATTGCTTGCGGTCCTCGCGCAGGCAATCGGGACGCTGAAGCGAACGCTTGCCGAGAAAGTCCTTGTCCTTTGACAGCAGCCAGTTCATTCCCAGGTCCACGGGCGTCACCGAGCCGTCGGTGTCTTGGCCCGCGATGATGAATCCCTTCTCGGCGCGGAGCACGTGCATGGTTTCGGTTCCGTAGGGCGCAATGTTGAAATCGGCGCCGGCCTCCATGATCTTTCGCCACATGGCCAGCGCGTCGTTGCTGTCGATGTTGATCTCGAACGCCAATTCGCCGGAAAAGCTCACCCGGAACAGCATCACGCGGATACCCGCCAGCACCGCCGGCTTCATGGTCATGAACGGGAAACTCTCCTTGTCCAGCGGGATATCGCAGCCCAGCTTTTCCAGCAGGCTGCGGCTGTTGGGACCGGCCGCCGCGATCGTCGAATAGTGGTCGCTGAGCGACGTCAGGTAAACCTCAAGCTCCGGCCACTCGGTCTGCAGCCACTTCTCCATCCAGTCCAGCACCGCCGACGCACCTCCGGTCGTCGTGGTCAGGTAAAAGCGTTGCTCGCCGGTTCGCGCCATCACGCCGTCGTCCATGAGCATGCCGTCCTCGCCTGGAATGACGCCGTACGCGCAGCGCCCGACCTTCATCCTGCCGACATTGTGGGTGTAAATCCGCTCCAGGAATTCGACCACATCGGGCCCGCAGGCATCGATCTTGCCCAGCGTGGAGGCGTCCATGACGCCCAGCGAGTTGCGCACAGCCAGACATTCCCGCGCCACCGCGGCGTGCAGGTCTTCGCCGTCCCGCGGAAAGTACCAGGGGCGGTGCCACTGGCCGACCGTCTCCATGGGCGCGCCCGCTGCTTCATGCCACTCATGGATCGCGGTCGTGCGAACCGGATCGTAAAGCTCTCCGACACTTTCGCCGGCGCAGACCCCGAAACTCACCGGCGTGTAGGCTGGCCGAAACGTGGTCGTCCCCACCTCAGGGATCGCCTTGCCGAGAACGTCCGCGAGCACCGCCATGCCGTTGATGTTGCCGAGCTTGCCCTGATCGGTGCCGAAGCCGAGCGCCGTGTATCGCTTGACATGCTCCACGTTGCGATAGCCCTCGCGTGTGGCGAGTCGAATGTCGGCGACGGTGGTGTCGTTCTGGAAGTCGATGAACTGTCTGGGGCAGCGATCCGCGTCCCTGGCCGCCGGGACCCGCCACAGGGGTTCGATCGGGTTTTCCCCGGTATCGGCGGACGTGTCCGGCGCCCTGATGGCCGCCGTTTTCAGTCCCAGTCTCGACACGGCTTCGGCGCCGGCGCGCAACCCGTCGGCCAGGCATTCGCCCAGCGACCACTTGCCGTTGCACGCGCCGGCCGAAACATGGGCCTGACGCGCTTCCGCGGGCCGGAAGCAGAGCCGCGATTCGTCCCAGGCAAGCCGCCCCCCAGCCTGCGAGTGTAGATGCACCGCGGGGCTCCAGCCTCCCGACACGGCCACGAGGTCGCAGTCCATGCGGATCGTGCTCCTGACTGTCCCCCAACTGTCGCCACTCCACCGCGCGATGCTGGCGCCCGTGACCCGGCGCCGGCCGGCCACATCGCTCACGACGTGGCCCGCCAGCACTGGAATACCCAGGGCCTGGGCCCGCGCGCCCAGTTCCCCGGCGGGCGCCGTTCGCCCGTCCCCCCCGAAGCGGCTGTCAACGATGGCGGCAACCTCGGCCCCGGCCCCTGCCAGGCTGATCGCCGCGCGGTAGGCGGAATCGTTGTTGGTGAAGACCACCGTGCGCCGCCCCGGCAGCACCGCATACCGCTCGACGTAGGCAGAGACGGCCGAGGCCAGCATCACGCCGGGACGGTCGTTGTTGCAGAACGCCAGCGGCCGCTCAAGGCTGCCCTGCGCCAGCACCACCTGCCGGGCCCGGACCCGCCACAGCCGCTCCCGGACCCCTTCGCCGTCCGAGCTGCCCGGAGGCCCGGCGCAACGCTGGGCAATCGTCAGGAAGTTGTGATCGTGGTAACCGAAAACCGTGCTTGAAGGCAGCAGGAAGCAGTCTTCCAGGCCTTGCAGTTCCGCAACCGCGGCGGCGACCCAGTCGGCGGCCGGAACTCCGTCGATACTCGCGGCGGACGCGAGCAGACTGCCGCCGAATTCGTTCTGCTCGTCGGCGAGAATCACCCGTGCGCCGGATTTCGCCGCCGTCATCGCCGCCATCAGGCCGGCCGCTCCGCCGCCGGCCACCAGCACGTCGCAGTGCGTGTTCATGTGCTCGTAGCGGTCGGGGTCCGGCCCGTCCGGCGCCTGCCCGAAGCCCGCCGACTTGCGGATTGCGTGCTCATAGTGCTTCCACCAGGAGCGCGGCCACATGAAGGTCTTGTAGTAGAAGCCGGCGCCCAGCACCCGGCCGAACACGTCGTTGATCGCGCCGATATCGAATCGCGCGCCGGGCCAGCCGCGGGTGGTGCGCGCCGTCAGGCCACCGCGGAGTTCGACCTGCGTCGCCGGCAGGTTGGGCTGCGCGGCCTGACCTTCGCCGATCTGCATGATCGCGTTCGGTTCCTCCGCGCCGCTGCCGACGATTCCGCGCGGGCGCCGCAATTTGAAGCTGCGTCCCACCAGGGATACTCCGCCGGCCATCAGCGCGGACGCCAGCGTGTCGCCGGCAAAGCCTTCGCAGGCCTTGCCGTCAAAGGAAAATGCCAGGGGCCGCGAACGGTCTATACGGCCGCCGCTCGGCAAACGATTCGGCTGGGCGGCGGCCATCGTCAGCGGCGCTTCTCTTCGCTGGCTTCAATATGGGCTGCGACCGGCCGGCCGCTGCCGGCGCCGCTCAATCTGTAGCTCTTCTCGATGCGGTAGCTGACCGTGTCGCGCTCGACGCCAAACCACCGCCGGCAGCCCTGGGCGTGGTTCCACAGCTCCCGGTGCGCCCCCCGCGGGTTGCGGCGGAAGAACAGGTAGTCGGCCCATTCCGCGTCGCTCAGTGCATACGGGTCGGCAGGGCGCTCGATACCGGCTTCGCCGCCATAGCTGAACTCGGTTTCGGCCCGGGGGCCGCACCAGGGACATTCGATCAGCAGCATGCTCGGGGACCTGGCGTTGTGCCGTTAGTGCGCCACCGCCGCGGCGCCGTGTTCGTCGATCAGCGCCCCGGAGGCGAACCGGTCCAGGCTGAAGGGCGCGTTGAGGTCGTGGGGCCGATCGTGGGCGAGCGTATGCGCGAACACCCATCCGGAGCCCGGCGTCGCCTTGAACCCGCCGGTGCCCCAGCCACAGTTGAAGTAGAGGCCCTCAACCGGCGTTTTCGAAACGATCGGACAGGCGTCCGGGCAGATATCGACGATTCCGCCCCACATTCTGAGCATGCGTACGCGGCTGAACGCAGGGAACAGCTCGATGATCGCCTGCATTGCATGCTCGATCACCGGGAAGCTGCCGCGCTGGCCGTAGCCGTTGTAGGCGTCGATTCCGGCGCCGACCACCAGTTCGCCCTTGTCGGACTGGCTGATGTATCCATGCACCGCGCCGGACATGACCACGGTGTCCAGCACCGGCCTGATGGGCTCGGAAACGAACGCCTGCAGGGGGTGACTCTCGATCGGCAGGCGCAGGCCCGCCATTCCCGCCAGCACGCCGGCGTTCCCGGCGACTACCACGCCGATGCGGTCGGCCGCGATTGCACCGCGCGTGGTCGCGACGCCCACGGCCCTGCCTGCCCGGACCTCGATGCCGGTGACCTCGCACCGTTCGATAATGTCCACGCCGAGCGCGTCGGCCGCCCGCGCGAAGCCCCAGGCGACGGCGTCATGGCGCGCAACGCCGCCGCGCCGCTGCAGCGAAGCGCCGAGTATCGGATAGCGCGCGCCGGGCGAGGTATTGATGCAGGGAATCGCCTTTTGGACATCGGCCGGGCCGAGCACCTCGGCGTCGATCCCGTTGAGCCGGTTGGCGTTGACGCGCCGTTCGATGTCGCGCATGTCCTGCAGCGAGTGGCCGAGGTTGTAGACGCCGCGTTGGCTGAACATGACGTTGTAGTTCAGTTCCCGGCTCAATCCTTCCCAGAGCTTGAGCGATTTCTCGTACAGCAGCGACGCCTCGGTCCAGAGGTAGTTGGAGCGGACGATGGATGTATTGCGGCCGGTGTTGCCCCCGCCTATCCAGCCCTTCTCAAGCACGGCAACGTTTCCGAGGCCGTGCTCCCTGGCCAGGTAGTACGCGGTCGCCAGGCCGTGCCCGCCGCCGCCGACGATGATCGCGTCATAGCTTTTCTTCGGCTCGGGACTGCGCCAGGCAGGCGGCCAGTTTCTGTTGTAGTCAAGCGCGTTGCGCAGCAGGGCCAGCCCCGAGTATCGTCTCATCGCGCGCTATCCGTTGGCGCCGTTTACGTCGCGCAGCCGTTCGTTGGCCGGATCGAACGGGCTGTCCGCAATCACCGTCGCCGGGAGGGTCTTGTCAAGGACCTCGATCTCGACCTCGGCCCCCGGAACCGCCAGTTCGGGTGGCAGCATGCCCAGCGCCAGCGACTTGCCCACCCGGAAGCCGAAGTTCCCGCTGGTGGCGCGGCCGACGGTCTCGCCGTCCTTGAGCAGCGCGTTGTTGCCCAGCGCGTCGGCGTCCTCGACATCGTGAACTTCCAGCGTGGCGAGTACCTGCTTGAGACCGTTCCGACTCCCCGCCAGCAGCCCGTCGCGTCCGAGAAAGTCGCCCTTGTCCGGCTTGATGAAGCGATCCAGCGCCGACTCGAAGGCGGAGTACTCGATCGACAGTTCCAGGCCCACCAACCGGTAGGATTTTTCCATTCGCATGGAATCCATGGCGCGAATTCCGAACGGCGCCAGCCCCAGGTCTTCGCCGGCCTCGAACAGCGTATCGAAGATGTGATTCTGGTACTCCAGCGGATGGTGCAATTCCCAGCCAAGCTCGCCCACGAAATTCAATCGCATGGCGTTGACCGGCGCCGAACCGATCACGATATTGCGGGCGGTCAGCCAGCGAAACGCCTCGTTGGAGAGGTCGGCGCGCGTAACCCGCGACAACAGTTTTCTCGCCTTGGGGCCGGCCACCACCAGCACTCCGGTAGCGCCGGTCAGCGGCGTGAAATGCACCGAACCGTCCTGCGGCATGTGCTTGCGCAGGTAGTCGTGGTCCAGACGCTGAAAGGCCCCGGCCGACACAAGGTAGAAGGAATCGCCGGTTTCGCGCCGGATCGTGAACTCGGAATGCACGCCGCCGTCGCGGTTCAGCGCGTGCGCCAGGCACAGGCGCCCGGCCTGCTTAGGCACACTGTTGGCGACGAACCGGTTGAGAAAATCTTCCGCGCCCAGGCCGGATATACGGCACTTGGCGAAAGCCGTCATGTCCAGCAGGCCGACGTTGCGGGTGACGTTGTCGACTTCCCTGCGGACCGCCTCGAACCAGCGCGAGCGGCGGAACGACCAGTCGTCTTCCTGGGGCAGGCCGTCGGTGGCGAAAAAATTCGGCCGCTCCCAGCCGAACTTCTGCCCGAACACCGCGCCTCGCGCCTTCATTCGTTCGTAGCAGGGCGCGGTGCGCAATGGACGCGCGGCCGGCCGTTCCTCGTCCGGGTAATGGATGATGAATACGTGCGCGTACGCTTCCTCGGTTTTCTCGACCAGGTAGTCCCTGGTGACGTATTCGCCGAAGCGGCGCGGCTCGACGCCCAGCATGTCGATGGTCGGCTCGCCCTCGACGATCCACTCCGCCAGTTGCCACCCCGCGCCGCCCGCCGCCGTGATGCCGAAGCTGTGTCCTTCGGACAGCCAGAAATTCTCGATGCCCCAGGCCGGCCCGATGATCGGATTGCCGTCCGGCGTGTAGGCGATGGCGCCGTTGTAGACCTTCTTGATTCCGACCTCGGCGAACGCCGGCACCCGGTTCATCGCGGCCTCGATGTGCGGCATGAGGCGGTCGATGTCTTCCTGGAACAGTTCGTACTCGGCTTGCGGGTCCGGGCCATCCACATAGCAGCAGGGCGCGTCTTTTTCGTAGGGACCGAGGATGAAGCCGCTGTTTTCCTCGCGCAGGTACCACGATCCGTCCGATTCGCGCAGCACGCCGAGTTCGGGCAGGCCCTCGCGCTTGCGCTTCTCAAGGTCGGGATGCGGTTCGGTGACGATGTACTGGTGCTCCACCGGCATCACGGGGACGTCAAGTCCTACCATCTCGCCGGTCTGTCGGGCGTAATTCCCGGTCGCGGAGACCACGTGATCGCAGGTGATGTCGCCCTTTTTCGTGTGCACTACCCAGGCGCCGGAAGTAGCCCGGGCGATCCCGACCACCGCGGTATTGCGGTAGATCGCAGCGCCGCGTGCGCGGGCGCCCCGTGCCAGCGCCTGGGTCAGATCGGCGGGCTGGATGTAGCCATCCTCCGGGTGAAAGATGCCTCCGACCAGTCCGTCGATATTGCACAGGGGCCAGAGCGCCCTGATCTCCGCCGGCGTCAGGAAGCGCACGTCGACCCCGATGGTCTTCGCGGTCGCCGCATACTGACAGTACTCGTCCATGCGGTCGTCGTTCATGGCCAGCCGCAGGTTGCCGACCCGGTTGAACCCGACCTGCTGGCCGGTTTCTTCCTCGAGCTGCCGGTAGAGATTGACCGAGTACTTGTGTACCTGGCCCACGGAGTAACTCATGTTGAACAACGGCAGCAGACCCGCGGCGTGCCAGGTCGAGCCGGATGTCAGTTCGCCCTTCTCGACCAGCACCACGTCGTTGCCCCAGCCCTTCCTGGCTAGGTGATACAACGCGGCGCATCCGACGACGCCGCCTCCGATCACGACAACTTTCGCTCGCGATTTCACCGCCGGCTCAGAGAAATGTCCGCTTCGGTCGGGCGAACAGTTCGCGCACAAGCGGCTCGTAGTGTTCGAGCGGGTGCGTCCTGTAGGCGGGATCGAACGAAACCTGGTCCCAGCGGGCGCAGAATTCGATGCACGCTTCGTAGTGCTCGTGGTCGCGATAGCGGTCCCGGGCATTGCGGTCCCGGCCGTAGTGTTGCAGCCAGTAATAGCCCTGGAACAGCCCGTGGTGCTTGACGATCCAGTGATTTTTCTCGTTCACGTAAGGGACGAGCACTGCGGCGGCCACCTCGGAGTGATTGCGCGGCGAAATTACGTCGCCGATGTCGTGAAGCAGCGCGCAGGCGACGGTTTCGTCGTCCGCGCCGTCGCGTTCCGCCCTGGTCGCGGTCTGCAGCGCGTGCTCCAGGCGGCTGATCCGGTAGGGCGAGTCGCCGTGCATCGAGCGCAGCCAGGCCAGCACCCGGTCGGCGAGTTCGTCCGCGTTGCGTGCGTCCTGAGCCTCCACCAGGTCGTAATCCTCGCGGGTGCCGTGATCCATCGCGGTGAACGAAACCTTGCGATTCATGGTTCGCCTCCCGCGGATTCCGCCCTCTTGCGTCGTCGCCGGCGCGCGCCGACGGACTTCGGCCCCCCGGCCGGCCTTGTCACCACCGAGAACAGCCGTGGGAAGGCGTCGCGCTTGTTCGGGATCGCCATGGCATCCACGAAGTATTCCTGGAACTTAGGCTCCACCGCCGTCTCGATCTTTTCGATCCTCCGAACCGCGGCCTCGATCTCGGCACGGGCGGGTACGTTAAGCAACGCGATCAGCGCCCCCATGCCGGCGGCGTTGCCGGCCGACTCGACCCGGCTGAGGTCGCAGTCGGGAATCAGCCCGAGGACCATCGCGTACTTCGGATCGATGTGGGAACCGAACGCCCCGGCCAGCCGTATCCGGTCGATACCGTCAAAGTCCGCCCGGTCCTGGAGCAACCGCACGCCCGCGTACAGCGCCGCCTTGGCGAGTTGCACCTGGCGGACGTCATTCTGGGTGACGAGTATTTGCCGCGGGCCGTCGTGCAGGACGTAGGAGAAGGTGCGCCCGTCCGCGACGATTCGCTTGCTGCGGGCGGCCAGCGAGCCGTCGACGACGCCATCCTCGTTGATGATTCCGGCCAGGTACATCTCGGCGACCACCTCGATGATGCCGGATCCGCAGATACCCGTCACTCCGGACGCCCCCGCGGCTTCCTCGAACCCCGGATCGTCCGACCAGACCTCCGAACCGATTACGCTGAAACGCGGCTCAAGGTTCTCCGCATCGATACGCACGCGCTCGATGGCGCCGGGCGTGGCGCGCTGGCCGGCGGAAATCTGCGCGCCTTCGAATGCCGGGCC
The DNA here is from genome assembly GCA_009838035.1 of Gammaproteobacteria bacterium. Taxonomy (NCBI): domain Bacteria; kingdom Pseudomonadati; phylum Pseudomonadota; class Gammaproteobacteria; species Gammaproteobacteria bacterium. The sequence continues at coordinate 221,597 of VXSK01000004.1, forward strand.
GGTGGGACTGGAGCAGGCCAGCAGCCGGTCGCGGTTGCCGAGCACGATCTCCGCGTTGGTGCCCACGTCCACTACCAGCGAAACCTCCTCGAGCAGGTGCGGCTCCTCGGCCAGCACCATGCCGGCCGCGTCGGCACCCACGTGTCCGGCGATGCACGGAAGCACGTAGACATTGGCGCCGGGATGAATCCCGATGCCGATGTCCCGGGCCTTCAGATCGAGCGCGGTATCGACAGCCAGCGCAAACGGGGCGCCACCGAGTTCGCGGGGATCGAGCCCCAGGAACAGGTGGTGCATGATCGGATTGCCGACGATCGTAAGCTCGACAACGTCCGCTGCGTCGATGCCGCCTCGGCTGCAAACGTCACCGATCACGTCGTTCACGCCCTGGCGAACGGCCTGGGTCAGTTCGGCGGCGCCTTCCGCGTGCATCATCACGTAGGAAACCCGGCTCATCAGGTCCTCGCCGAAACGGATCTGCGGGTTCATGATCCCGTCGGTAGCGACCACGTTGCCCGTTGTCAGGTTCACGAGGTGGGCGGCAATGGTCGTGGAACCGATGTCGAGCGCGACGCCATGGACGCTGGGCTTGAAGCCGGGCCAGACGGCGACGAGGGTGGTTTGCCGGTGCACGGCCGCGGTGACTCGCCATTCGCCATCCCGAAGCGCGGTCTGCAATCCCGGCAGAATGGCGGGATCGCACGCCAGGTCTTCCAGGTGCCACTCCCAGGCCAGCGCGTCGCAGAGCCGCTGCAGGTCGCCGGTGGCTTCCAGCAGATCGGCGGGCTGCACCTCGACGTGGTAGGGGCGTGTGGCCGGGTCGAGCTTGATCTCGCGGTGCTCGGCATCCTTGCGTACCACCTGGCGGTGCATCTGGCTTTCCGGAGGCACGTCGATAACGAGATCGCCCCGGATCTCTGCCTGGCAGCTCAGGCGATGGTTGTTCGCAAGCTCCCGGCGACGTTCGCTGTACCTCGCCTCGGTCTCGTTGAGCGCCGAAAGGTGCGCCGGGCGGGACTTGATGGCGTGCTTGGCGAAGTCGCCGTCCATGCACACGATGCGGCAGCGGCCGCACAGTCCGCGGCCACCGCACACCGAGTCCACGTCCACGCCGATGCTGCGGGCGGCATCCAGCAACCGGGTGCCGCGGGGAAACGTGCCGCGCCGTCCGGAAGGCGTAAACACGATCCTGGCGTCCTTGCTGGCCATGTCAGTTCCTCGTGCGGGGCGCTGGTGCCGTGCTCAGGCCACGGCCGACCGGCGTCGCCGGCGCCTGCCGCCGCGCTCACGCTCCGGCCGCGCGGCCGACGGCTGGCGGTACTTTCGGATCCAGTTGGTGCAGTTCGGATCGTGGCCCATCATGACATCGGCACCCAGCACCGCCTGAAGTACGTCGTCGTGCAGCGGATTCGTGATCGCCGAGGTCAGGCCTGCGCCGATGGCCATGGTGAGAAACGCGGAGTTGATTCCGTTTCTGTTCGGCAATCCGAAACTGACGTTGGATGCGCCGCAGGTCGTGTTGACCTTGAGTTCGTCGCGCAGCCGGCGGACGATGTGCATGACCTGTCTGCCCGCCATGTTGATGGCGCCGATGGGCATGACCAGCGGATCCACCACCACGTCCTCGCGGGGGATGCCATGGTCGGCGGCGCGTTCGACGATCTTTTTCGCCACCGCGTAGCGCATGTCCGGGTCCTCGGAGATACCGGTTTCATCGTTGGAAATGGCGACGACGGCGGCTTCGTGCCGCTTCACCAGCGGCAGGACCGACTCCAGCCGCTCTTCTTCGCCGGTCACCGAATTGACCAGCGCCTTGCCCTGGTACACGGACAATCCCGCCTCCAGCGCCGCGACGATGGATGAATCGATGGACAGCGGCACGTCGGTGATCGACTGAACAAGCTGAACGCTGTCGGCCAGCATCTTCGGTTCGTCGGCCAGCGGCACGCCGGCATTGACGTCCAGCATGTGCGCACCGGCCTCGACCTGGGCGATGGCGTCCGCCTCGACCCGGCTGTAATCGCCTCGCGCCATCTCCTCCGCCAGGACCTTGCGTCCGGTGGGATTGATGCGCTCTCCGATGATGACGAAGGGCCGGTCGAAACCGATCCGCACTTCCCTGGTGGGCGACGTAATGACTGTTTCCGTCATGAGACTTTCTCCACTGCCTGCCTGCCTGGCGCGTCCGTTAACGCGGGGTGACCCCGATCCCACGCGGCGTTCTTCCAGTCCAGCGGGGGCTGCCAGGGGCGGCGGCCGTCCAGCACACCGGACCGCTCGACGATTTCCGCGACCCAGTGCTCCTGGCGATAGGCCATGATGTGTATGCCGTGCACACCCTCGATTTCCCGGATCCGGTGAATCATCTCGAGGCAGATATTCACCCCTTCCCGCTGCTGATTCGCTGCGCCCTTCAACCGCCGGACGATCGCGTCGGGAATATGGACGCCCGGCACGTTGCGGCGAATCCACTCGGCCGACCGGGCCGACGCCAGCGGGCCCACGCCGGCCAGGACGAAGACCTTCTCGTGGATTCCGGCGTCACGCACCGCGGCCATGTAGCGTTTGAAGGCTTCGATGTCGAAACAGTACTGGGTCTGCACGAACTGCGCGCCTGCGGCGACCTTCTTCGCCAGCCGGAGCGGGCGGTAGTCCAGCGGCGGCGCGAACGGGTTCGCGGCGGCGCCGAGGAACACCGGCGGCGGCACGCTCAGCTTGCGCCCGCTCAGGAACCGCGACTCGTCGCGCATGCAGCGGATCATGCTGAGCATGGACATGCAGTCCAGGTCGAATACCGGCTTGGCCTGCGGATGATCGCCCACATCCACGCCGTCGCCGGTCAGGCACAGGATGCTGGCCACGCCCATGGCCGACGCGCCGAGCACGTCGCCCTGGATGGCGATCCGGTTGCGGTCCCGGGCCGATACCTGCATCACCATCGCGTAGCCGCGCCGGCACAGCAGCGAACACATACCGACGCTGGACATGTGGCAGTTGGCGCCCGAGCCGTCGGTCGCGTTCATCGCATCCACGTAGCCGTCGTACAGCGCCGCACGCTCGTACACTTCGGCCGGATTGGCCGAATCGGGCGGTGCGATTTCGGCGGTCACCGCGAAGCCGCCAGCCCGCAGCACGCGTTCGAGCCGGCCGAACGAGGAGTGTCCGGGCCTGATCGGCAGCCGTTCGCCGGGTACCAGCGGTTCGTCTTCAAACTGCATGGCTGGAGTTCCCGACCACGATGCGCACCTCGCGCAGCCAGGCCGACCGGCCGATCAACTGGTGATCGACGGGCGGCTGCACGACCTGCAGCGGAATTTCCTCTTCGCGCAACCGCTGGTTGCCTTCCCACGCGAGCACCCAGACGCATGGCATATCGGGCTTGACCTCGCAGTTGCCGTCGGCGCGGACGCCGCCGCAGGGGCCGTTGCGCATCTTCTTCGGGCAGTTCATCGGGCACGACAGTCCGGTGAAACCCACGATGCACTGGCCGCAATTCTGCGAGTCGAGCAGGAAGCCCTTCGTGATCGACTCGACCTTCATGAACGGCTTGTCGAGCCGTGCGAACCCGATGCGCCGCAACAGCGGGTGACACCAGACCAGGACCCGCTCGATGGCGGAATAGATTCTCTTGAGTCCGCGGGCGTTGCGCACCGACCATCGCCGCATCCGGTATGTCCCAACCCGCCCGGTAGCGGAACCGGCGCCCATCTCTCGCTAGGCTCCCCTGCTGCCTTCGGCTGCAATAGGGATCGTCCGCCGCCGCCTGAAACGCGCCGCCAGGCTGGTTTCCAGTTCGCCGTAACCGCAGTGCACGTGCTCGAATTCCAGGTCAAGGCGCGCGGCGGCCCGTGCGGCCGATTCGAGAAGCCGCTCGTCTTCCGTCTGCGAGAGGTAAACGAGCTTGCGGTAGTTGCCGAAATACGCGTCGCGGAGTTCCGGATTCCGGTCCAGGCCCAACGGCTTGACAACAAACTGATCGAAGTGGCGCGCCAGGAAGTCGGTCAGGTAGAACGTGCCGGGCTCCGCCATGGAAAGCGCTGCAAAACGTTCCCGGCCGGCGAAGAACTCGTAGCAGTGCGCCCCTTCCAGCCGCTGGGCGCCTTCCTCGGCAAGCACCCGGTCGATGCCTCCGCCGGTGCCGCAGTCGGCGTAGGCGACGAAAATCTCGTCGTAAGCCGAGCGGTGCCGGCGGATCATTTTCCGCAGTCGCGCGGGAATTTCGGCCGGCCGGTTGTGCAGTTTCGCGTCGATACACTTCAGATGCAGGTGCTTCCAGCCCCAGCGGCGGCTGAGCGCCTCGATCTCGCGCGCCAGCGCGCCGCAGGCGATGACCAGGATCGGACGCTCGGCGCTCTGATGTTCGCCGGACATCAGTAGTCCCGATCCTCGAACTCGGATTTGCGCCGCCGGATGAACTCCAGCAGGGCCTCGTCGATGGCCGGATCGAGCGGCGGCGCCTCGTACTCCTCGAGCATCCGCTTGAAGATCCGGTTGGCGCGCTGGGCGGCGTCGAGCGAGCCATCCTGCTCCCATTGCTCGAAGCTGTTGTTGTCCGCGACGCCGGAACGGTAAAACGCGGTCTTGAAGTTGGCCTGGGTATGCGCGGCGCCGAGAAAGTGCGAACCGGGCCCGACCTCGCGCAGCGCATCCATGGCCTGCCCGGACTCCGACATGTCCACCCCCTTCAGGAGCACCGCGATCATATTGGCCTGGTCGGCATCGAGGATGAACTTCTCGTAGCCCATCGACAAGCCGCCCTCGAGCCAGCCGGCCGCGTGAAGCATGAAGTTCACGCCCGCCAGCGCTGCCGTCTGCAGTGTATTGGCGGATTCGTAAGCCGCCTGGGCGTCTGGAATTTTCGAAGCGCACAAGCCGCCGCCGCTGCGGAACGGCACGCCCAGGCGGCGCGCCAGCTGGCCCGCACCGTACAAGACCAGGCTGGGTTCCGGGCCGCCGAAGGTCGGCGCTCCCGACTGCATCGACACGGCCGATGCGAACGAACCGAACACCACGGGAGCTCCGGGCCGCACGAGCTGAATGTAGGCCATGCCGGCTAGCGCCTCGGCCAGGATCTGGGTCAGCGTGCCCGCTGCGGTCACCGGCGACATCGCTCCGGCGAGCAGGAACGGAGAGATGACCGTCGCCTGGTTGTTTTCGGCGTAAACCGTCGCCGCGCCGAGCATGGTTGCGTCGAAGCACATCGGCGAATTGGCGTTGATCAGGCTGGTCAGCACCGTGTTGTTCGCCAGAAAATCTTCGCCAAACACGATTCGCGCCATGGCCACCGTGTCTTCGGCGCGCTCCGGATGCGTGACCGAACCCATGAACGGCTTGTCGCTGTACCGGATGTGGCTGTAAACCATGTCGAAGTGACGTTTGTTGACGGGCACATCGACAGGCTCGCAAATCGTGCCGCCGGAATGCTGCAGCCCGGGACTCATGTAGGCGAGCTTCACGAAGTTGCGAAAATCCTCGAGGGTCGCATAGCGGCGCCCCTGGTCAAGGTCCTGCACGAAAGGCGATCCGTAGGCGGGAACCATCACAGTGCGTGCGCCGCCGATGATCGTGGAGCGTCTCGGGTTGCGGGCATGCTGCCTGTATTCGGGCGGCGCCGTGGCCTGTACCAGCGACCGGCACATGCCGCGCGGGAACCGCACGCGCTCGCCGTCCACGTCGGCGCCCGCTTCCTTCAGGAGTTCGAGCGCCTGCGGGAATGCACGAAACTCAATGCCGATTTCCTCGAGCACCGTGTCGGCGTTGTGCTCGATCAGCTCCAGCGCTTCTTTGTCGAGAATCTCGAAGAAGGGAATGCTGCGATCGATCCAGGCCGCGAGCTCCCTGGCAGTTCCTTGCCGGCGCGCGGCGAACTTCGCGGCGCGGCCGCCGCGCCGCTTTCGGCCAGGGTGTCGCCTGTGTTGCGGGTGGCTGCTCATTCACGGCCCCGTCCGGCGCGGAGACGTAAGAATAATACCAGTTCTGCCCCACGGAAACGCGGCAAACGCCCGCGCCGGAGAGGCCTTCCGCGCTCGTCCGGATGGGGGAGGCGCAAGAGCCCCGGCGGCTCAGAACAGACCTTCGATCAGGCCTTCGGAGTTGACGCGAATGTCCTGGGCGGCGGGTTGTCTCGGCAGGCCAGGCATCGTCATGATGGAGCCGCAGATGGCCACGACAAAGCCGGCGCCGGCCGCAAGACGGACTTCGCGAATTTCCACGATATGGTCCGTGGGCGCCCCCAGCAGGGCGGGATTGGTCGAGAAACTGTACTGCGTCTTGGCCATGCAGATCGGAAAGCGCCCGTAACCGTTGGCCTGCAGACGCGAGAACTCTTTCTGCACTTTTGCGGATGCGACGACGTCCTGGGCTCCGTAGATCGCCTGCGCGATCCGGCGGGCCTTCTCCCACAGCTCCAGGCCGTCCTCGTAGAGCAGCCTGAAACCGCTGTGCGCCGAATCGGCCAGTTCCGCGACGTGCCCGGCGAGTTCCGCCGCGCCGGCGCCGCCCTCCGCCCAGTGCCGGCACTCGATGGCGGCCACGCCCCGCCGGCGGCAGTAATCCGCGATCGCGCCGACTTCGGCGTCGCTGTCGGCCTCGAAGCGGTTGATGGCCACCGTTGCGGGAACTCCGAATCGATCGAGGATGTCGAGATGCCGCCCGAGGTTGGCGCAGCCGTCCGCCACCGCCTTGGCGTTCTCCGCCTCAAGGCCGTCTTTCGGGACGCCGCCGTTCATCTTGAGCGCCTTGACCGTGGCGACCAGAACCACCGCATCCGGTACCAGGTCCGCTGCGCGGCACTTGATGTCAAAGAACTTTTCCGCGCCCAGGTCGGCCCCGAACCCGGCTTCGGTCACGACGTAGTCGGCGAGTCTCAGCGCGGTCTGCGTGGCGACCGCCGAATTGCATCCGTGCGCGATGTTTGCGAACGGCCCGCCGTGAATGAATGCGGGATTGTTCTCCAGAGTCTGCACGAGGTTCGGTGAGAAGGCGTCCCGGAGGAGGGCGGTCATGGCGCCCTGCGCGTCGAGGTCTCCGGCCGTGACCGGCTCAAGGTTTCGGTCGTAACCCACGACGATCCTGCTGAGGCGCCGTTCCAGGTCGGCCAGGTCCTTCGACAAACAGAAGATCGCCATGATCTCCGAAGTGCTGGTGATATCGAAACCCGTCTCGCGCGGAACGCCGTGGACGGATCCGCCAAGGCCGATCGTCGTATGCCGTAGCGCGCGGTCGTTCATGTCGAGCACGCGGCGCCAGGTGATGCGCCGTGGATCGATGGCGGGTTCGCCGCCCCAGTGAACGTGGTTGTCGATCAGCGCCGCGAGCAGGTTGTGCGCGGCGCCGATCGCGTGGAGGTCGCCGGTAAAGTGCAGGTTGATGTCGGTCATCGGCACGACCTGCGCATAACCGCCGCCCGCGGCGCCGCCCTTCATGCCGAAGCACGGACCGAGGCTCGGTTCGCGAAGGCAGATCAGGGCCTTCCTGCCGATGCGGTTGAGGGCGTCGCCCAGACCGATCGTGGTCGTGGTCTTGCCTTCGCCGGCCGGCGTCGGCGACACCGCCGTCACCAGAATGAGCCTGCCCCTTGCCTGCGGCCGTTCGGCGGCCACGGCGGCATGATCGACCTTGCCCTTGGTCTTGCCGTACGGCTCTGTATGTCCGGCAATGCCGAGCTTGTCCGCGACCTCGAGTATCGGCAGCATTTTTGCCGCCCGGGCGATTTCTATATCCGGTTTGCTGGGCATCGGCGAGTGTTCCGGCAACAAGGCTCCGAAAGCGTCGAATGGATTGGTCTATGATATGTCGTTGGGGGGGAAACAATGGTCCTCCGGGAGGATTTGGGTTATGCCTATTCACTTGCAACCGAAACAATCCGTATTGTCCGCCGCCGTCGCGCTGTCGATAGCGGGCGCGCCGGTCGCGGCGCAGGAGGATGCCGGCGCACGAATGCTCGATGAGATCGTGGTTACCGCGAGGCGCGTCCAGGAATCGCTGCAGGACGTGCCACTGGCGGTGACCGCCCTGGACACCCGCGAGATTACTGAACTCGGCATCACGAATTTCGCGGACTACGTGCTGCAGTTGCCGAGCGTTACTGCCGGCGGCAGCGGACCGGGTCAGAACACCATATACATTCGCGGCGTCGCATCCACGACACCGAACCTGACGGTGGCCGGCGTGGCCGGACTGGCGCCCAACGTCGCCTTTTACCTGGACGAACAGCCGCTGGCGCATCCAGGCCGCAATCTCGATGTCTACGCGGCGGACCTGGCGCGCATCGAAGTGCTCTCCGGCCCCCAGGGTACCTTGTTCGGCGCCAGTTCCCAGGCCGGCAACGTTCGTCTGATCACGAACAAGCCGGACCTGAACGAGTTCTACGGCAACGCGAAGTTCGGAGTTAACACGCTCAGCAGCGGCGGCTCGGGCAACCACCTCGAAGTGGTCATGAACCTTCCCCTCAGCGACAATTTCGGCTTGCGCGGCGTCGTTTACAGGGACAGCAAGGGCGGCTGGATCGACAATGTGGCCTCCACAAGGACCGCCGAAGAGAGCGCCCGGTACAGGCCCGCCGGTGCGGTTCGCAAGAACGGCGTGCCGGTAGCCTCCTATCGCGCCGGATTCCAGGCGGGCGTGGATCTTTCCAACATTACTTTCTTCAGGGCGGACAACAGTTCGATAGCCGAAGAAGACATCAACGAAGTTACCTACACCGGCGGCCGGGTCTCGGCGAAGTGGGACATCAACGACGACTGGAGTCTGCTGGTTTCGCATACGACCCAGGAAACCGAGGCGGACGGCGTGTTCTTCGCCGACCCCGACGTGGGCGACCTGGAAGTCAACCGCTTCGTGAATGAGGGCATCTTCGACACCTTTGACAATACGGCCGTGACGCTCACGGGCCGTCTGGCGGGGCTGGACGTCATCTACGCGGGCGCATTCACGGACCGCGAGTCGGAGCAGATCGTCGACTACTCCGACTACCTGTTCGTGGGTCAGTACCTGCCTTACTACATCTGCGATTACTACGCGACGTATACGTCATTCAACAGTCCTCCGGGCATTCCTCGTGCAGGCACGAGGTGCCACCCGCCGCAAATGTACGTGGACAGCATCAACAGGCTTGAGGTCCGCACGCATGAAATCCGCTTCACCACGGACCAGTCGAATCGCTGGCGCCTGCAGGGTGGCGTGTTCGTCAGCGACCTGGAACTCATCGAGGTCAACGACTTCATCTATCCCGGTTCCTTGTGGGCCATCTCGTGGAACGGGCACCCCGGCTTCGCACCGAACTACCCGCTGACCAATCCGGCAGCGGCTCCGGGCAACCCTGCGGGAAGTGCGTTCGGGGCCGGCTACGGCCAAGGTTATTACACGTACCCGGGGCCATTCGGCCCAGACCGCCACGGGGGTGACATCGGCGTGATCTTCCGCAACGACATCCGGCGAACGGACAATCAGTTCGGCGTCTTCGGCGAGCTGGACTTCGACCTCACTGATCAGTTCACGCTGACGCTCGGCGCCCGCAATTACGAGATCGAGGTCGATCTCGAGGGCAGCGCCAATTCATCGTTCGGGAATTTCGGCGCCAACAGGACTGACGGGCAGCGCTTCGGCACCAACATCTCAGGTCAGTTCGCGCCCAACAGCCCAGTGGCGGGCGCGCCCGACAAGGCGGTGGCCGACGGCACGATTTTCAAGGCGACGCTGGGCTGGCGGCCGCAACCGGCGCACCTCTACTACGTCACGCTGTCGGAGGGTTTCCGGCCCGGCCTGCTGAATCGACCGGGCGGGCGCGCGAGCGCGGACGGCAGCGGTTTCACGGTACCTTTCGTGCTGCAAACCGACGAAGTCGTCAATCTTGAGGTGGGCATGAAGGCCGATTTCGGCAACGCCTTCCGACTCAATGCCGCGCTGTTCAACATCGATATCGATAACCTGCAGACCACGATATTCGATACCAGCATCGTCAACCTGTTCTTCTCGGACAACGCGGCGGACGCCAGGGTGAGGGGCCTGGAGGCGGACTTCATCTGGCTGCCCCCCCGGTTCGACGGGCTGACCATCGCCGGCGCCCTGTCGTTCCTGGACTCCGAGATTACCCGGAAGATTACACCCACAAACGACGTGCGCGAGGGGGACGAACTTGCGTTCGCTCCAGGCAACCAGGGCAACCTGCGGGCACGCTACGAGTGGACCCTGCAGGCCAATGGGTGGACGGCGCACGTCATGCCCATGATTACCTGGTCCGCGGATTCGTACAGCGACATCATCACCATCAACCGCGACCGGATCGACAGCTGGGCGATGCTCGGTCTGACGGCGGGCGTGGCCACCGACAACTGGTCGGTGACGGTGTACTGCAGCAACCTGACCGATGAACGGGCCGAGGTGTCGCGCTCATTCGTCTTCGACACAAAGCACGTCACCTACGCGCAACCCAGGACCTACGGCGTACGCGCGAGCGTAAACTTCTGACCGACCCGGATTCGGCACCAGTAACCGACACGGCGTCCTCCCCGGAGGACGCCGTTGTCGTGTCCGGTCGTGCCGGAGGTTCAGGCTCTCGCGGTGATTCCGGGGGCCGGGAACGAGGCGGGGCCAATCCCGCGCTGGCCGCCATTCAGGCCAGGATTGTGGGGAAGCAGTATGACGAAGCACTGTCCGACCTCTACGACATCCTCAGGGACGAGCCGGAAAACACCGACGCGCTGTACATGAGTGCGGTCTGCCGCCGCTACCGGCGCGAGTTCGATTCGGCGCTGGCGCAGATCGCCAGACTGAAAGCTCTTGCGCCCGAGAACGGCCGGGCGCACCAGGAGGAGGGTCACGCGTACCGTGACATGGGCCGGCCCGACCATGCGCTACGGGCGTATGCGCAGGCGTGCCGGTTCAACCCGGCGCTGGTGGCGAGCTGGAGGGGCCAACTCAATATCCTGGCCCGGAGCGGGCGCCTCCGGGAGGCGGCGCAAGTGAAAGCCCAGATTGACCATCTTGAACAGTTGCCGCGGCCTCTCGTCATCGTCCTCGACCTCATGAGCCAGGGCAAGCTGCTCAAGGCGGAGGACCTGTGCCGCAGGTTTCTCAGGAAGGTACCGCATCACGTGGAAGCCATGCGGCTGCTGGCCGACATCGGCATACGTTTCGGCGTCCTGGCGGACGCCGAATTCCTGCTGGAGTCGGCGCACGAGTTCGAACCGAACAACGTGCGGGTGCACATGGACTACATCCAGGCGCTCAGGAAGCGCCAGAAATTCGAAAAGGCCCTCGAGCAGGCCAGGCTATTGCTTGAGACCTCGCCCGGCAATCCGCAGTTCCAGTCGATCTACGCGATCGAATGCATGCAAACCGGCGACTACGACGAGGCGCTGGGCCTTTTCGACCGGGTGCTGGAGAAAATTCCGGGCGACCCGGTCACGCTCACCTCGAAGGGCCACGCGCTCAAGACCCACGGCCAGTACGATGAGGCTGTCGCCTCCTACCGGGCGGCGCTTGAGACCCAGCCGCGCCACGGCGAAGCCTGGTATTCGCTGTCCAACCTGAAGGTCTATTCGTTCAGCGACCGCGAACTCGAGCGGATGCATGCGCAGGTGCGCGGCGACGAACTGTCCCACGCCGACCGCGTACATTTGAACTTCGCCCTGGGCAAAGCGTACGAGGACCGCGAGGACTTCGAGGCCTCGTTCCGTTTTTACGAACAGGGCAACGGCTCGAAGAAGGCTGCGAGCCGCTACGACGCGGACAAGATGACGGAGGAACTGCGCGCCCAGCAGCGGGTGTGTACCGCCGGGGTGCTGTCGCGCGGTGTGGACGCGGGGCATTTCGCGGGAGATCCTGTTTTCGTTGTCGGGCTGCCCCGCGCCGGATCAACCCTGCTGGAACAGATTCTTTCGTCCCATTCGCGGGTGGACGGAACCCTGGAGCTGCCAAACGTCCTGTCGCTGGCGCAGCAGTTGCGGCGGCGCGGGCGCAGCGGGCCCGAGCCGGACTATCCCGACATCCTGGCGGAGTTGTCCGATGATGAGCTCCGCCAGTTCGGGCAGCAATACATCGACGACACGCGGATTCACCGCCAAAGCGCGCCGTTTTTCGTCGACAAGATGCCGAACAACTTTCGCCATATCGGACTGATTCACCTGATGCTGCCCAACGCGAAGATCATCGACGCCAGGCGCCACCCCATGGCCTGTGGATTCAGCGGCTACAAGCAGCTCTTTGCCGAGGGCCAGCAATTCACCTACGACCTGGCGGACCTCGGACAGTACTATCGCGATTACGTGGAACTGATGGACCACTGGGACGCCGAGCTTCCGGGCAAGGTGCTGTGCGTCCAGTACGAGGATGTGGTGAGCGACCTGGAAACCCAGGTGCGCCGGATTCTCGACCACTGCGGACTCGAATTCGAACCGGGCTGCCTGAGCTTTTACCGTACGGACCGGGCGGTCCGCACGCCCAGTTCCGAACAGGTGCGGCAGCCCATATTCAAGGCGGGGCTCGACTACTGGCGCAACTACGAGTCCTGGCTCGATCCGCTCAAGGACGCGCTGGGCGAAGACATCCGGCGGCGCTACGCGATATGACGACTGAATCCACGGCGCGCGCTGCGCCCGACATCGGCCACGAGATCGGCGAGCAGAACATCCGGGTCTTCAATCTCGACATCCACAACCCGGTGTTCATCGTTTCCGCCGCTCTGGTGGTGATGCTCGTGATCGGCACGCTGTTGTTTCTTGACCAGGCAGCGACCCTGTTCGCCGATCTGAGGGTCTGGACGACCACGACGTTCGACTGGTTCTATTTTGCTGCGTCGAACCTGTTCGTCCTGTTCTGCTTCGGTATCGCGCTTTCCCCGTTGGGACGCATTCGCCTTGGCGGTCGGCGCGCAAAGCCGGAGTACGGCTATTCCGCGTGGCTGGCCATGCTGTTTGCGGCCGGCGTGGGCATCGGCCTGATGTTCTTCGGCGTCCTGGAGCCCGTGACCCACACGCTGACGCCTCCGCTTGGCATCGATCCCGCCGACACCGGCGCGGCCCGCGCCGCCGGCATGTCCGCCGCGATCCTGCATTGGGGGCTGCATGCATGGGCGATCTATGCGGTGGCCGGCCTGTCGCTTGCGTTCTTCTGTTTCAACCGCGGCATGCCGCTGACGCTGCGCTCCGGTTTCTTCCCGCTGATCGGCAAATCCGTCTGGGGGCCCTTCGGTCACATGGTGGACGTTGTTGCGGTGCTGGCGACCCTTTTCGGGCTGGCGGTATCGCTGGGTTTCGGCGCCGAACAGATCGCCGGCGGGCTGCAATACCTGTTCGGAATTCCCGCGACCACGGTCACCCGGGCCATTCTGATCATGGTGATCATCGGCATCGCGCTGGCGTCCGTCATCGCGGGGCTGGACAAGGGCGTCAAGCGCCTGAGCTGGATCAACATGGTGCTTGCGGCCCTGTTGTGGCTGTTCGTACTGGTCGCGGGACCCACGCTGGTGATTCTCGCGACGATCGGCAAGGCGGGCGTCGACTACATCTATTACCTGCCGGCATTGAGCAACTGGATCGGCCGCGAAGACGTGGCTTTCGTGCGTGACTGGTCAACTTTCTACTGGGCCTGGTGGGTCGCCTGGGCGCCGTTCGTCGGCATGTTCATCGCGCGCATCAGTTTTGGACGCACGGTGCGCGAATTCATCACCTGGGTGCTGATCGTCCCCACGATCATCGGCATCCTCTGGATGGCGACGTTCGGCGGTGCCGCGTTGGACCAATACTTTTCCGACGGCTATACGGGCGTGGCGGAATCGGTGCCCGAACTGGCCTTGTTCAAGATGCTGGAGCCATTGCCGATGGCCGGATTCGTGTCCGCCGCCAGCGTACTCCTGATCACGATTTTCTTTGTCACGTCGGCCGATTCGGGATCGCTGGTCATGGACACCATAACCGCCGGCGGCAAGATGGACGCGCCGGTGCAACAGCGCGCCTTCTGGTGCCTGCTGGCCGGCCTGGCGGCGATGGCACTGATGCTGGGCGGCGGCATGGCTTCGCTGCAGGCGCTGACTCTGGCGGTTGGCCTGCCTTTCACCCTGGTGCTGCTGTGCATGTGCGTCGGCCTTGTCAAGGGCCTGCGCGAGGAATTGGGCTAGGAGGGCGGGGCGCCCTCGCTCCCGGGGCTAGAAGGGGGTGTCGCCGGATACCGAGGCGCGCTGCATCTTGCGGTGCTGCGGCCAGTAGTCGGCCAGCGCGTAGTGGGAGGTGCAGCGGTTGTCCCAGATCGCCAGGGTGCCCGGGCGCCAGCGCAGCCGCACGCAGAATTCGGGCGTTTCGATGTGCTTGTACAGGAACTGAAGCAGGTTTTCACTCTCCTGGGGCGTGAAACCGTTGATGAAATTGGTAAAGAAACGGTTGACGAACAGTGACTTGCGGCCGGTCTTCGGGTGGGTCCTCACCAGCGGATGCGTGACCGGCGGAAATATTTCCTCGAACTCGCGCAGTTTCTCCTCGCTGTTCTCCCAGTTCCTCACGATCGGCTCGTAGTATCCGAGTATGGTGTGGGTGCAGGTCAGGCTGCCCAGTATCCGCTTCATTTCGTCCGAGAGCGATTCGTAGGCGCTGTAGTTGCAGGCCCACATCGTGTCGCCGCCCCCGTCGGGCACGACCAGCGCGTGCAGCATGTGCAGCGCCGGGGGTTGCGCCAGGCCGGTCATGTCCTGGTGAAAGGTATTGAGCGTGGGCGGCTTGCTCTTGTCGTTCTCCAGAAACAGCAGTTCCTGGTACTTGTGCGCCAGCGCCGGCTGGACGAAGCTCTCGCCGAAACGCCGGGAGAAATCGACAAGTTCGTCTCCGTTCAGGTCTTGATCTCGGAAAAACAGAACTCTGTGTTCCAGTATTCCTTGTTCGATCTCGTCGATGACGTCCTGTGCCAGGTCCGGCGAAAGCTCGATGCCCGAAACTTCCGCGCCCAGTTTTGCGACTCGCTCAAAATCCATGATTCATTGATCCAGAAATTCGCGGGAAACGGTAGCCAGCCGTTCTGCGCCTACATCGAATGCGCCGTGGCTCAGGTCGGGCATTTCCACCACCCGCACGTCCTTCAGGAGCTTCGCGGCTTCGCGGGACTGTTCCTGGAGATTGCCATGCGTGTTGGGCACCAGAACGGGCTGGCGCACCAGAGGCAGGCGCTCCTCGGCCGGATAGCTGAACACGCTGTGATAGGCCCACCACGCGTAGGGACCCGACTGCAGGTGATCGACAAAGTGCGAAGCGCCGCGTTGCAACGAAACATCCGGGTGTCGGTCAGTCACCCAGAAGCGCCATACTTCCATGGCGTTCGAGCCGTCTTCCTGGAGCTCACTGGGCCGGGCGTACTGCTCATATAGCGCCTTGCGCTCCTCGCCAACGCGGTAGGGGATGCCGGGCAGCACCAGACGGCGCACCAGATCCGGCCGGACAACGGCCAGTTCCGCAGCGATGAAGGTTCCCGTGTGGTAGCCGATCACGTCCACGGCGCCTTCGCCATCCGCCCCGTAGCCGAGCGCGACCAGCGTGTCGGCCGCGGCGCCGGCAAGTTCGCTCATCGGCTGCGGTTCAGGCGGCGGGTCCGATTTGCCGTAGCCCGGCGTATCCATCGCCATGACCCGCCGGTCGACGCTCATCGCCAGCATGTAATCGCGATAGAAGTCTCCCGACAAGGCCGTGGGATGAAAGCACATTAACGGCGTGCGCCCTGCGGTTTCATCAAGGGCTTCGGCAATATGCACATGCACCTGGCCGAAGCGCCCGTCCACGTAGCGCCTGCGGATCCGCCGCGCGGCCGCTGACGGCGCCGATTCGGTTGCCGCAAGCGCCTGGTCCGCGCCTGTCCGGCCCCAGACGTATGCCAGCGGCGCGGCCAGCATAGTCTGGACCAGCCGCCGCCGATGAATCCGTACTTTGTTTTCCCGCACTCTGTTCTCCCTGGCGCGTTGTCCGGAATCCTCCGGGCGCAACCGGGCGAATCTTATCAGGCAGCCGCACGTCCCGGAAGTGATTTCCCGCCCGGCGGCATAGCGGGTAAGGTAGTGTCGTGAAACAGAACATTGCTCACGTCGCGAGAGTTTTCGGAGTTTTCTTCGCGCAGGCGGCGCTCGCCCTTGCGTGCCTTGCGCAGGAGCAACCGGCGGCGGAAAATCCCGGTATCACGGTCTTCCCGGCGTCTTTCTACGCGGACGGCGAACCAGTCAGTGCAATGGACGTCATTAACCGCACGCCGGGTTTCATCTTCGAGCGTGGAAACAACGACATGCGCGGCCTGGAGAGCGCCGCGGGCAACGTGCTGATAGACGGCCGCTGGCCGACCATCAAGGCCAACACCCTGCAGGAGGTGCTCACCGCCATTCCTTTCGCGGTCATCGAGCAGGTGGAAGTGATACGCGCGGACGCCGCGGACTTCGACACGATGGGACGCCAGGTCGTCGTCAACGTCGTTCGCAAGGCGGGCGGTAAATCCACGCTGATCACCGAAGCGGCGGTCAAGAAGTACACCGACAACGACCGTGAATTCGGCGGTACCGCGCGGGCCGAGTACTCGAGGAGTTCGGGGCGCTTCAATTTCGATGCGAGCCTTGTCTACGAGAACGAACAATTCGAATGGGGAACGGGAGAGGGACCGTACACCCTGACGGCCGTGGATCCCCGGTCCTCGCTCAGTGGCCGGTTCGATATCGACGACTGGTCCAGGAGCGTGCACGCCACGGCCAG
Organism: Gammaproteobacteria bacterium; assembly: GCA_009838035.1. Taxonomy (NCBI): domain Bacteria; kingdom Pseudomonadati; phylum Pseudomonadota; class Gammaproteobacteria; species Gammaproteobacteria bacterium. Next base: position 238,306 of record VXSK01000004.1, read on the forward strand.
CGGCAACTACGCATGGGACCGTTTCGACCTCGGATTGAACCTTACGGCCAAGACGTCGACCCTGATTCTCGACCGGCTGGGCAACTACGAGACTGCGGGCGGCGAGCCGTACGATCAGATCGTCGACATCGAGCGGGGGAACGACGTATTCGAGGTGGGTTCGGACATCGCGATCAACCTGGCCGACAACCGGCGCCTGAACGCCAAATTTCTCCATCGGCTGGAGTCGTTGGGCAGCGACTCGTACCTGCAAGTCGGTTCCCGGGAGACCCTGGCCGACGACGAGTTCGACTGGACCGAGACCGCGGCTCGCGCAATCTACCGGTGGGACCTGTCCGATCCCCTGAGCCTGGAATTTGGAGCCGAGGCTGCCTTCAACGAGCTGGACAGTTTCGTCGAGGTCAGCGTGGCCGGCGCCCCCCTTGATCTGCCGAATGACAACGTCACGGTTCAGGAGGACCGCTACCAGGCGTTCGCCAAGGCCATTTTCCGGGTCCGGCCCAACCTGTCATTCGAAGGCGGCCTGGCGTTCGAGCATTCGAGTCTGGAGCAGAGCGGCGACGCCAATCTCATCAAGCACTTCGACTACCTCAAGCCGCGCCTGACGGCGACCTGGTCGATCAACAGCGTGACCGACGTCCGGCTGCGCGTGGAGAAAGTCGTGGGGCAACTCAATTTCTACTCGTTCGCCGCATCGCCGTCGCTGGAGTGGGACATTCTGTCCGCCGGCAATGCCGATCTGGAACCGGAAGAGTCAACGGATTACGAACTGCAACTGGAACGCAGGTTCTGGGGAAGGGGCTCGGCCATCCTGACCTACACCCGTTACCGGTTCGACAACGCGCTGGATTATGTTCCCGTGGGTCTGGGCTTCGACGCGCGGGGCAACGCGGGCCAGGCGACGCGCGGCAAGTGGATCCTGGTGACGAACTTCCCGCTGGACCCGCTGGGTTGGAAAGGAGCGACGTGGCGGTCGAGGACCGTGCATTTCGATTCCCGGATCACCGACCCCTTCACCGGCGAAACACGGCGCCGATCGGGCCGTGATTCGTTCGTGGGGTTCATCGGCCTCACCTGGGAATTGCCGCGATGGAATTCCGTCGTGGGGCTTGACGGATTCATTGGCTTTCAGGAGCGTGTCTGGCGCATTTCGGAGGAGCGGCTTATCAAGGAAGCCCCCTTGCCGATGAACATCTGGTGGGACCGGACCTTCGGCGAGGATCTCTCCGTTCGCTTCGAGATCATGAACGCGACGCCGGCGCGGCGCACGCGAACCCGCGATATTTATGAGGCAGGCCGTTCCGGCGGCGCGATTTCCGCGGTGGAAGAGCGCAAGACCGAGCAGGCGATGCACTTCATGCTGCGGATACGCAAACGCTTCTAGCCAGCGTCAGCGGCTCATGGCTGTCGGGGAGAGAAGGATCGGGAATTCGGACCGTATGAGGGCGTCGATATCGTCGGCGACGTGGCGCGGCGCGGGCCGGGCGAGAACCTCCCGGGTCTTCTCGAGCGCCTTTTGCAGCATTACCGGCTTGCCCTGCTCCTCCCAGACGGTCGGGCTGTTGCGGTCGCCGAAGTCGGGATAGATGTACTCGCTTTGCATCACCTGCAGGGTGTTCCCCGACCCCAGGTAGTGTCCTTCGCCACTGAAGCAGATCTGCTGGATCTCGGCGAAGCTCAACGTATCGGAGTTGACTTCGATGCCGCGCGTAACGCGCCCGATTGCGCCAAGGACGTCGTTGTCCAGCAACAGGCTCTCCGGGCAGGTTCCCAGCAGGCTGGCGTACATGCCGGCCGACTCGTAAACGATGTTCGCCCCGGACAAGGCGGCGGACAGCACCGTTGCGGCGCGTTCCGCCCCGGCCTGAAAATCCGGAAACTTGCCGTCGGTCATGCCGCAGGCGGTGCCGAAGGGAAGGTCGAAATGGATACCGATCTGGGCGCAGGCGGCGGACAGCAGACCCTGCTCCGGGGAGCCGCCGCTCATCGCTCCGGTACGCAGATCCGAAACGAACGGCCAGGCGCCGAGAATCGCCGGCGCGCCGGGCCGGATCGCGTTGACATAAACCAGCCCGCCGAGGCACTCGGCCCACGCTTGCGAGACTGCCCCGGCCAGGTAGGCGGGGGTGGTCGCGCCGGCCTGGCCGGCCGATAACAGCAGCACCGGCATGCCGCCCTCAACGGCCACCCGCAGGCATTCGAGGGCGTCGATGGCGAACTTCATCGGCGGCACCACAAAGCAGTTGGACTGACTCACGAAGGGACGCGCGCGCCACAGGTCCTCGCCGCCGGCGATGAGATGCAGCATCTCAAGACTCTTCTCCACATGCCCGGGAAGCGTCCAGCTCGAACCGACGTGCTTGCTCGTGCCCATGACCGAGCAGTAGAGCGTATTGACGTCCATCTCGTAGTTGTCGGGAATGTCCCGCGGAACGCAGGTGCGCTGGAACATGTGTATGTGCTCGCAGCTATCGACGATACGCGCCATGTCGTACAGGTCCTGCGCCAGGGAATCCCTGTAGAGATTGTTCTCCGTGTCGGCGACCATGACAGCGGCGCCGGCGGTGGAGAAGTGCACTCGGGCGCCGCTCAGATCCAGGTCGTTGCGCGGATCCTGACCGTGCAGCACGAGATTTCGCCGGGCCTGCTCAAGGGTTCGCTCGACCAGATTTCCCGGCATGCGCAAACGTCCGTCCTCGCCAAGCACGGCGCCGGCCGCCGTGCAGGTTTCAATGCAGTGAGGGGTGGCGTCGGCAAATCCCACTTCAGCGAGAATTCTGAAGGCGTTGTCCACGATTGCTGCCATGCCGGCCTCGGACAAGGGCCGGAACTGTCCGCCGGTGTGTCCCGGGCGAACCGGTTTGATCGCTTCGGCGAGGGGCGCGGCGCGCTCGGCCCTTCGCGCCCTTCTACCGCCTGATCTTCGAGGCATGGCTGCTCTCCCTCCTCTAGGGCGTTAACACGCCCTGGTCATCCGCCAGACCGCGATTGCGCACCAGCGCCGACAGGCGTTCGTCCGAATAGGCCGTTTCGATCCGGACCGCCAGCCGGTCCGCCGCCGCCTGCAAATCCGCAGCCGCATCTTCCGCCTCAAGCTTGAGCGGTTCCCGCACCCATTCACTGAGGTAGGCGTCGGCGTTGCGCTTCTTCGCCCGCATGGCGGCGCGATCGATGGCGTTCTGAAAGCGGCCGCTCAATCGCGCCCGTGCTCGCTTTCGGCCCTGCCCGACGATAACCTGCGCGGGAATATCACGCCACCGCAGCAGGACAGCGTCCACAAAGTGCCGTTTCATCCGTCATTCTGCCTCTTGCGCATCAGGAGTGCGGCGGTGTCCACCGCGGCGGCGGCGTCCCGGCAATAGGCGTCCGCGCCCACCGCCGCGCCGAATTCCTCGTTCAGGGGCGCGCCGCCCACCAGTACGATGTAGTCGCTGCGAATCGACCGGGTCACGAGTTCATCGATGACCACCTTCATGTACGGCATGGTGGTGGTCAGCAGGGCCGACATGCCGAGAATGTCCGGGCGGTGTTTGTCCAGCGCCTCCAGGTAGCTTTCGACATCGTTGTTGATGCCGATATCGATCACCTCGAAACCGGCGCCTTCCATCATCATTCCGACCAGGTTCTTGCCGATGTCGTGAATGTCGCCCTTGACCGTGCCGATGACCATCTTGCCGACCGGCTTCGCGCCCGTTTCGGCCAGCAACGGCCGCAGCACCGCCATGCCGCCCTTCATCGCGTTGGCCGCCAGCAGCACCTCCGGCACGAAAAGGATGCCGTCGCGAAAATCGATGCCCACGATCTGCATGCCGCCCACCAGGGCGTCGTTCAGCACCTTTTCCGCCGCCCAGCCCCGCTCCAGAAGAATCTCCGTGCCTTCGATGATTTCATCCCTGAGGCCGTCGTACAGATCGTCGTGCATTTGCTCGACGAGCTCAGCGTCGTTGAGTTCAGCGAGGACGAGATCGTCCTCCTGCTCGCCGGTTCCGGCCTTGCCGTCAAGGTCTTCGATCATGCCAACTGCCTCCAACCACCAAACCTCCTGCCTCGAAAGTCCAGCAGCCTCTGCGCGGCTGTCCGTCTCACGGCCAATCCAGCGACCGTCAGCGGCATATTAGCAGCCATGAAATGACGTTCGCAATGCAGAAAACGATCAAATTCCATATTGCAAGTTAACCCCGACTTCCGTGAAAATTCGGGCGACAGCGACCCACTACCGGGGAACGCGATGCAGAGACAGGCTCAAGTTGTCATAATCGGCGGCGGCATTATGGGCGTCGGCCTGCTGTACCACCTGGCGGCCGAGGGGTGCAACGACGTCCTGCTGATCGAGAAGGGCGAGTTGACTTCGGGTTCGACCTGGCACGCGGCCGGTCAATGCCCCAATCTGGTCGGCGACTACAACCTTGCCAAGATCCACGAGTACAGCATTTCCCTGTACGGGAAACTGGAACAACTGACCGGACAGTCGGTTACCTGGCACGACTGCGGCAGTGTCCGCTTTGCCCTCACCGAGCAGGACCTGGACTGGTTCCGCTACCTCCGCGGCATCGCTGCAAATGTCGGTTACCACATGGAGATCGTCGACGTTGCAAAGATCGGCAAGTTGAATCCGTTTGTCTCTACCGAGGGAGTGCTGGCCGGCGCCTGGACCCGCAACGACGGCCATGCCGACCCGTTCGGGCTGACCCAGGCGATGGCCAAAGGCGCGCGCGCGCTCGGCGCCCGGGTCGTGCGGCACAACCGGGTGACCGGCATTGACCCCCTGCCGGGCGGCGAATGGAAGGTGATGACGGAGCAGGGGCCGGTTATCGCCGAGACCGTGGTCAATGCCGCGGGCTGCTTTGCCCGGCAGGTGGCGGGGATGGTGGGCGCGGACCTTCCGATCTGCAACATTCAGCACCACTATCTCGTCACCGGCCCGGTGCCGGAGCTGGCCGGCAGAAGTGAAGAACTCCCCGTAACCCGCGACCCCCATGCCTCCGTCTACCTGCGCCAGGAGCAAGAGTCCGGTCTGATCGGCATCTACGAGTCTGAAGGGCTCAGCGAAGCCTGGCAACCGGGCGGACTGCCGCCCTGGGAGTCCGACAGCGAACTGTTCGAGGACGATCTCGAGCGCCTGATGCCCTGGCTGGAGCGGGCCATGGAGCGTATGCCGATCTTCGAACCGGCGGGCATCAAGCGGATCGTCAACGGAGCCATTTCCCACAGCCCCGACGGTCTGCCGCTGCTCGGCCCGGTGGCGGGCTTGAGCAATTTCTGGCTCTGCTGCGGCTCGTCGTTCGGCATTGCCCAGGGCGCCGGCTGCGGCAAGTACCTGGCTCAGTGGATGTTGCATGGCGACTCCGAAATCAACATGACCGGGTTCGATCCGCGGCGTTTCGGGGTGTTTGCCGACAAGGACTACATGGGCGCCAGGGGGCGCCAGGACTACTCCAGGACCTACGTCACGCCGCCTCCCGGGGAAGAACTGCCGGCAGCCCGTCGCTGCCGGACCAGCCCCCTCTACGACAAGCTCAAGGCCCAGGGCTGTGTCTACACCGACACCTTCGGCTGGGAGCGCCCCAAGTGGTTCTCGACCGACGGCCGCGAGGAGCAATACAGCTTTCGCCACAACAACGTGTTCGAGCTGGTGCGCGAAGAGTGCATGGCCGTGCGCGACCGGGTCGGCGTCCTGGACCTCTCCGGATTCGCCAAGTACGACGTGACGGGCCCCGATGCGGAGACGCTGCTGGATCGGCTGTGCGCCAACCGTCTGCCGAAACGCGGCCGCATCGCGCTCACCCATCTGCTGTCCGAGGGCGGACGAATCGGCGCGGAAGCAACCGTCACGCGCCTGGATGACGAAGCCTTCTACGTGCTTTCCGCGGCGGGCGCCGAACTGCGCGATCTTGACCACCTCGAGCAGGGCCGCCGCCCTGAAGAGCAAGTGCGCGTCGCCAACGTCACGGACCGGCGCGGCGTGCTGGTGCTGGCGGGCCCCCAGGCCCGGGCCGTGCTGGCCCGGCTGACGGAAGAGCACCTTGAGAGCAGCGCCTTTCCCTGGCTCAGCGGTCGGGAAATCGAGATCGCTGGGATGCCGGTGCGTGCGTTGCGCGTGAACTATGTGGGCGAACTCGGGTGGGAACTGCACCCGGCGATGGAATACATGGAGCCTCTGTACGACGCGCTGATGGAGGCCGGGGCGGACCTCGGCATCGGCAATTTCGGTCTCTACGCGGTCAATAGTCTAAGAATGGAAAAAGGCTATCGCAGCTGGGGCGCGGAACTGACCAATGAAGTCACGATGATCGACGCGGCCATGGAGCGCTTCATCAAGTTCGACAAGGGCGATTTCATCGGCCGGGAGGCGACGCTCAAGCAGCGGGACCGCACGCTGCAGCTGATCTATTTCAGTCTCGACCCCGGCGATGCGGACGTGCAGGGCGGGGAGCCGATCTTCGCCGGCGAGCGCTACGTGGGCGTGACAACCACCGGCGGTTATGGACACTTCGTTGGGCAAAGCCTGGGGTTCGGCTATGTGCCGCCGTCGCTGGCAGGCCCGGATACCGAGTTGACGGTCGACATTCTGGGTCAACGGAGGCGGGCCACGGTGCTTGACGAGCCCGTGTATGACCCGGCCAATGTTCGTTTACGCGCCTGACGGCTCATGACGAGCCGGGCAAGCAACCGTTGCGAACCTGACGGCCCGTGACCACCCGGAGCAAACGTCCCGCCAACCTGCCGCGCCGCGCCGGCGTGATCGTGATCGGCGGCGGCGTGATCGGCTGTTCGGTGGCCTATCACCTGGCGCGGGACGGGGTGGCCGACGTAGTGCTGCTGGAACGCCGGCAACTCACCTCGGGCACTACCTGGCACGCCGCCGGACTGGTGGGCCAATTGCGCACTTCCATCAACATGACGGAACTGGCGCGCTATACCAGCGAGCTTTATCTGCGCCTGGAGGCGGAAACCGGCCAGGCGACCGGCTACCGGCGTTGCGGTTCCTATTCGCTCGCAACCAACGAGGAACGGTTCGAGGAGTTGCGGCGCAGCGCGTCGATGGCGAAAGTCTTCGGGCTGAAGGTGGAGGTGGTCACGCCTGCCACGATCAAGGCCCAGGTCCCGCTGCTTCACACCGAAGACGTGCTCGGGGGCATCCACATTCCGACCGACGGCTACGCCAACGCGGTGGACATCACCAATGCGCTGGCCAAGGGCGCCGGCGCCGCCGGTGCGCGCATCTTTCAGAACGTACCGGTCACGGCCATCCGCACCTCTGCCGGAAGCGTCACCGGCGTAAGCACCGACCGCGGCGATATCGACGCGGACTGCGTGGTGCTGTGCGCCGGCATGTGGACCCGTGAACTGGCGGCGAGCGTCGGGGTGAACGTGCCGCTGCATGCCTGCGAGCACTACTACGCTCTGTTCGAATCGGTGGAGGGCCTGGACTCCAGCTTTCCTGTCGTGCGCGACTACGACGCCTGCGCCTACTACAAGTACGACGCGGGCAAGCTGATGCTGGGGGCGTTCGAACCCAATGCCCGCCCCTGGGCCACCGAGGGCATCCCCGAGGACTTCTGTTTCGACGAGATCGACGGCAGCCTGGAACACTTCGAGCCGATCCTGGAGCAAGCGCTTGTTCGCGTTCCGGCGCTGGAGTCCGCCGGGCTGGACACGTTCTTCTGCGGTCCCGAGAGTTTTACGCCGGACGTGCGCTACCACATCGGCCAGGCGCCCGAACTCGACAATTGCTTCGTGGCGGCGGGACTCAATTCCATCGGCCTGCAGTCGGCCGGCGGCATCGGCAGGGTGATCTCCGAGTGGATTCGTCTCGGCCACCCGCCGAAGGATCTCTGGGAAGTGGATGTGCGCCGCAACCAGCCCTTCCAGCGCAATCGCAAGTACCTGCGCGAACGCGTATCCGAGAGCCTCGGGCTGCTGTACGCCACGCACTACCCCTATCGTCAGTACGACACCGCCCGCGGGGTCCGCAAATCGCCGCTCTACGATCGCCTGAAGACCATCGGCGCCTGCCACGGAGAGCTTGCGGGCTGGGAGCGGCCCAACTGGTACGCGCCGGACCCGGCGCTGGCCGTTTACGAGTATAGCTACGGGCGCCAGAACTGGTTCGAACATTCCGCGGCGGAGCACCGGGCAGTACGCGAGAAGGCGGGTCTGTTCGACCAGTCCTCGTTCGCCAAGTTCCGGCTTGAGGGTGGCGATGCTGCCCGGGTGCTCAATTTCGTCTGCGCAAACGATGTCGACGTGCGCCCCGGCCGCATCGTTTACACCCAGTGGCTCAACGACCGGGGCGGCATCGAAGCGGACCTCACCGTCACCCGGCTGGCCGAAGACTGCTTCCTGATCGTGACCGCCGCGGCCACCGAATTCCGGGATTTCGACTGGTTGCAAAGGCACATTCCGGCCGGCGCCCGCTGCGTGCTGACCAACGTTACTTCGGCCATGGGAGTGATTTCGATCATGGGCCCGAACGCCCGGGCGCTGTTGCAATCGTTGACTCCGAACGATCTCTCGCACGAAGCCTTCCCGTTCGCCCACAGCCGCGAAATAGAGCTCGGTTACGCCCGGGTGCGGGCTTCCCGGATCACCTACGTCGGCGAACTCGGCTGGGAACTCTACGTCCCCACCGAGTTCGTGGCCGGCGTTTACGACACCATCGTCGCCGCGGGCGAACCGTTCGGCCTGACCCACGCCGGCTACCACGCGCTGGATTCGCTGCGCATCGAAAAGGCCTATCGCCACTGGGGCCACGACATCACCGACGAGGACACTCCGCTGGAGGCGGGCCTGGGCTTTACCCTGAAGTTCGACAAGCCGGGCGGGTTCATCGGACGGGAGGCGCTGCTCAGGGACAAGGCCGCGCCGCCGGCGAAGCGAATGTTGCAGTTCCGGCTGCTGGACCCGGTCCCGCTGCTCTACCACAATGAACCGATCTGGCGCGATGACGACCTGGTCGGTCACGTCACTTCCGGCGCTTACGGCCACACGCTCGGCGGCGCCATCGGACTCGGATACGTCGATACGGCCAAGGCGCCGGACCCGGCCAAGGGGGACTTCCGCATCGAAGTGGCCGGCAAACGAATACCGGCAGAGGTATCTTCAATCCCGATGTACGATCCCAAAAACAAACGCATTCGCCGCTGACCGGGACGGCGGGGCGGCATACTGGCCAGGATCATGGAAACGATTGGAAACTATATTGACGGCAGACGGGTCGCGAGTGCGTCCGGGCGCGTCGCGCCGGTTTACAACCCGGCGACCGGAGAGCGGCGCCGCAACGTCGCGCTTTCGAGCGAAGAAGAAGCGCGCTCCGCCATTGCGGCGGCACTTGAGGCCTTTGCGTCCTGGAAGGCGGTCACGCCACTGAACCGGGCCCGGGTGATGTTCGCGTTCAAGGCGCTGATCGAGGAACATCGCGACGAACTGGCCGAACTCATTACGATGGAACACGGCAAGGTGCTCTCCGATGCGCGCAATGAACTGGGGCGCGGACTCGAGGTCGTGGAGTTCGCAACGGGGATACCGCATCTGCTCAAGGGCGAGCACAGCCTGAACGTGGGACGGGGCGTGGACGGTTACAGCCTCATGCAGCCGCTTGGCGTTTGCGCCGGGATCAGCCCGTTCAATTTCCCGGCAATGGTGCCCATGTGGATGTTCCCGGTGGCCATCGCCTGCGGCAACACCTTCGTGATGAAGCCGTCGGAGAAAGACCCGTCGGTGACGTTGCGGCTGGCCGAACTTCTGACCGAGGCGGGACTTCCGGACGGGGTCTTCAATATTGTCAACGGCGACAAGGCCGCGGTTGACGTCCTGCTGACGGATGATCGCGTCGAGGCGGTCAGTTTCGTGGGATCGACTCCGGTCGCGAAATACGTATATGCAACCGCGGGAGCATGCGGGAAACGCGTGCAGGCGCTGGGCGGCGCAAAGAACCACATGCTCGTCATGCCCGACGCCGATCCCGACCAGGTCGTGCATTCGCTGATGGGCGCCGCCTATGGCTCGGCCGGCGAACGCTGCATGGCGATTTCCGTGGCGGTCTGCGTCGGGGACGACGTGGCCGACCGGCTGGTGGGCCGACTGGAGCGCGAGATCGATTCGCTGCGCGTGGGCCCGGGATACGGCCTTGAGCACGAAGCCCAGATGGGTCCGCTGATTTCGGCGGAGCATGCGGACAGGGTGCGCGCCTATATCGACAGCGGCGTCGAGGAAGGCGCCGCGCTCCGCCGTGATGGCCGTGACTTCAGGTTTTCCGGGGAGAATCGCGGTTTCTTTGTCGGCCCGACGCTGTTCGATCACGTCAAGCGCGGCATGCGCATCTACGACGAGGAAATCTTCGGACCCGTGCTCAGCGTCGTGCGCGTGGACACCCGCGACGAAGCGGTCCGCCTGATCAATGAGCATGAATACGGCAACGGCACCGCCATCTTCACGCGCGACGGGGACAGCGCACGCCGTTTCTGCGAGGAGATACAGGTAGGAATGGTTGGAGTCAATGTGCCGATCCCGGTGCCGATGGCGTTTCACAGCTTCGGTGGCTGGAAACGATCCCTGTTCGGCCCGCTGCACATGCATGGCCCGGACGGGGTGCGGTTCTACACGCGCATGAAATCGGTCACGGCCCGGTGGCCGGAGGGTCCGTCCGCCAGCGCCGAATTCTCGATGCCCACGATGAAGTGAACGGGGCGTTACGCGATCCGATCGGGACGTGAATAAACGTTGAACCGGTTCGCCGTCAGAAAGCCCACCAGCGTCATGCCGAACTCCTCGGCGAATTCCACTGCCAGGGATGACGGTGCGCCCACGGCGGCCACCATCGGAATGCCAGCCATCATGGCCTTTTGCATCAATTCAAAGCTTGCCCGGCCGCTCACAACGACTCCGCAGTCGCTCAGGGGCAATTCGTCCTTTAGCAGCGCCTGGCCGATCAGTTTGTCGAGTGCGTTGTGCCGGCCCACATCCTCGCGGCTGATACGCACCTGCCCGGCGGCGTCGAACAGCCCGGACGCGTGCAGGCCTCCGGTCCGCTCGAAAACGCTCTGCAACGCCCGCAACCTGTCAGGCAGCGCGCCGAGGCCCTCCGCACTCATTCGCAAGGTGTTGTCATGCAGGTCATAACGCCCCTGAACCGCCACTGCCTCCAGCGACGCCTTGCCGCAAACGCCGCAACTGGAAGACGTGTAGAAGTGGCGCTCTAGGCGCGCGAGGTCCACCTCCACGTCGCGCGCCAGGTCCACCCGCACGACGTTGATCAGCCCGTTCGCCGCCGGCGGCCCGCACGGCCCGACGGCTTCGAGTTCTGCGGGGCCCGCGATGATTCCCTCCGTCAGCAGGAAACCGGCTGCCAGTTCCTCGTCGTTGCCCGGCGTGCGCATCGTGATGGAAATGCTCTTCTGCTCGCGCCGGCCATCGGGGTGAGTCCAGGACAGGCGAATCTCCAATGGTTCTTCCATTGCGACCACATCGTCGCGAGTCCCGCCATCGGCGCCGAAGCGCTCAATCCGCACACTCTTGGCGCTCTTCAGCGCGGCACTAGCCCGCATATCTCACCAGAACGCTCCCGCCAGAAGGAGGCACATAAGGGCTAGCCCTGCCGCTCTTCGATCAGTTCCCTGAGCGCCTGCTCGGCCAGGTCGGACAGCCCGATGTCGCCTGCCTGCATCTGTCGAGCCATGGTGTCGAGCATGAAGGGACTCCAGAATCGTCCGATATGGTCCACTACACCGGCCACCTCCGTGGCACGATCGAGTCCGCAGTCGAAGTTCGCCGCGATATCGTTGGCCATGCGCACCAGCTTGGCCGGATTCATTGGCTGCGTCGCCTTCAACGTGCATTAACAGGCCTGAACCGCAGACAGTTCAGGCGGACACGGGGGTCCTCGCCTTGCGCAGGAGCTCCAGCTGCGTTTCGGTGAATTCCCCGAACTGCTGCTGCCAATCCGAAAGCCGGGTCACCTTGTAGGCCTGCACGGCCGTGACCTTGTACTCCGGACAGTTGGTCGCCCAGTCGGAATTGTCCGTGGTCACGACGTTGGCGCCGGATTCCGGATGATGAAAGGTCGTATAAACCACTCCGGGTTGGACCCGCTCGGTGATGTCCGCGCGCAATACGGTATCGCCGGCCCGGCTCTTCAGGCCCACCCAGTCGTCCTGCTCGATACCGCGTTGCTCGGCATCGTGGGGGTGAATCTCCAGGATGTCCTCCCCGTGCCACTGCACGTTTCGGGTGCGCCGTGTCTGTGCGCCGACGTTGTACTGGCTCAGAACACGCCCGGTGGTGAGCAGCAGCGGGTACCTGGAAGTCGAGCGTTCCTGCGTCGCCACGTAGGGCGTCAAACGGAACAGTCCCTTGCCGCGCACGAAAGTGTCCACGTGCATGGTCGGCGTGCCGCGCTCGGCCTTTTCGTTGCACGGCCACTGAATGGAACCGAGGCGATCGAGCTTCTCGTAGCTTACGCCGCGGAAAGTGGGCGTGAGCCGCGCGACCTCGTCCATGATCTCGCTGGGATGGCTGTAGTTCATCGGGCAACCCATGGCGTTGGCCAGCAACTGGGTCACTTCCCAGTCCTCGTAGCCGGCCAGCGGCTTCATCACCTTGCGTACCGGCGATATCCGTCGTTCCGCATTGGTGTAGGTGCCGTTCTTCTCCAGGAACGACGAGCCGGGCAGGAACACGTGGGCGAATTTCGCGGTCTCGTTCAGGAACAGGTCCTGCACGATCAGGCACTCCAGCGACGACAGCGCGTCGGAGACATGGGTGATATCGGGATCGGACTGAGCCATGTCTTCACCCTGCACGTAGAGCCCCTTGAAATGCCCGGCTATCGCCGCATCGAACATGTTCGGAATCCGGAAACCCGGCGTCGGCAACAGTTCCACTCCCCATTCCCGCTCGAACAGAGCGCGGGTTTCGGCATCGGAAATGTGCCGGTAGCCCGGCAGCTCGTGGGGAAAGGAACCCATGTCGCAGGCGCCCTGCACGTTGTTCTGGCCCCGCAGCGGACTCACGCCGACCCCTTCGCGGCCCAGGTTGCCGGTCGCCATGGCAAGGTTGGCGATACCCATGACCATCGTGGAGCCCTGGGCGTGCTCGGAAACGCCCAGGCCGTAGTAGATGGCGCTGTTGGGGCCGCCGGCGTAGAGCCGCGCCGCGGCCCGGACATCCTCCGCGGGCACGCCGGTGACCTCGGCCAGGGCTTCCGGGGAATTGCGCTCTTCGAGGATGAATCTCCGCCAGTCCTGGTAGGCGTCCGGTTCGCAGCGGTCCTCGATATACGGGTTGTCCTCCAGGCCCTCGGAGAGAACCGCATGGGCCAGCGCATTGATGATGGCCACGTTGGTGCCCGGGCGAAGTTGCAGGTGACAGTCCGCCTTTACATGGGCGGAGCGCACCAGGTCTATCTGGAGCGGATCGACGACGATCAGCCTGGCCCCTTCCTTGAGCCGGCGCTTCATCTGCGAAGCGAACACGGGGTGTGCGACGGTAGGGTTGGCGCCGATGATCATGATGACGTCGGCCTTCAGGACCGAGTCGAATGCCTGGGTGCCCGCCGATTCGCCCAGGGTGGATTTCAGTCCGTATCCGGTAGGGGAGTGGCACACCCGGGCGCAGGTATCCACGTTGTTGTTGCCGAATCCGGCGCGGACCATCTTCTGCACCAGGTAGGTCTCCTCGTTGGTGCAGCGGGACGAGGTGATGCCTCCGATGGAATTGGAGCCGTATTTCTCCCGGATCTCCTTGAGCCTGCCGGCCGCGAAACCGATGGCTTCCTCCCAGGACACTTCCCGCCACGGGTCGCTGATGGACTCGCGGATCAGCGGCGCGGTGATGCGGTCCTTGTGGGTGGCGTAGCCGAACGCGAACCGTCCCTTGACGCAGGAATGCCCGTGATTGGCGTGGCCGTCCTTGTTGGGGATCATCTTGACCACTTCCTCGCCCTTCATCTCCGCGCGGAAGGAACAGCCCACGCCGCAGTAGGCGCAAGTGGTGATCACGGAATGCTCCGGTTGGCCCATTTCGATCAGCGAGGTTTCCGTCAGCGTCGCGGTGGGGCAGGCCTGCACGCAGGCGCCGCAGGACACGCACTCTGAATCGAGGAACGGCTGGTCCTGGCTGGCCGCGACCTTGGACTCGAAACCGCGGCCGTCGATGGTGAGAGCGAAGGTACCCTGGACCTCATCGCAGGCGCGCACGCAGCGCGAACAGACGATGCACTTGCTGGGATCGAAGGTGAAGTAGGGGTTGCTCTCGTCCTTCTCCATATCCAGGTGGTTCTCGCCCGCGTATCCGTAACGCACGTCCCGCAGACCGACGGCGCCCGCCATGTCCTGCAGTTCGCAGTCGCCGTTGGTCGGGCACGTCAGGCAGTCCAGCGGATGATCGGAAATGTAGAGCTCCATGACGTTGCGGCGCACTTCCGCCAGCCGCGGGTTCTGCGTGGTTACCTCCATGCCGTGCGCCACCTCGGTGGTGCACGATGCCGGAAGGCCCTTGGCACCCTCGATTTCCACCAGGCACAGCCGGCAGGAGCCGAAGGGCTCAAGCATGTCGCTGGCGCAGAGCTTTGGAATATTGACGCCGGCCAGCGCGGCCGCGCGGATGACCATCGTGCCCTCGGGAACCGTCACGGTCTTGCCGTCGATGGTGACTTGCACCATCGTCGTGGACTCGCTGGGCGGAGCGCCCAGGTCTGCAGGGCGCCGGTAGGGCTCGTAGACCAGTACCGATTCAGACCGACTCATGGCTCGTCTCCAGCGATTCCCCCGGACGATCGGCGTGCCCGCAGATCCTCGGGGAAGTGATCCAGAACGCTGATTACGGGGAACGGGGCCATCCCGCCCAGGGCGCACAGCGAACCTGCGACCATCGTATCGCACAAGTCCCGTAACAATAGCAGGTTGCCGGACTCGTCGTCGCCGCTCAGTATCCGGTCGATGACTTCCACGCCCCGCACCGCGCCGATCCGGCAGGGTGTGCATTTCCCGCACGACTCGATGGCGCAGAACTCCATCGCGAACCGGGCCTGTTCGCCCATGTCCACGGTATCGTCGAAGACCACCAGGCCGCCGTGGCCGATCATCCCGCCGATTTCGGCGATCGCTTCGTAGTCCAGTGGCGTGTCGAACTGCGAAGGATGAATGTACGCACCCAAGGGCCCGCCCGCCTGTACCGCCCGGATCGGCCGGCCGGTGGCGGTGCCGCCGCCGAAGTCCTCCAGCAACTCGCGCAGCGTGCGGCCGAAACCGATCTCCACAAGCCCGCCCCGCCTGACGTTGCCGGCCAGTTGCACGGTCAGCGTTCCTCTCGAACGGCCCGTGCCGTAGTTGCGGTAGTACTCTGCGCCCTCGGCCAGGATGATCGGCACGGACGCCAGGGTAATGACGTTGTTGACGATGGTGGGCGCCCCGAACAGGCCCTTGACCGCCGGCAGCGGGGGACGGTAACGGATCACGCCGCGCTTGCCTTCGAGGCTCTCCAGCATGGAGGTTTCCTCGCCGCAGATGTAGGCGCCGGCGGCTTCGCGGACTTCCAGGTGAAAGGCCTGGCCGCTGTCCATGACGTTTTCGCCCAGCAAGCCCGCCGCCTCGGCGATCCCGATGGCCTCGTTCATGATCCGGATCGCCAGCGGGTACTCGGCGCGCAGATAGACGTAGCCCTGCGTTGCGCCCACCGCAAGTCCGGCGATGGTCATGCCTTCGATCACCACGAAGGGATCGCTTTCCATGACCATCCGGTCGGCATAGGTGCCGGAATCGCCCTCGTCGGCATTGCAGGTGACATACTTCTGCGCGCCCTCGGCGTTGAGCACCGTGCGCCACTTGATGCCGGTGGGAAAGGCGGCGCCTCCGCGGCCCCGCAGGCCGGATTCGGTGACGATGTCCACGATTTCTTCGCGAGACAGGCCCACCGCCTTCGCAAGCCCTTCATAGCCGCCGTGGGCGCGGTAGTCGACGAGCGAAAGCGGGTCCGTGATGCCGACGCGGGCAAATGTCAGCCGCGACTGCCCGGCCAGGTAGGGCATCTCCTCGGTCGGGCCCAATGCGAGGCCATGCTCTCCCGCAGTGAGAAACCCGGCGTCGAAGAGACCCGGAACGTCGGCGGGCCGCACCGGCCCGTACGCGTGACGCACGCCGCCGGCCTCGACCTCGATCATGGGCTCCAGCCAGTACAGGCCGCGGGAGCCGTTGCGCACCACCGTGACGGATTCGCCGCGTCCGGCGGCCTCCCCGGCAATCGCGGCCGCCACGTCGTCGGCGCCCATGGACAGCGCCGTCGTATCGCGCGGGACGAAAACCGTGTGCGAGCCCTCCGGCATACCCGGGGTTGCGGCCTCCGGCTCGCCTCGACTCTCTTCCAGCAGCGCATCGAGGCGTTCCGGGGTCACCCGTCCGTGCACGAAATCATCGATCATCACCGCCGGCGAACAGGCGCAGTTGCCGAGGCAAAAGATCGGTTCCAGGCTGATCCGGCCATCGGCAGTGGTCTCGTGGAAATCGATGCCGAGCCGCTCTTTGGTGTGTTTTTCCAGCGCCCGGGCGCCCATCGCCTGACAGGCTTCTGCCCGGCACAGGTACAGCGTCCTGCGGCCGGGCGGGGTGGTTCTGAAAAGGTGGTAGAAGCTGATGACGCCGTGCACCTCGGCGCGGGAGACGTTGAACACTTCGGCCACGGTCGGCACGGCCTCCGGAGGGACGTAGCCAAGTTCGTCCTGAATGGCATGCAGGGCCGGCAGCAACCCTCCGGGGCGAGCAGCATGGCGCTGGGCGATCCCGGAGATCAGCGCTTCATGCGCGCCTTTGCCGCTGCCTGCACTCTGCGTGCTCAATGGCGACTCCGAGGTAGTATCTGATCGGTCATTCTGTCAAATATATTCTCCTTTTTCCAGGTAGCGGATCACCTGTGCGGCCAGATCGCCCGGCGGGCTTTCCGCGGAGAGGAGCCGGATATCCGGAGTTTCGGGCGGTTCGTAGGGGGAATCGATGCCGGTAAAGTCATGGATATCGCCGGCCCGCGCGCTTGCGTAAAGCCCCTTCGGGTCGCGCCGTTCGCACACATGAAGCGGAGCGTCGACGAAGATCTCCACGAAACGGTCGGGGCCGGCCAGCGCGCGGATTCGCTGCCGGTGGTCGCGGAAGGGCGAGATCAGGGCCGCCACTGCGATCGTTCCGGTGTCGAGAAGGAGTTTGGCGGCATGGCCGGCACGGCGCACGCTCTCGTTACGGTCCGCGTGGCTGAACCCGAGATTGCTGTTGAGTCCCAGCCGCAGGTCGTCGCCGTCGAGCACGAAGGCGCGGACTCCCAGCGTTTCAAGCCTCTGAGTGATTTCCCGGGCGAGGGTCGTCTTGCCGGCGGCGGGCAAGCCGGTCAGCCAGAGAATGCAGGGCTTCCGGGCTTCGCGCAGCCGCTTTCTCCGGCCGGCGGACGCAGAGCTGGCGCTTTGCGCGTTCAAGGGCGCCGCCCGTGATTGCCGCCCGTTTCGTCGGTCGGCCGGTCGATTACGCGCCACGAACGCTCGGGAGTTCGGGCGCGGCGAAGCTCGCGCAGCACGCCGGCGACATCCGCCGCCTCAGATTCCACGGCGCCCGTCAATGGCCAGCAACCCAGCGTGCGGAACCGCACCTTCCGCATCCTGGGCTTCTCGCCGTCCGCCAGCGTCATTCGCTGGTCGGCCCTGACGATGAGCATTCGGTTCCTTTCTACCACCGGCCGCGGCGCGGCAAAGTAGAGCGTCGGCAACGTAATCTTTTCGACCTGAACGTAGCGCCATACGTCAATCTCGGACCAGTCACGCAACGGAAATACGCGCGTTGTCCCGCCGCGTACGGGCGCCGTGCCGGAGATCCGCGAATCGGCCCTGAATCGCTCCTCGTCGCCCCTCGCGCCGTCGATCATGACGTCAAAGCCGTATCGCTCAAGGGCGCTTTGCAACGCCTCGGTCTTCATGACCCGGATATGAGTCTCCGCGCCGTGGCTGAATGGCCCGATTCCGCGTGCAAGTCCTTCCCGGTTGACATGAACGATCAGCTTCATGCCCGCATCGGCTGCGGTCCGGTCGCGGAACTCATAGGCCTCCGGAAACTTCCAGTTCGTGTCCACATGCAGCAGCGGGAACGGCGGAAGCGTCGGCGCGAACGTCTTTTGGGCGAGGCGCAACATTACCGCCGAGTCCTTGCCGGCCGAGAACAGCAGTACCGGCCGGCCAAACGCCTCCGCCGCTTCGCGCATGATGCGCATTGCCCCGGACTCCAGCCGGCGCAGATCGACCGGCCGGGGTCGTCGGATTTCCGCAGACAAATCAGCCCTCTTCGGTCAGCTCCAGCAGTTCCTCGTTGGCGCCCAGCAGCAGCGCCACGCGCGTTTCACCCACCTGCGCCGGCCCGCGCAACAGCGTTCCGCCGGCTTCGCAGGCCTTCTCAAGCGTGGCGTCCAGGTCGCTGGCCGTGTAACTGAAAAGGTTAACGCCCAGCTTGCCGGGACGCATCCTGCCGGCCAGCCGCTTGATCGGCACGCCGGCGAAATGCACGAACAGGAGCTTGCCGCTGGGCTCCCCCGGGGCGCAAACCAGCAGGAAATGGATACCCGTGCAACTCCGGACGCCGGTGAGACGGCGGGCCAGGTCCAGGTTTTCTTCGGGCACCCACGCGTCGGTTCCCGGTTCCAGGCCCAGCGCGTCGCAATACAAGTGGCGGGCGGCTTCCGGGTCCGAGCAAATGACCGACGTAGTGGCGATCTCCGAGAAGGGGACTCCGGAGGGTAATTCACGCATCGATTCGGGCGGATGCCGGTGACCAAGCATCAACAGGGCGGGCACGCCGTCGGGCCCGGAGAACAGGCATTCCTCGGTCACGAGATCGCCCACTTCGTAGTAGATCGGTTCCGAGCGGAAGGCGTAGCCGGCCCCGGTGATGGCATCCACGGCCGCGGTCATCGGCGGCGGCACGTAGAAATCGATCGCCTTGGGACCGATGTCGGTGGACGAATCCATCGCGCCGGGGCCGTGGTCCAGGCGCACTGCCTCGGAGGGAGCTGGGGAGTATTGCGCCAGGCGCAAGTGCCCGACCGGATAGCCGCGGCAGGACAGTTCGACCAACCGCGCCGTCGCATGTTCCGGCAGTCCCCAGGCATCGAGAAGCGCGCGCGGAGCTTCGCCGTCGCTCTCCACCTG
The DNA here is from genome assembly GCA_009838035.1 of Gammaproteobacteria bacterium. Classification (NCBI taxonomy): domain Bacteria; kingdom Pseudomonadati; phylum Pseudomonadota; class Gammaproteobacteria; species Gammaproteobacteria bacterium. The sequence continues at coordinate 257,474 of VXSK01000004.1, forward strand.
CAATCCCATCACGTCGCGGAACAGGCCCAGCGACTCGTCCATGTCGCTGACGCCCACGGTCACCGACGTCATGCCGTAAACGCTCACCACGCGTCCTCCATCAATACCTGCAGCGCTCCGCTGCCGGGATTGCGAACCAGCATCGCGGAGACGCTGCCCGCACCCGGCCAGGGAGTATGTTGCGGACCGCTGAGCACTTCCGCTTTCAGGGCGCTGCAATTGGCCGCAGCCTCATCCAGGTCGCTTACCGCGAAGACCTGGGCCAGGTAGCCGATGTTCGGGGCCCTGGCCTGCTCGATCAGGGACTCGCACTCGTAATTCAGCGGCTGGCTCAGCACCACCTTGCCGAACATGTGGTTGCCCTGCATGAACACGACGCGGGTCTTCGCGTCCTCGGGCAGGTTCAGCAGGCGGTTGGAATCGGGCGTGCCCAGGACCTCGTCGATCAGCGGCTTCATCTTCAGCACCTGTTCGTAGAAGGCCATGGCGCGTTCGCTGGAGTCCACGCCATGCGAACTGGTCACGATGGGCGTGAAGCCGGCGCCCGTATAGCCTCGCTGCTCGACGTAGGCGCGCATCTGGCCCACTCGCGTCGCCGTGTCGCGGGTGGCGAGTTCCACCAGGTTGATAGGCACCCGGTCGGGACCTTCGAAAATGCCTTCTATCGGGTCGCCCACGTCGTCCCCGAAAAAGTGCTGGACGGGATCGGACCAGAGCACGTAGCCGTCCTTCTTCAGGCCTTCGAAGTCGCGGTGAATGTCGGCGGTATAGAAATTCAGATTGAAGCATCCGTAGGCCCGGACAACGCTGCGGTCGCGGATTTCCACGGGTCTGGCGCTGCCTTCCGGCAGTTGAAAGTCGAGCAGCAGGACCTGGCCCACCCCCTCGTCGCCTTGCCCCAACAGGACGGCGCGGGCGGAAGCTCCGCCGTTCAGGTTCCAGAAGCCTCTGAAGGCCGGTCCGCCCAGCAACTCGTCGGCGAGAACCGACAATCCGATGCGATCCCGGTAGAAGGCCAGTGACTCTTCAATGTCACGGCAGCCGATGACGGCCGCCCGCATCGGCGACCCGTCCGGCGCAATAATTTCCTTGCTCACGAAATACCCCTTGACTCCCTTGACTCTCCCGTCTACGGGGCGGCTAGTCTATACCCCTTGTCCGGCAGGGCCAGCAAATCCCGGTACAGGCGGTCGAATATGTAGGCTCCCAGCTCCAGACCCTGCCGGATGAAATAGCGACGATTCTCGTCGTGCCACCGGGGTTCCACGAGCGCAAAGAACTCGGTCGCATGCCGTTCATCGATTTCCGCATGCAGCTTGTAGTGGATCAAGTCTGACGCGGCAACCCAACCATTATCGACAACGGCTTTGCCGATCAGCGCGGAGATGCCCGCAAACGCATACTCGATGATTCCCATGCAGGCTACACCCACTTCAACTTCATCGAGAAGGCACGACGTTGTAAGGACGCTGTTGAACGCTCGCACTTGAGGCGCGACAAACAGGTTGTCCAACTGGTCCGGGTCGCCATCAATGGTGTCGAGAAACTTCTTGAATGTCGTGTGATGGAAGGCCCCCTCGTCGAATTCGCCGTGCTCCTCAACCAGGTTGTGAAGAATGTCCAGCCGAAGGCGTGGATCGGGAAACCGCGCCAGCAGCGCCGCCATCGGGCGCGGAAAGAAGGTGACCGCGAAGAAGAACTGCTCTTGCGTCTGTCGAAACGCTTCCAGGGACATCGAGCCGTCGCGCAACGATTGGAAGTACGGATTGGCCAGGATGTCGATACGTTCCAAAACCTCGTCGGCACAGGCCAGAATGTTCGGTGCTTCGTTGCTTTCTTCCATCGTCAAATCTCCGATGTATTGACGCTCCAGTCCATTCCCGCGTCCAGTCCGTAGCCGTAAATGGTAGCGGGCGCCAGGGTGACTCCCGCTACGCCCAGGTCGGCAACCAGAGAGTTTGCCTCCTGCGGGCTCACGGCCACGAACATCTCATCAAAACCCCTGTCTGCCGAGCTGCGCAGCGCCTCCCGGAGCAAGGCCAGGGCGCTGGCGTGGTTCGACCATGCACAAAAGGACAGGTGCGACCGGATCATTTCCTTACCGTTCATGCCGATAAGGCGCTTGGCCTGCCGGGTATCTTCCAGTAGTCCTGCGGCATGCGACTGGGGATGCACAAGCCAGTGTGGTTTCATGAAGGATCGAATGCCCGGATTGCTTTCGAGGCACCTCGCGGAATGCTGGCTCAAATTCTGGTAGCACTTGCGTGCAGGCAACTCGTCGCTGCGCCAGGAATTCGCATGCGGCTTGCCTCCAATGCACGTGGGAATGCTGAGGATCACGAGTTTTCCCAGTTCCACGAATGGCTCTATGCCCAGCCGACCGGTGTAGCGGACGGGCGTGACTTGAGTTCCGTCCATGACAATGGAATAGGCCGCCACGGCGTGTTGGCGCGCCCATCGCCGTAAACGGAGAATCAGTCGCAACACGGTTCTTCCGCCAGGCTTGCCTGGGGCGACTTTGAGGTCGCCGACATAAACCACTGTCCTTTGATCGCCGAAAGGAAGGTTAAGTGTTCTCAGGGCGGCGCTCAGGACGCCCAGGACTTTGCCATTCCTTTCCGCGACGAAACAGGCATTGTCCCCCATTGCCCGGTAGAACCTCGGGTAGTCCTGGCCATGGTCGATCCGGAATGACTTGCCGGGACCCAGCGGGTAGGTGAACTGCGTTTCGAACTCGGCGAGTGCCGCGGCCAATCGGGGCGCCGGATTGCTGTTGATGGTGTGCAGGTTCATCGCTTGCGGCCCAGATGCAACGCCCGGTAAAAAAAGCTCCGGTCGCGCCGCCACAAGTCCTGCGATGCTGAGTCCAGCTATTGGAACATTCGTCCCGCCCCGCGGATGTCGAGCGTCGAGTTCAATTGCCGGATCAGCAACCGTCCGGATCGTCGCAGCGCGCCGGCGGCCAGATCCAGCGTCTTCTCCGCGTCCCCAGGCGACAGCCAGTCAAGAATGTTCGACAGGTGAATGAAATCGTATGCGCCCGTCTCGCGTTCCAGCACCTGCTCCATGCGACAGCAGGACTCCGTGACGATCGGAGGATGCACCGCGGCCTGACGCGTCAGCCATGGCGCGAACCGGTTCTTCGGAAACGATCCTGTCAGCATCTGCCAAAGGTAAGGGTTGGTGCTGGCCTGCCCGTTTTTCATGATCCACCGTATCCGGTCAGCAAAGTGCAGATGAAACGGTTTTTCCGGATTGTTGGTTGCGTCCTCGCCAAACAGGCGAACGAGGTTGGGCAGGGACATGACTTGACCCAGCGCTTCATCGAGCTTTCGCCCCAGGGGAGAGTCGGGTGAAAATGCGCTCGCATTCGCGGTGGAGGAACGCAAGGCGGCGAGAAGCTCGCGCTCGCTCCCGCGCAACGAGAATTGAAGGGCACGGAACACCCGTTCATAACGGCCCACATAGTCGGGGCCTGTCGCCACGACGGTGCGAAACGGACCGAGTGCGTTCCGGGGAAGCATCAGTTCGGAAAGTGCCTGCCCGAGACGGGCGTGCCTTTCCTCTTCACGCATCGGCTGATGTCCAAGCAGGGCCAGCCTTTGCGCAGGAGGTAAATTCTTCAGCAGTTGGAGCTTGAGCCGGGACAAGGCCAGCTGGGCGGGATTGGGATCGACCAGGTGCAGTCGCCTCACTTGCGGTATGGACGCCAGCAAAGCGGCGGTGCAGCCGCCCGACGCGATCATCAGTACGTCGACCTGTTCTCCCAGGCCGAGTACTACCGATTCGTCGAGAAGAGCATCCTCCCGGACCTGCGAGAACGCCAAGGGCATTTTCGCGGCTTCCTCGACCCAGTTTCGCTTGCCGTCCATCATCGCCGCTTTCTGAATTGTAGTGACGGCGCGGCGCACATGGCAGCCCCAATCGTTTTGAAGTTGCAGTATCCTATGGAAGTTACTTCCATGGCTTGCTTGGGAGCCGCTTCATGACCGACTACGTACGCCACGACCTGCGGATCGAGCCTACCCGGGACGAGCTGTCGCGCCAGCGTTTCGTTTCCGAGATACGTCGCCACATCCTGGCCGATCTGGCGAACGGGATGCGCGCGACATACCACAGGAAGGTGGAACCGGCCCTCGTTCGCGAAAACGGTCGGGAGCCCGCGGACGGCGTGGAGGTCCACAGGGCGATGCGGGGCGAGAGTTCCTACCGCTTCTATTCGGCCATGCGGGTGAACTGCCAGAAACTCGTCTGGCGCTCGGTCATCCCCACGATTGAACGCAACCTGGAAGACCTGAACCGCAGGGTCGCCGGCGTGGACGCCAATGGAGGCGGACAAGGCGGTTCGGTTACGCTCGATCCGGACGTGGAAACGCCGCCGTATGTGGCCAACCACGACGTGCATCTGATGCCGGGCTGCTATCACACGGAGTACGGCGACGACGACGTGTCCGCGGGCGCGCTCTACGATAACGGCGGCGCCGTGTTCAGCATGGGGCTGTTCGGCAGCGAGCGCGACGACATCGGCGCCAGCATAGCGCGCTTCATTTCACTGAAATTCCCGGAATTGCGCCCGCGCCGCATCCTGGACATGGGATGCTCCATCGGCTCGAACACCTTGCCCTGGGCGCGCACCTTTCCCGAAGCGGAGGTCCATGCCGTGGACGTCGCAGCGCCGATGCTGCGATATGCCCACGCCCGCGCCGAAATGCTGGGCGTGCCGGTGCATTACCGGCAGATGGACGCCTCGCAATGCGATTTCGACGGCGAGCCGGGTTTCGACATCGTCTGGTCGTCGATGTTCCTGCACGAATTGCCGCCGAAGAAAGTCCGCGCCGTGTTTCGCGAGGCGCACCGGCTGCTTCGCCCCGGCGGGCTGATGCTGCACATGGAGCTGCCCCCGAACTGCCGCACCGAGCCCTACGAAAGCTTCTACTTCGACTGGGACAGCTACTACAACCAGGAGCCGTACTACAAGGCATTCCGCGACATGCGCCCGGTCGACTGCTGCCTGGCGGGCGGCTTCGACGAATCGAAATTCGTGGAATTCATCGTGCCCAGTCTTGCCCGCAACGGCGAAGAGGAACTTCAGGCTTACGTATCGCGGGAAGATGTAACCGTGGACAAGAACACCGGGCGCCTGGTGCCAACGATCCGCTGGTATTGCTTCGGCGCCTGGAAGTAGGGCCGGGGCCTTGCCCAAGGATCCCCCCGAGACACGGCTGCAAGACCTGACCCGCGGCAAGCAGCCGCGGTTCTTCGACGTCCAGGGCGTGGATGAACTGGTGTCCATCACGATGGGCCTTGCGCAGGAACTCTGGGCGGTCAAGGAGCGCCTGGCGGCCGTCGAAGCGCTCGGCAGGGACGGCATCAGCGCCGAGGCAGTGGAGGCCTACGAGTTCAGCGACGAAGAGCGCGCCGCGCTCGACCGGGAGCGCAAGGAATTCATCGACCGGATCTACTTCGTTCTGCGGGAGGGCGACGACGGATAGCGCTGCCCGGTAGCGCGCGCGGGCCGCTTTGCGTATTATTTCCGCGTTTTTCCGACGGAGGGTTATCGATGAAATATCGGATCGGTTTGCTTGCGGCCGGCGTCTTGCTGACGGCCTCAACCGCATGGGCTCAGCAGGATGCTGGCGAGATCGAGGAAGTGGTCGTTACGGCGCGGAAACAGGAAGAGCGGATCCAGGACGTGCCGCTGACCATTACGGCCTTCACCGCCGCCGAACTGACGGAGCGGGGCCTGGCGGACGTCATGGACATCAGTCAGTTCACGCCCGGTTTCTCGTTCGAGAAGCTCAACCGATACGGCGTGCAAGGCGGCGGCAGCCGGCCCGTAATCCGGGGGCAGTCGCAGATTCTTGGCGGCGCCAATGCGTCGATCTTCGTGGACGGCGTGCTGTACAACGATTCAGTGCTGTCGTTCCCGTTCGATATCGTCGAGCGGGTGGAAGTGATCAAGGGCCCGCAGGCGGCGCTGTTCGGCCGAGCGACCTTCGCCGGCGCGATCAACCTGATCACCAAGAAGGGCAGCAACGAGCCCGAGAACAAGCTGTCGTTGCGCGTGGCGGAACACGAAGAAGGCGAGATCAACTTCCTGTCGCGCGGGCCCCTTTCGGAAGGCACCGCCTTCTACATGGCCCACGTTCGCTACTACACCTACGGCGGTTTCTATCGCAACACGCTGGACAACCAGCTGGTGGGCGACGAGGAATCGATCAACCTGAATCTCTCCCTGGAGTTCAGGCCGTCGGACAGCTTCATGGCCCGCTTCAACCTCGGCTACGGCAAGGACGACGATGGGGCGGCCCCGGTGACTCTTCAGGACCGCACCTACAACAACTGTTTCCTGGAAATTGCCCGACAGTATTACTGCGGGGAAGTGGCCGAACTGGACAGCACCGAACAGAACCTGGAGCTGTTCGGTGACGACATCGGCCTGGACAAGAAAGCCTGGCGAGCTTCGGCGCAGCTCGAATGGGACCTCGGCGACCTTACCGTGCGGTCCAATACGGGGTACTTCGGCGCCGATGTGCTCTATGGGTACGACGTGGACATCACTTCGAATTCCACGGCGCTGGGCGGGACCTTCAATCGGATCGCGGTGAGCGACCGGAGTGAATGGTCTACCGAGTTGCTGGTCAATACCGACCTGGAAGCCGCCACCCGGCTGCTGGGCGGTGTTTACCTGTATCAGAGCCGCCGCGATTTTCGCGAGGACCGGCTTAACGGCCGCACCGTGGATCAGGGCGAGGCGCGTACGGACAACTGGGCGATTTTCGGATCGGTGGCCCGCGACTTTTCCGATACCGTCACCGGAACGCTGGAGTTGCGCTACGCCTCGGACAAGATCGGTAACGACAATCCGGGCGCGCGAGCCACGCTTCCGCTGATCGAGAACACCTTCAAGAGCTGGTCGCCGCGCGCCACGCTGGACTGGAAATATGCCGACGACCGCATGATTTACGGGACGGTCGCCGTCGGAAACAAGCCCGGCTTCATCAACGCCAACCCCTTGCTGGACCCGTCGCTGCGGTTCGCCGAGGAGGAAGACTCCTGGAACGTCGAGGTGGGCACCAAGAACACGCTGAACGACGGCCGCACGACATTGAACGTGGCGGTGTACTTCATCGACTGGACCAAGCAGCAGCTCACGACGACCGGCCTGCTCAGCGACGGGCGCCCGGTGTCGTACGTGACCAATGCCGGAGAAACCGAGGCCAAGGGGCTGGAGCTGGAAGTGGCGCATATCTTCAACGATCAGTTCACGGGCGGCTTCGGCTATGCGCTGAACGACGCCACCTTCGTGGAGTTCGATGAGTTTCGGGAACAGGCCGTGTTCACGGGCGGCGATCCGTCGGTGGCCGGCAACCAGACGCCCAACGCTTCCAAGCACATGGCCAATGTTTTCGCCCGCTATGAATGGCCGGTCGGCGCCAACACGGCCTACGTCCGGATGGACTATTCCTTTGCCAGCCGCAAGTACGCGCAGATCTTCAATCATGCGCACAGCGGCGACCAGAACCTGGTCAACATCAAGCTGGGTCTGGATGTGGAGCAATGGGAGCTGGGGCTGTTCGTGCGTAATCTCACCGACGACCGCACGCCCACGACGGTCATCCGCTTCGTGGACTTCAAGAACATACTGCCGCGCGGCGACAGCGCCCGTACTTCGGTTTTCGTGCGCGCGTTCCAGTACCCGATGGCCGACCCGCGGCAGATTGGACTCACCGCAACCTACGTTTTCTAAGAATTTGGGGTTGCCGCCGGCGGTAGCCTCGTCTTCGTCACCCGGAACACGGGTGACGAAGACGAGGCGGGCCTGAGCGCCCTTGTTGCGGGATCAGATGGGTAGGGTCATGCCGAGCCAGCGGCCGATGGAGAGCGCCGGGGTGAGCATCATGCCCGGCGCGAACGTGGATCCCAGCGTGGTGCCGGAGCCGAGGACTTCGCCGGCGGCATAAAGGCCGGGCACCGGCTCCTGGTTTCCGCGCACCACCTGGTGGGCCTTGTTCACGACCACGCCGGCCGACGAAGTGGCCGAACTTCCCAGGTGCGTGATGGCGTAGAAGGGCGGCTCGGCGATCGGCAGGGGCATGTGCTCGCGCCCCAGCGGGTCCTCGCCGCTCGCGACCGCCTTGTTGTAGTCGCGGACGGTTTGCTCCAGGCCCGCAGCGTCCACGTCGGCTGCCGCCGCCAGTTCATCCAGGCTGTTGGCGCGGGCGAACATGGGATGGTTGTCGCAATGCGCGAGAAACTCTTCCCGGCTGAATCGCGGCAGTCCGGGCGGCGCGCTGCTGAAGATGTTCTCGTCGAAGACGATGACGTAGCGGAGGCGCGGCAGTGCAAGCACGGCGCGCGCCCGCGGGCGCACCAAGGGTTCGTCCTCGCGAATGAAACGCTGGCCTGAATCATTGACCCAGATTTCCCACGGCAGCCGTTCCTGGGGAACCGTCGTGAAGCGCGCATAGACCTTGGCGGGGAACGCCGCGGCGGTAAGGATGGAGCCGGTTCCGGCCCGATGAAGGTGCTGGCCCCGCAGCCAGCCGCCCACCGAGACGGCCAGGTCCAGCCCGTCTCCCAGGGAATGCGGCCAGGATCCGGCCGCGTAGGCGGGGTGGCCGGTCAGCAGTTCGAACATGTCCGGGTTCATGGCGTAGCCGCCGCTGGTGAGCAGAATGTGGCGTCCACGGAAGGTCCATTCCTGTTCGCCGCTCTCGGCCCGAACGCCCTCCACCGCGCCGGAATCGGACGTCAGCAGCCCGGTTACCCGGGTATTCGTGCGAATGGCGATATTGCCTCGCGGCATTTCGCGGTCGAGCTCCTCCAGCACGACCTTGAGGATCGCCTTGCCGGCTTCCTCGGCCCAGAAGTAACGCGGAACGCTGTAACCTGCACGGCCCGGCGCCGCGCCGGTTACGGGATGGCCGGGAAGCGGAACGAGGCCTTGGTCGAGCAGCCAGTTCAGCGTATCCGGCGCCAGGTCCACGGTGCGTCGAATGATGTCGGGGTCTGCCTCGCCGAAGGTGATCTCCATGATGTCCTCGTAGTGGCGGTCGGGCGAATCGACGATGCCCTGGTCTTCCTGCAGCCGGGTGCCGGCCGCGCTGACCTGCCCGGAGGCCATGGTCAGCGTGCCGCCCAGCGCATCGGCCGCCTCCAGCATCAGCACCTTCGCGCCGCGTCTCGAAGCATGTATGGCGGCCGGCAGCCCGGCAGTGCCGGCGCCCACGATGAGGTAGTCCCAGTGCGCTTCCATGAGTGCGCTCGCCCGCAAGGCCGGGCTCAAGATGGTCAAGGCGGCGCCTGCGCCCTTCAGCAGTTCTCGGCGTTTCACAGCCGCGCAGTTTACATGCCGGCTGGAGCTATTGCGAAGGCCCGGCCTCTGCCCTAAACGGCATCCGGGCGCCAGCGCGCCTGCGCGGCGAGCAGTTCGCGGGTGTATTCGTGCCGGGGCGCGTTCATGACCCTGGACACGGGCCCCTGTTCGACAATTCGTCCCCGGCGCAGCACGATCACGCGGTCGGCCACTTCCGCCGCCAGGGACAGATCGTGTGTGATCAGAAGCAGCGCCAGCCTGTGCTCTTCACGAATGTCCCGAAGCAGCGCCAGGATGCGGGCCTGGGTGCGAATATCCAGCGCGGACAGCGCCTCATCGGCGAGCAGCAGGCGCGGATTCATAGCCAGCGCGCGCGCCAGCGCGATCCGTTGGCGCTGGCCCCCGGAAAAAGCCGCCGGGCGCCGGTCCATCCGCTTCGGATCGAGACCGACGCGGCCCAGGAGGGCGGCCACGCGGTCCTTTTGCTCCGCACGGCCGCACAGGCGGTGTGTGCGGATCGGTTCGGCGACGATGCGTTCCACCGGCCATCGGGGATTGAGGCTGGAATAAGGGTCCTGGAAAACCATTTGCAGATGTCGCGCCCGGACTGATGGACCCGGAAACTCCTCACTGAGCGCCGGGAACCGAAGTTGCCCCGGCGTCACCCTGATTACCCCGGCGAGTGCGCGTGCGATCGTGGTTTTGCCCGATCCGGACTCGCCCACCAGGCACACGGTTTCGTTGGCGTGAATCGAGAAGTCCACTTGTTCCACCGCCGCCTGATCGGCGCCCCGGTATCGGACCGTAAGGCCGTGCAGTGCGGCCAATGCCTCTCGCGGCTCCCGGCGGCCGCTGCGGACGGGAGCGGACGCGCGCCTTCCGGGCAGCGCGTTCAGAAGCGAGCGGGTGTACTCGTGGCGGGGTTTCGAGAACAGTTCGCGGGCCGGCCCGTGTTCGACTACCCGCCCGCCGTGCATGACGTACAGGCGGTCGCAGAAACGGGCGGCCAGCGCCAGGTCATGGGTGATCATCAGCAGGGTGTGGCGCTTTGCGCGGCGCTTGAGCAGTTCAAGCACCCGTGACTGCACCGAGGCGTCCAGCGCCGTGGTGGGCTCATCGGCGATGAGCAGCGGCGGCCGGTTGATGAGCGCCAGGGCGATCATGATGCGCTGGCGCTGCCCGCCCGAGAACTGGTGCGGGTAGGCGCGCATGGCCGATTCCGGTTTGGGCAGTTCGACAGAACGCAAGGCTTCCATGGCTCTCGCTTTGGCCTGTTTCCGGGTCAGCCCGGAATGCCGCATGGCGCTTTCGGCCAGCGCGGAACCGATCCGGCGGACCGGGTTGAGCGACTTCAGGGGGTCCTGAAACACGAACCCGGCGAGCCGTCCGCGCAACGGCCGCAGGGCCTGTTCGTCGAGTTTCGTCAGTTCCCGGTCCCCGATGAACACCTTGCCGCCGGCGATACGTCCCGGCGCGGGTATCAGGCCAAGAATGGCCAGCGCCGCCAGCGTCTTGCCGGCGCCGGATTCGCCCACAAGGCCCACGATTTCTCCCTCGGCCGCATCCATCGACACCTTGTGCAGGATTCTTCCGCTCTGCGGGAAATCCACGCAGAGTTCGCGCATCCGCAGCAGGGACGCCGAACCGCTCATTGTCGGGCGCGATCCAGCGCGCTCAGCCCGTCGCCCAGGAGGTGGATGGACACGACCAGCAGGGCGATTGCGGTGGCCGGCACGACCATGAGCCAGGGGGCGACGATAAGAAAGTCGCGCGACTCCTGCAGCAGCGCTCCCCAGGTGGGAACGCCCAGCGGCGCTCCGAGCCCCAGGAAAGAGAGTGCGCTTTCCGCGACCAGCATGTCGGCGAAATGAAAGGTGAAGACCACCGCCAGCACCGGACGCAGTCCTGGAAGCAGGTGTCCCAGGAGTATGCGCGGCGTGCTCACCGCCATGACACGGGCTGCCGTTACGTAGTCCTGAGCCAGCAGGCGCAGACTCTCGGCGTAGACCACGCGGGCGAAGACCGGCCAACTCAACAGCCCCAGCGTGATGCTGAGCGGCCAGAATCCCCGGCCGGCCACGGTCACGATGATGATCGCCGCGACCAGCCCCGGAAAGGACAGCGTGGCGTCGACCAGTTGATTGATGATGGTACGTGGGTAGCGCGGGAACTGTGCGGCGCACATGCCCAGCGTGCCGCCCAGCACCAGCGCCAGCGTGCAGGAAACGGTGGCTACGCCCACCGACCAGGGAAGGCCCGACAGGACCCGCGACCACAGGTCCCGGCCGAGATTGTCGGTCCCCAGCAAATGGCCCGCCGTGCCTGCCGGGGCGAAGCGCTGGGCCAGGTCGCCCAACTGCGGGTCGTGCGTTTGCAGCAGTCCGCTCAGCGCGAGGAGCAGCAGCCATCCCAGCAGCACTGCCGCGCCCAGGGCCAGTTGCGGTGACGCCTTGAGCGGCGCAAACACCCGGTTCAACGTGGGCGCTCCGGTCATTGCGTTGCCGGCCTCAGCCTTGGATCAATCAGTCGCAGCAGGGCATCCGCCAGATTGTTGACCGCAAAGACCAGTAGCGCGACGACAAAGCAGATCGCCTGAAGCACCGGAAAGTCCAGGTTCTGGGCCGAGTGCAGCAGCAGCAGACCGATGCCCGGCCACAGGAACATAGTTTCGATCAGCACGACGCCGGACACCAGGAAGGCGAACTGGGTTCCGATCAGCGCGACGGCCGCCGGCAGGGCGGCCGGGAGCGCCTCTCTCCAGAGGATGAACCGCATCGAGGCGCCGTTGGCCCGGGCGGTGCGTATGTAGTCCTCCTGCATGGCCTCGGCAACGCCGGCGCTGACCACACGGCACAGTTTCGGCGCGAGGAAGAAGCCCAGCGAAATACTCGGCAGAATCCACGCGGCCGGCTGGGCGTAACCGAGCGAGGGCAGCCAGCCCAGCCGCACCACGAAAAGCTGGATCAGCACCAGCGCCATGACGAAGCCGGGGATGCCCTGGGCCACCGCAGTCAGCGCCGCGCCGAACCGGCGGGAAGCGGCCTCCGGGCGCTGGCCGATCCAGACGCCGGCAGGGATTGCCGTGATCAGAGTCAACGCCATGCTCAGCACCGCCATCAGCAAGGTGCCCGGCAGTTGTTCCAGCGCCATGGAAAGTGCCGGTTGGCCGGTGTAGATCGAGACGCCGAAGTCGAGCTGCGCCATGCGCCCCAGTTGCACCAGGTAGCGTTGCCAGACGGGAAGGTCGAGGCCGTATTCGGCGCGGATCCGTTCGAGCAGCTCCGGCGTCGGGTCCTCGCCCGCCAGCATCAGGGCCGGATCGCCGGCTAGGCCAAGCGCGACGAACAGCAGCGCGTTCACGCCCAGCAACAGGATCACGAGTCGCGCCAGGCGCTGCGCCAGCCCGGACAGAATCATTCGGTCCGCTCTACCCGGTAGAGCTCCGGGGCCCGCGTGCGCACGCGGAAGCCGCTCAAGCCCGGCGCTACCACCCACATGTGACCGTATTCCAGCAGCAGCAGACTGGGCGCGCGCCGCCGGTACTCGACAGCCAGTTCCTGCAGCAGGGCCTCCCTTCGCCGAGTGTCCATTTCACGGCCGGCCGCGACGAGTCCCGCCCGGAGCGTTTCGTCGCAGAAGAACGGGCGGGCCTTGAGGCAGGAGTATTGCTCCATGGGACGCAAGGCGTCGTTATGCGGCGCGGTGTTCCAGGCGAGGGTGAAGAGCTCGGTGCGCCAGGCGCCCTGGAAATACTGGCGTATCCAGTCCGAGAACAGCACCCTCCGAAACGCCATGTCAATGCCCACCGCCGCCAGGTCCTGCTGCAGCTTGGCGAAGATTTCCAGGTCGTTGGGATAGGTGCCGGTCACGACCTGCACCTCCGTCGAGAAACCCTGTGGGTAGCCTGCCTCGGCGAGCAGTGCCCGGGCCTTTATCGGATCGTGGGGATAGGGCTTGATCCGCGGATTGTGGCCGAACACGTTGGGCGCCGATCCCTGGCTGGCCGGCGGCGCGAAGCCCTGAAGGATGTCTTCCGAGATGGCTTTCCGGTCAATGGCGTAGTTGAACGCCTGGCGCACGCGTACGTCTGCGATCGGCGCGTCGGGATGTCCGGTCACGTCAAAGGCGAAGGCCAGGATCTGCCGCAGGATATCGGCGTGAACGGTAAAGCCGCGATCGCGAAAAAAGTCCAGTTGCTCGGGGCGCAGGGACATGATTATGTCCAGCTGGCCGGACAGGGCCGCCTGCAAACGGGAAGCGTGGTCGCGCAGCGGATACATCTCCACCCGGGAGATTCCGGGCGGCCGCCAGGCGTACGGGTTGGCTGTCAGCACCACCGCGCCGTTGCGGTTCTGCCAGTCCGTAAGCAGGTACGAACCCGTACCCACCGGGGTTCGCGAAAAGCCGTGTCGACCCAGCTCGCGCCAGGCCTGTGGCTCGACCATCATCGCGGAGGTCAGCCGGTTGGGCAGGACCGGGTCCGGTTCCCAGGTGGTGAAGATCAGCGTGCGCGCGTCGGGCGCCTCGACCTCGCTGACCCGGCGCATTTCCCAGCCCACGACCGTCGCCTGGCCCTCGTCGCTGATCAGCCAGTCGAAAACCTCCTTGGCCGAAAAGGCATTGAACGGCCGGCCGTTGGCATAGCGCACGCCTTCGCGCAGCACGAAGCGCCAGGTGTTGGGATCCAGATTCTCGAAACTCTCGGCCAGCAGCGGAACGATGCGTCCTTCGTCGTCGCTTTCGGTGAGCGGGTCGAAGATCTGGCGCCAGACCCAGTCCCCGGGGACGCCCAGGGTCCGAAACGGATCGCCGTAGCTGGCCGGCATGAGCGTGATTGCCACGCGCAGCGGCGTTTCGTCCGCGTAAGCACGCGGCGCGCCGCCGGCTCCCGCAAGTGCAAGAATCACGCACGAACAGAGCGCGATTCGGGCCAGTGTCCTGTCTCGTCGCATCAGCGGCGTAGTCTATTATGGTCTTTCGTCGATTTCGGGGAGGCGCGCCGATGCCGGAGCCCTTGCGAGAAACGGTACTGGAGCCGGGAACCGCGGCCGGCGTTTCGCGCCGACGATTTCTGGGCGCGATCGCGGCAGGGTCGGCCGGGGCGCTTCTGGCCGGCGGGGCGTCCAGGGCCGAGGCCCGGGCGTCGCTCACAGTGATTGAACAAGCGCGGGAGGACGCGCTGCCGGAAGAGGATTTCTGGTCGAAGGTGCGCGGCGAGTTCCTGATCTCGGAAGAGTTGGCCTATATGAACAGCGGTACGCTCGGTCCGATGCCCAAGCCCGTGTTTTACGCCGTTGTCGACGGCTACCGGGCGCTGGCCGCCGATCCGGGCCGCGAGAACGCGCGCCAGTTGGAGGCCCAGGACGACTTGCGGCAGAAACTGGCCGATTTCGTCAATGCCGACGCCGGCGAGGTCGCATTGACCCGGAATACGACCGAGGGCATGAGTTTCATCGCCAACGGTCTCGACCTCAAGGCCGGAGACGAGGTGCTGTGCACCTTTCATGAGCATCCGGGCGGGCTGGAGCCCTGGAAGATTAAGGCGAAACGTCACGGCGTGGTCGTGAAGGAGCTGCCGTTTCCGGTTCCACCCTCGGACCCGTCCGAAATCCTGAACCGCTTCGAGGACGCCATCACTCCCCGCACCCGCGTGATCAGCGTCAGTCACGTTACCTTTCCAACCGGCTGTGTGCTGCCGGTGAAGGAACTGGCGGCCCTGGCCCGGTCCCGCGGAATCCTTACGCTGGCCGATGGTGCGCATGCGATCGGGATGCTGGACCTGGACATGCAGGACCTGGGCGTCGATTTCTATGCGTCCAGTCCCTACAAGTGGGCGGGGGCGCCGGTCGGGACCGGCTTTCTGTACCTGCGGCGCGAGTCGCAGGAGCGGGTCTGGCCGACTGTGGCTACGATGGGCTGGGACGACGAGGAGACCGGCGCCAGGCGCTACGACCGCCTGAGCCAGCGCGCCGGTCCGCTGCTGCTGGCGACGATTACGGCGCTTGGGTTTCAGAATGCCATCGGCCGCGGCCGCATAGAGCAACGCATCATGGCGCTGGCCGCCCGACTGCGGGAAAGGCTCGGGGAAATTGCGGGAGTGACGCTGTACGCCTCGGACGATAGGGAACTCTGTTCCGGGCTGACCGGGTTCACCCTGGAGGGTTTTGGCCGGACGGAGGTCGTTGAGACCTTGTGGCGGCGCAACCGTGTGTGGGTGCGGGAAATCGATTACGGCCTGAGTACGGTGCGCGCCTCGACCCACCATTTCAATACCGCGGACCAGGTGGACCGGCTGGCCGAGGGAGTACGCCAGATCTTCTCGGAGGGAACGCTATGACGAAGCCCGATCCTTATCAGATCGAACGCCGGGACTTCTTCGCCGGGATTGCCGGCGGGGCCGCATTTGCGCTGGGCGCCGGGATGCTGGGCGCGCAGAAGGCGCACGCCAACTGGGGGCTGATCGCCCCCGGACCGGTGCCCGGCGAGGACTTTGACGGGCGCAGCCTCGTCAACAAGCCGCGCGCCTACGAGGTGATGGAACAGGAGGGCGTCGACGGGATCGTCGCGCTCAACCCGGTCAATGTCTTCTACCTCGGCAATTACTTTTCATACGAGGTGCAGAAGCTCAGGGCCATTCCCAGTTTTGCGGTCATGCCCCGGGATCCCGGCAAACCCTCCTTTCTGGTGGTCGCTTCCACGGACTTGTGGTTCATCGCCAACGCCGAGCGGGAATATCCCGAGATCATTCCGTACAGCGCGCCGGTGGCGTGGGAAAAATACCGGGACCCGGAAACCTGGAACCAGCCGCCGGAATCGCGCGGCGGCATTCGCCGGCCGATCCGGGAAGAGAGCCTGACGGACATTGAACGCGGCTGGGTGGAGATGGAGCGCCGCTACGAGAACCGCAAGGCGGCCACGCCGGAATGGGCGCTGATTCGCGCGCTGGAGGAAGCCGGGCTGGAGAAGGGCCGGGTAGCGGTGGACGACATGAGCATTGCCCACATCCTGTCCAGCCTGGGGCAGGACAGGATCACCTGCGTGCCCGGCGACAACACCTTTCGCAAGATCCGGATGATCAAGTCCGACGTGGAACTCGTGCATATGCGCGCCGCGGCGCGGGCCAACCAGGACGCCTGCATGGCGATGCTTCGGCAAGTCGAAGCGGGCATGACCAAGGCGGACACGGACCAGCTCTTCCTTCAGGAAGCGGCCAAACGCGGCGCGAAGGCGATCTGGATCGCGATGGGCACGATCGGCGGGTTCGCCGACGGCGAGGTCGTGCCGGGACGCCCGATGATGGTCGACGCGGTGTGCCAGATCAACTACTACCATGGCGACTTCGGCCGCACCTGGTGCCTGGGCGAGCCCCGCAAGGACGTCCTTGACCGGGTCGGCATCATCCGCAAGGGCTATGAGGCGGCGCTGGACGTGATCCGTCCGGGCCTGAAGTATTCGGAACTGCGGGCGCATGCGGGCGAGGCCATGAACAAGGCGAACGCCACGCTGGCCAAAGCCACCTTCGGCGCCTCGCCGCATTCCGTGGGACTGCAGCATACGGATCAGCCGTACCGGGACGGTTTGCCGTTCATGGTTGCCGACGATCTGACGTTCCGGGAGAACATGACGCTGACCATCGACATGCCGTCGCTGGAGATGGGGTGGGGCGGCGCGCACCTGGAAGATCTGATCGTCGTTACCAAAGACGGATTCGAGCCGCTGGCGACGATGGACGACCCGCTGGTCGTACTCTAGCAATCCGGGGAATCAGCTTCGGGAGTTGTTTTCCTGCCGGCGCACGATGTCGGTGAGGGTGCGGAAGTCGGTCTTGCCGCTTCCCATGGCGGGGAACTCATTCACCACGACGTATTTTTTGGGCAGCGCCAGGTTGGGCAGGTGTTCAGCGAGTTTCCTGGAGACGTCCTGTTCATCGATCTGCTGACTGGTGACGGCAATGATTCGTGAACCTCGCCTTGCATCGGGCAATTCCACGGCGCAACACTCCACGTCTTCCCCGGTCACCGCCTTGAGCGCCTCTTCCACGTTCACCAGGGAGATCATCTCGCCGCCTATCTTGACGAATCGCTTGAGACGACCCTTGTGCCACAGATAGCCATCCTCATCGAGAACCCCGAGATCGCCGGTGTCATACCAGCCTGACTTCAATCGCAGATGGGACTCTGCCATGTCGTTCAGGTAACCGGACATGACCCCTTCGCCTTTCACCATGATCTTGCCGGTCTCGCCGGGCGCACAGTCCTCCCCGTTGTCGATATTCTCGATTCGCACGCGAGTGCCCGGTATTGGCACGCCGATGCTGCCGGGGCGATTTCCGCCCCTTGGGTTCACCGAGATAACCGGTGAAGTCTCGGTGGCGCCGTAACCTTCGAAAATCTCCAGTTTGTGCTTCTCCCGGTAGAGTTTCCTGAGGGAATCGGGACATTTGTCGGCGCCCGCAACGGTCAGTATCACACTGGCGAAATCTCCCGGCCGGGACTGTCTTGCATATCCTTCCAGGAACAGTGGAGTGCCGACAAGCAGCTGGGGTTTTTCTTCCTTGACAAGTCCGGCGATGACCTTGAAATCAAGAGGGTTGGGATAGGTAATGGCCGTCATTCCCAGACACAGGGGAGTCCAGAGATGGATGGTCAGGCCAAACACATGAAAGTAGGGAAGTATGGCCAACATGTGATCCATCCCGTGGATGTCCATCATGTCGGAAAATGAATCTATGTTGGACAGGATGTTTCGCTGAGTAAGCTGGACACCCTTGGGGTCTTTCTCGCTGCCGCTGGTAAACAGGATTACGGCGGGACTGTCCAGGTCACCGCTGCCTGTAATGCGCTTCAGCGGCCCCAGCGGCAGCCTGGACTTGAGATAGGCCAGCAGCTTTTCGTAGTGGCCCAGTCCGGCCATGATGTCCTCCATGAACACCATGCCCGGCAACTCCTCGCAGCCCACCCGTTCCACCAGTGCGCGGGCTGTGACGATGGTTCGGAAATCGCATTGGGCTTGCGCATACGCGCAGTTTTTCGCGGCGCCGGTCGAATAGTTGATCATGACGGGCGTCAATCCGCCCATCAGCGCACCCACGACAGCCAGCGCTCCACCCGACGAAGTGGGCAGCATGATTCCAATGCGGCCTCGCTCCATTTTCCGGAAGCGCCGCGCCAAAACAAGCGCGCCCAGCAGGGCCCGCGAATAGGTCACATCCCGATGGATGGCCCTGTCCCTGATGGCTACCTTGTTCGGGTGTTTCCTTGCCCTTTCTATGAAGCGGTGTTGCAGCATGACCGGAGTGTAATCCAGCAAGCGCTGCGCTTGAATAAGCGCTGCGGTCGGAAAGGTGGGCAGACGGGCCGTAACCGTCTATAATCCCGCGCCGTCAAGGGTTGGAGTTGTTCGTGTCCATTGGTGTGTTCGAGGCCGCTCGGCCGGTAATAAAGGGGTTGATTATTGCCGTGCTGGCAGTTATCGGCGCCTATATCGGACATTGGGTGCACGGCGCCACGCTGAACGACTATACGCCGGTCCAGCCGATCGAATTCAGCCACGAGGTGCACGCCGGCGAAAACGAGATTGCCTGCGAGTACTGCCATTCCTGGGCCGGCCGCTCGGCGACGGCAGGCGTGCCCAGCGTCGAGACCTGCGTAGGCTGCCACAAGGGCCTGACCGAGGTCCGCGACAAGCCCGACGTCGTGAAGCTCTTCGACTACTGGGAGCGCGGGGAAGGCATCCCCTGGATCAAGGTCCACGACACTCCGGATTTCGTCCATTTCCGGCACAAGCCGCATATCCGCGGCGGCGTTGAATGCCAGACCTGCCACGGGCCGGTGGAGGAAATGGCCCGCGTTACGCGGCGCGTCGATCTGAACGAAAACCTTCGCATGCCCTGGTGCATCGATTGCCACACCGAGGAAGACGTGGCCAACGGCCGCGATTGCCTCACCTGCCACTACTGACGCCATGCTGAGCCGCAGGGACATATTCAAGTACCTGGCCGGTGGCGGCGTCGGCGTCGGGACCGGTCTTCTGCTGGGCGAAGTGAACCAGCGGCCGCTGGAAACGCTCCTTTCCACGCATATTCCGCCCGAGGATTTCTCCCCGGGCATGGACACCTGGTACAACACGCTGTGCCGCATGTGCCCGGCCGGCTGCGGCATTTCTGTGCGGGTGAGGGAAGGCCGGGCCAAGAAGATCGAAGGCAACGCCAACCATCCCGTGAGCCGGGGCGGCACCTGCGCGCTGGGACAGGCCAGTCTCAACGCCCTCTACAACCCCGACCGGCTGCGCTCGCCGATGCGTTCCGACGGGGAAGGCGGCTTTGTGGAATCTTCCTGGGACGAGGCCCTCGAGGCCATTGCGCCGCGCCTGGGGGCCATGCAGTCCGCGGGAATGGGCGGCCGCACCTGGATCCTCACCGGCGGCTTGCTCAGTTCCGGCGAGGAGGCGCTGGACAAGTTCCGGGAGGCGTTGAGCGCGAACGTGCTGCGTCTCGGCCTTGACACCCCGGCAACCGAACTGGCGGCCGCGAAGGCCATGTACGGCTTCAGCGGTCTTCCGCACTACGACATTGCAAGGGCCGACCTGGTCGTGTCCTTCGGCGCCGACTTTCTCGGCGCCTGGCGCTCGCCGGTGGGCTATTCCAAGGACTACGGCGAGTTTCGCCAGGGCGGCGATGGCCATCGCGGATACCTCGTGCAGGTTGAGCCGCGCATGTCGCTGACCGGCGCCAATGCCGACGAATGGTTGCCCGCGCGGCCGGGCACCGAAGGCGCGCTGGCGCTGGCGCTGGCCGCGGACCTGCTTGGCCGGCGCGGTCCGGATCAGGAACCGGCAGGCTGGGAAGATCTGGCCGGCGCCCTGAGCCTTGAAGAGGCCGCCGCGCTGGCGGACCTGCCCGCCGAACGGTTGCGCGCGCTGGCCGAGAGGCTGGCGGCCGCGAAGACGCCCCTGGTCCTGGGTGGCGGTGCGGCGGGCGCCGGATCGAACGCAACCGAAACGCTGACCTGCGTGGCGGCGCTGAACCGGATCCTGGGCGCCACCGGGACTACGGTCAGGCCCAACCTGGCGCACGCGCCCCGATATTCCGCGTTGAGCGAAATCGAGGAATTCGTTGCCAGGGCGGCCAACGGCGAAGTGTCGCTGGTGATCGTGGCGGGCGTGGATCCGCTGCACGACCTGCCGGACTCACTCGGTTTGCGCGGCGCCCTGGACAGGGCCGAACTGGTTGTGGCGCTGGACAGCTTTCCCAGCGACACAGCCAGTGCGGCAGACTGGATCCTGGCTACGGACACCTTTTTCGAGACCTGGGACGACGACATTTCACTTCCCGGGAGCGGAAGGCTGTCGGTTACATTGCAACAGCCGGTGCAGAAGCGTCTCTACGACACGCTGTCGGTTACCGATATCGTCCTTCAGCTTGCGCAACGGTCCGGCGGGGCACTGGCCGAGGCCCTCCCGTATGAGGATGCCGAAGCCTATACCCGCTCCGAATGGGCGACTGCATGGACCAATCTCGGCATTCAGGACGATTTCGAAGCCGGTTTCCGGCAGGTGCAGCAGCAGGGCGTCTGGGTCGTCGACCTTGTGGAAGGAATGGCCGACCAGTTCTCGGCCGAAGCAACGGCGCCCGCGGCGCCGTCCGAAGCGCTGTTCGCCGGGGATGCATCCGAGTATCCCTTCGTGCTTCACCCCTTTCAGACGCCGGGGTTGCGCGAGGGCAAGGGCGCCAGGCTGCCCTGGATACAGGAACTGCCGGACCCGCAGACCAGCGTTGCCTACGGGAGCTGGGTCGAAGTGAACCCGGCGACCGCGGATGAACTGGAATTGAAGGACGGCGACGTCGTGGAAGTGAGTTCGCAGGCCGGAACGGTGACCGCGCCGGTGCTCCGCTATCCGGGCGTGCGTCCCGACGTGATCGCCATGCCGCTGGGGCAGGGGCACCAGGCGAACGGGCGCTACGCGCAGGGCCGCGGAGTGAACCCGGCCTCGCTGCTCGCGGCCCTGAGCGACGGCTCCACGGGAGCGCTGGCCTGGGCCGCCACCCGCGTGGCGTTGCGCAAGACCGGCGAGCGCGTGCGCCTGACGAAGACCAGCGGCGAAAGCCGCACGCTGGGCAGGCAGATTCTCGGACCGGACGACGAGCACTAGGACGATGAGCACCATACGGGACAAACTGCGCGAGTACCGCACCGACGGCTACTACACGGAATTCGAATACCACTGGACCATGGCCGTGGACCTGGACCGCTGCACCGGCTGCGAAGCCTGCGTGGTGGCCTGCCAGGCGGAGAACAACCTGCCCATCGTGGGCGAAAAGCGAATGCGCCAGGGCCGCGAGATGAAATGGATACGCATCGAGCGCTACTGGGACGGCGAATATCCGGACGCGCGGCTGAACTTCATCCCGATGATGTGCCAGCACTGCGACGATGCGCCCTGCGAAATCGCCTGCCCGGTGTTCGCCACCTATCACAACCAGGACGGGCTCAACGCGCAGGTGTACAACCGCTGCATCGGGACCCGCACCTGCGCCGTCTACTGTCCCTACGAAGTGCGATTCTTCAACTGGTTCACCTACACCTGGGACGAGCCGCTGGAGCAGCAGCTGAACCCGGACGTGACCGTGCGCGAGAAGGGCGTCATGGAAAAGTGCACGTTCTGCGTGCAGCGCATCAACCGCGCCAAGGACCTGGCGCGCGACGAGGACCGCCGCGTGGCCGACGGCGAGGCCCAGCCGGCCTGCGCCCAGGCCTGCCCGACCGACGCGATCGTGTTCGGCGACCGCAACGATCCCGAGAGCGCCGTTTCGCGCAAGCTCGAAGACCCGCGGGCCTACGAAGTGCTCAAGGAGCTGAATACGCATCCCAGCGTCGTCTACCTCAAGAACGCCCGCGAACCGCTGGCTGGCAGCGCCGATGACGACCATCACGGCGACGAATCCGACAGCCACGCCGCAAGCCCGGTCATGTGGTCGGAAGAATCGAGTGAAGCGGTGGCCTGACCATGTCCGCGACCCGGGAACTCATGTTCGACCACGGCCAGCCGAGCTACTCGGAGGTCAACACCGATGTCATCAATGCGCTCACCACAACCACCTGGCGCTACTGGGTAACGCTCGGCATATCCGCCGCCACGGCGCTGCTGTTCTTTGTCGCGCCCTGGATCTACCAGATCATCGTGGGCGTGGGCGCCGCGGGCATGAACCGCAACGCGATGTGGGGCACCTACCTGTCCAACTTCATTTTCTGGATCGGGCTGAGCCACTCGGGAACGCTGCTGTCGGCGGTGCTGCATATCACGCAGTCGGACTGGCGCAAGTCGATCTACCGCAGCGCGGAGGCGATGACGCTGTTCTCGCTGATGACCGCGGCCATGTTCGTGATGGTGCACGTGGGGCGGGTGTGGTTCGTGCACTGGACCTTCCCGATTCCCAACCCCATGGAACTGTGGCCGAACTTCCGCTCGCCGCTGATGTTCGACGTGATGGCGATCCTGACCTATCTCACGGCCAGCAGCGTGTTCATCTACATGGGCTCGCTGCCGGACTTCGCCGCGGTGCGCGACCGCTCCACCGGCTTGCGCCGGAGGATTTACGCGGTCATGTGCTTCGGCTGGCGCGGAACGGCGCATGAATGGCACACGCTGGGCTGGGCCTACACCTTCTTCGCCGTGCTCGTGATCCCGCTGGCGGTGTCGGTGCACTCCATCGTGTCCTGGGACTTCGCCATGTCCACGGTGCCCGGCCTGCACCACACCATATTTGCGCCCTATTTCGTCTGCGGGGCGATCTACTCGGGCACGGCGGGGATCGTGACCGTGATGTGGATGCTGCGGAAATTCATGGGTTTCGGCCGCTACATCGGACAGCTGCACATCGACAACCTCTCCAAGCTGCTGCTGGTGCTTTCGCTCATCTGGACGTACATCAACATCTGTGAGAACTTCAGCGGCTGGTACAGCGGCACGAGTTTCGAATACGAAGCGATCCTTTACAGGATCTGGGAAGGCCCGTTCTGGTGGCTGTACTGGGAGATGATCCTGTTCTGCGCCGTGGTTCCGCTGGTGCTGTTCTCGCGCCGTATCCGCACCAACTGGAACCTGATGCTGGTGATCTCCATCCTGATCAACATCGGCATGCTCACGGAACGCTTCGTCATCGTCGCCAGTTCGCTGCCGCGCAAGTTCCTGCCCGACGTGTTCGGAACCTACTTCCCGAGCCTGGTCGAGATTTCCATCACGGTCGGCTCGTTTGCCATCTTCACGACGCTGTTCCTGCTGTTCGTGAAGATATTCCCGGCCGTTTCCATCTACGAGGTCAAGGAGACGCTCAACCCCTTGCGCAAGAGGGAGGCCCACTGATGACGCTGCTGGCCTCCTTCGCGCACGAAGACGCCGCGCTGGACGCCGCCCGGGCCCTGCGCGAGAAGGGCGTTGCCGGAGTGGATCTGTATTCGCCGATCCCGCTGCACGGGGCCGAGGAAGCGCTGGGACTGGGCAAGTCCCTGGTGCGCGTGTTCACGCTGCTCGGGGGCATCCTGGGCGCGATCGGCGGATTTACGCTGTGCGTCTGGACCGCCACGCGCTTCATCCTGCCGACCGCCGGCCGGCCGGTGATCACGCTGCCGCCGTACCTGCTGATCACCTACGAGAGCACCATCCTGCTGGGCACGCTGATGACGCTGCTGGGTTTCTTCGTGGTGGCGCGCTTGCCGGCGTGGCGGGACCGCACTTACCGGGCGTCCAGCAACGTGGACCGCTTCGTGATTTCGGTGGCCGGGCCGGGCGCGTCCGACGCCGAGGAGATCCTTCGCGCCGCCGGCGCCGAGTCGATCGAGCGGGAGCAGTCGGAATGAGCCGCGTCGCTCTCGCCCTGCTCGCAGCCGCGCTGGTCGTACCGGGCGTGGCCGGTGCCTTGCCGTGGAACGACGACATGAAGGACCAGGTGAGCGTCAAGACCCAGGAAACCACGGTGGAACTGCCGGCGGAATCCGTTCCCGCCGATGGCGGCGAACTGGACGGGCCGGCCGACCTTGCGGAACTGGTGCGCGCGCGGCTGAAGGCCGGCGAGGAACTGAGCAATCCGCTCGCCGCGGAGGATGCGGACGACGGCCGCGCGGCGGAGATGTACGACATCTACTGCCGCGTATGCCACGGCGTCGCGGGCGCCGGCGACGGCAGCGTGGGACTCAAGTACAACCCGCAGCCCATGGACCTCACCTTGCCTTACGTGCAGCAGCAGACCGACGGCCAGCTCTACTACACGATCACGCACGGCGGCGTGATCATGCCCAGCTACCGGTTTGCGATGTCGAAGGAAGACCGCTGGCGCATCGTGCAGTACCTGCGTACCGGCCTGCTTGAGGAAGCCGCCAGAGTGGCGGAGGCCGCCGAGGCCGAGGCCGAGTCCGGCGGCGAGACGGCGGCGGAATGAGCGTCAGCGGCGGCACGGGTGCGCTGGGCGCGAAGGCGTTCCTGGCCACGATCGGTTTTCTCGCGGGCATTGCGGCCGTTTCCTTCGCGCTGCTCTGGATGGACGGCGCCGACAGCGATTTTCCCTGGGGATTCGCGCTGGTCATGTGGATGTTCGTGCTGGGCCTGAGCCAGGCGGGTATCTGTTTTACCGCGGTCATGCGCCTTTGCAAGGCGGAATTTTCGGGGGTCTTCTATCGTCTCGGCGAAGTGATGACGCTGGCGTTCCTGCCGTTCGCCTTTATCGGATTCGCCCTGATCTTCTCCTGCGGGCGCGAGTCCCTGTTCTACTGGCTGCAGGAAGGCGACCACGGACCCTTGAGTCCGTGGCTGAACGAGAACCTGCTGCTGTGGCGCAACCTCGTGGCGCTGGCGGCCTTCTACGTGCTGTCCGTGCTGTATTTCCTCTGGGGCCTGCTGCCGGATATCCGCGACGAACTGGCTGAAAGCGGCAATCCCGTGTGCCGCGCCTGCTGGCGGTGGCTGGCGGCCTGGCGCGGGCGGGTGAGCCTTTTCACGCTGCAGCGGCGCCTGTATTTCTCGTCCTTCTTCATCCTCTTCTTCTATGTCATGTCGAACTCCTTCATCGCCTGGGACTTCGGGATGACGCTGATTTCGCACTACCACAGCAGCGTTTATCCCCTCTACTACATCCAGGGCATCAACCTGGCCGGGTCGGCGGCGATCCTCCTGATGAGCGCGGTGCTGTGGCGCAGCGAGGGCCTGAAGGACTGGTTCGACGCGGGCCGTCTCAAGCAGATGGGCATCCTGATCACGTCCTTCAGCCTGTTGTGGCTCTACATGTTCTGGGCCCAGTTCTTCGTGTCCTGGTTCGGCAACCTCGACTACGAGTACGGGGTGGTTTCGCTTCAGATGTACGGGCACTACCAGCCGTTTTTCTGGGTCATGGTCAGCTGCATGTTCTTCGCCCCCCTGCTGTGCGGTATCGCGGCCTGGGTCAAGCGCACCTGGCCGGCCATGCTGGCGCTTTCCGGGCTGATCGTGGTGGGCTTCTGGATCAACCGCTATCTCAACATTCTGCCGATACTGGAACCCGAGCATGTGCCGTTCGCCGACGTCCGGGAGTGGTTCATTGCGATTTCGGCGCTGGCTTCCTGGTTCTTCCTGGTCCTGGTGATGTTCCGCAGCATGCCGATGATCTCCGCCTGGCAGATCAGCCACTACGCGACCGAAGAACAACTCGAAGCCGCCTCCTGACGGAGGGAGGGCGTCCCCGCCCTCCAAACGAAAAGCGAGTTACGGTGCATAGCCAGGGGACGATGGCCGCTTGTTCGACTGGAGTCCCATATCTGCATAAACGGGTGCGAATAACGGGGTGCTGTTTCCTGCCTCCGCGCTATACTGAAGTCCGTGAACACTGCCGCGTTTCATTCTCTGCAGGCGGCGCAATCATTGCGCGATTCCGGGTTGGAACAAGGGCCGGCTGAGGCGATCGCCGATCTGTTTTTCAGGCTGGAAGATACCTATATCCCAAGGAACGAGATCCAGGCCATGCAACTGGCCATCGAAAACAGGATTGAGCAGGGCACTAACGCGGTCTTGCGTCGCATCAACGCCGTATTGCTGACCAGTCTGGCCGTAGGCGGCGGGCTGATTGCAGCGCTTGTCGTCACGTAGGTCCTTCCCCGGCCCTAGAGGCGGGTCTACTTCGGCAGGACGGCAATTCAGGAAAGGCTTCGGATCAGGTCTTCGATTTCGTCGTCGGTCGGCGTAGAAGCGGTAGCCGGCGGCGCGCCGGAAACCCGCGCTTCGGCACTATCGCCCATCGCGGCCAGCCGGACCTTGCGGGCGCGAAATCGCCGCTGCGCCGTCTTTCCCAGTCCGCGCAGCTTGTCGCGTCGCATGCCTTCATCCTCATCATCGGCGGGCGCGCCGGGAAAGCGCGGTTCGATGGCGATGCAGTCCACGGGACAGGGCGGCAGGCACAAGCCGCAGCCCACGCACTCGTCGTGAATGATCGTATGAGTGAAGTTGCGGCTGCCGATAATGGCGTCCACGGGACAGGCCGGAAGGCAGCGTGCGCAGCCCACGCATAGCGCTTCGTCGATTCGCGCTACCGAGGGCTGCATGCCGGCACTAGCGCACGCGCATGCCCGGTTCCGCGCCTTCGTCGGGAGAAAGCAGGAACACCCGCGACTCTCCCTCGCCGGCGGCCAGCACCATGCCTTCCGACACGCCGAAACGCATCTTGCGCGGCTTCAGGTTCGCCACCAGCACCACCTTGCGTCCCACCAGGATTGAAGGGGCGTAGGCGCCGGCAATCCCGGCGAATACGGTGCGGCCCTTGCCGCCGTCGTCCAGCGTCAGGCGCAACAGCCGGTTGGCGCCGGCTACGCGCTCGGCCTTGACGATCTTCGCCACCCGCAGGTCCGTGCGCAGGAATTCGTCGATATCGATGGGTTCGGAATGCTCGACTTCGGCGGCGGACTGCTCGCGATTGGTTTCGACCAGCGCCTTGAGCGTCTTGAGCGATATTCGGCCCGCCAGCGGTTTGAACTCGGCAATCGATTCGCCAAGCAGGGGTTCGTCCACCTCGTTCCAGTTCAATTCGGAGCGCAGAAACGCCTCGGCCTTCGAGGAGATTTGCGGAAGAACAGGGGCGATATAGGTCATGAGCACCCGGAACAGGTTGATTCCCTGCGTGACGATCGCCTGCAGTTCGTCCTGCCTGTCCGGACTCTTGGCCAGTTCCCAGGGTTTTTGCTCGTTGATCCAGACGTTGGCGCGGTCGGCCAGGGCCATGATCGCCCGCATGGCCTTGCCGTAGGAACGGGATTCGTAGTGCTTGCCGATCTGCTCCCTTAGCGCGACGAATTCCTCGTACAGGGCCGGGTCGTGCAGGCGCGGTCCGAGACGGTTGCCGAACCCGCGCTGCACGAAACTGGCGCAGCGGCTGGCGATGTTCACCAGCTTGCCCACCAGATCGGAATTGATCCGTGCAGCGAAGTCTTCCAGCTGCAGGTCGATGTCGTCCAGGCCGGAACCCAGTTTCGCCGCGTAGTAATAGCGCAGATACTCGGGATCCAGACCGGCCGCCAGGTAGTCGGCCGCGGTAATGAAGGTGCCCTTGGACTTGGACATCTTCATTCCGTCCACGGTGAGGAAGCCGTGCACGAAAACGCCGCTGGGGGTGCGCATGCCCGAGCCCAGCAGCACCGCCGGCCAGAACAACGCGTGGAAGTAGAGGATGTCCTTGCCGATGAAGTGATAGAGTTCGGCGTCGCTGTCCGGGCCGAAATAGCGCTCGAACCGGCTGTCGCCGTCCTCGCCGGGGCCGCAGAGATTGCGGAAGCTGGCCATGTAGCCCACCGGCGCGTCGAGCCAGACGTAGAAATACTTGCCCGTCTCGCCCGGCACCTCGAACCCGAAATACGGCTCGTCGCGCGTGATGTCCCAGTCCTTCAGGCCTTCCTTGAACCACTCGGCCAGCTTGTTGCGGGCGCCGCGGTCCAGGTTGCTGGCCTGCATCCAGGTCTTCAGCAGCGATTCGAACTCGCCCAGCTTGAAGAACTTGTGCTCGGATTCGCGCGTGACCGGCGGGCGGCCGCTCAGGATCGAACGCGGGTTGACCAGTTCGGACGGTGCGTAGGTGGCGCCGCAGGCCGTGCAGCTGTCGCCGTACTGGTCTTCCGCCCCGCACGACGGGCACTCGCCCCGCACGTAGCGGTCGGGCAGGAACATGCCCGCTTCCTCGTCATAGGCCTGCTGGATGGTGCGCGCATGAATGTAGCCGCGTTCCACCAGCCGGGCGTAGATACGTTCCACAAGTTCCCGGTTCTCCGGTGAGTGCGTAGTGTAGAAATTGTCGAAGCGAATCCCGAAGGCCTCGAAGTCCCGCACATGGGCTGCCCGGCAGGACTCGGCGTATTCCTCGGGGCTGACTCCTTCTTCGCGCGCCTTCAGCATCGTTGGAGTGCCGTGCGCGTCGGTGGCGCAGACAAACGTGCAGTCGGCGCCCGAGTGCCGCTGGTAGCGCACCCAGATGTCGGTCTGCACCATCTCCAGCAGGTTGCCGAGGTGGATCTGACCGCTGGCGTACGGCAGCGCCGCGGTAACGAGGATCTTGCGCGCCATGACGCGAATTATCCCGGATTACCAGCCGCAGGAAAGTCCCCGGTTCTCGGTCTCAAGCCAGTCCATGAGCGGCTGAAAGTAGGCGATGATCGCCGAGGCGTCCATTTCGCGCTGGCCGGTCACTTCCTCCAGCGAGTCCTGCCACGGCCGGCTGGAGCCGGACTCGAGCATCTTCCACATCAGCTCGCCGGCTTCCTTGTTGCCGTAGATCGAACATTCGTGCAGCGGTCCCTCGAATCCCGCCGCGTCGCACAGCGCCCGCTGGAACTGGAATTGCAGCACGAAGGCCAGGAAATAGCGGGTGTAGGGCGTATTGCCGGGAATGTGGTACTTGGCGCCCGGATCGAAATCGGCCTCGCTACGGTCCACGGGCGGCCTGATTCCCTGGTAGCGCGTGCGCAGGTCCCACCAGGCCGCATTGTAGTCTTCCGGCGCGATTTCTCCCGAGAACACGCCCCAGCGCCACTGGTCCATCAGCTTGCCGAAGGGCAGGAAGGCGATCTTGTCCAGCGCCAGCTTCATCTGCGAGTTGATCAGGGCCTCGGGACTGTCCTCTACTTTCTCGACCAGGCCCAGGTTCTTCAGAAAGTCGGCGGTTATCGACAGCGTGACCGTGTCGCCCACCGCCTCGTGAAAACCGTCGTGGGCCCCGGACTGGAAGATGATCGGCTGATCCTTGTAGGCGAGGAAGTAGTAGATATGGCCGAGTTCGTGATAGATCGTGAAAAGGTGGTCCTGGGTGGGTTCGATGCACATCTTGATCCGCACGTCGTCCCCGGCGTCGATGCTCCAGGCGCTGGCGTGGCAGACGACTTCGCGGTCCCGCGGTTTCACCAGCAGCGAACGCTGCCAGAAACTCTCCGGCAGCGAGGGCATGCCCAGGGAGACGAAGAAGTCTTCCGCCAGTTCGGTCATGTAAACGGCGCTGTAGTCCTGGTCCTGCATCGTCTGCGTCACGTTCAGTTCCGCTACGCCGGCGTACGGCTCCGCCAGGTCGTAGATCTCGCCCCAGGTCTGCGACCACATGTTGCCCAGCAGGTGCGCCGGAATCGGCTCGCCCACGGGCACGGTCTCCTCGCCATAGGCCTGCCGGAGCCTGTCGGCGGTGTAGCAGTGCAACTGTTCGTAAAGCGGCGAGACCTGGCTCCACAAGCGCTCCACTTCGTCGTCGAAGTCGGCCACCGGCATGTCGTAGCCGGACCGCCACAACTCGCCCATGTCATTGAATCCCAGCGCTTTCGCGCCCTCGTTGCCCAACTCCACGAAACGGCGGTAGTCGGCCCGGATCGGTGGAGAAATCGTGCGCCAGCCGCGCCATGCTTCCAGCAGTTCGTCGTAGTCCCGGCTCTGGGCCATGACCACGCTGAGCTCTTCGAGGTCGCGGCAGCTCTCCGGGCCGTCGGGACAGTACTTACCGCTGCCGTAGGCGCCTTCCATGCGCGTCATGATTTCCGACAGTTCGCGACGCTTGGCGTCGTCGTCCGGCGCCGGCAGCGTGGTCCCCCACTTGATCGCGTTGATCGCGCGCTGGGTCCGCTCCGCCAGTTCGACTCCGTCGTAGCGCTTGGCGCCCTCCACCGCGGTACTCTGGAACTTGAGCCCCCGTTCCTGCGCCCTGGCGGCGAGCAGCGCCGTGTCCGGCGTGATGTAGGTCTGGTAGGCCCAGGCCGCCGCGGCGCCTTCCCGGCGCAATTCCAGGTATCGCTCGCTGGTTTCCTTGACGAACTCTTCGGCGCTTTGCAGCGGCGTATCTTCGGTCGACGCGCTGACGGGCACGGTCAGGGCCAGCGCCGTGACAATGATTCGGGTATTCACTTTTCTTGTTCCTCCGCAGGTGTCATGCACTTCTTCAGTGGTTTCAGGAAAACGGCGAGGATCAGGCCGCTGCCCACGGTCGTAAGCACGATCTGCCAGTACAGTCCGGGCATGTCGCTGAGCGCATTGGGATCGAACTCGCCCGCGATCAGGCCGGCGATCAGGCTGCCCAGCGAGGCGCCCAGGAACCAGATGCCCATCATCTGGCCCACGAATTTCTTCGGCGCCAGCCGCGTGACGGCGGACAGGCCCACCGGGCTCAGGCACAACTCGCCGGTGGTGTGCAGCAGGTAGGTGAAGAATAGCCAGGTAGGCAGCACCGGGTTGCCTTCGGCCACCAGCGTGGCGGCGCCGATCATCACCAGGAAGCCCAGCCCCAGCTGAATCAGCCCGAACGCGAATTTCAGCGGCGTGGAGGGGTCGAGATTCCGTCGCGCCAGGGCCGTCCACAGCATCGCGAACAGGGGACCCAGGACTATGATGAAGAACGGATTGAGCGACTGGAACCACTCGGCCGGGAAGCTGAACGAGCCGAACTCGCGGATCGTGTAGCGCTCGGCGAACAGGTTCAGCGACGAACCGGATTGCTCGAACCCGGCCCAGAACATGGCGGCGCCGAAGAACAGAACGATAATGCCGATCACGCGCAGGCGTTCGTCGCGCGTGAGTCCGGCGAAAAACAGCAGGGACAGGAAGTAAATGGCCGCCACGGCAACGATCACGACGGCGCTCGCTTCGGCGATCGCGCGCGCGTTCAGTTCGATCGCGCCCCCCAGTGCGCCGGCATATACGGCGGCGAGCACCGCAAGCGCGGCCGCCACGCCCAGCCAGACCTTCCTTCGGTAGGCAGCGGACGCAGCCGATTCGGGACGCGCCCCCGCATCGCCCAGATACTTGCGCGTGTAATAGAACTGCGTCAGGCCGAACAGCATGCCCACACCCGCCGCGGCGAAACCGTAGTGCCAGTTGTAGTCGGCCAGCCAGCCGCAAACCAGCGGTCCGATGAATGCGCCGACGTTGATGCCCAGGTAATACAGCGTGAAACCGCCATCGCGCCGCGGGTCCGTTGGCGAGTAGAGTTGCCCGACCAGGGCGCTGATGTTGGGTTTGAGCAGCCCCGTGCCCAGCACCACCAGGATCAGGCCCATGTAGAAGGCGGCGACGGTCGGCACCGCGAGAACGAAGTGCCCGCTCATGATGATGATGCCGCCCACCCAGACCGCGCGCTGCCCTCCCAGCAGCCGGTCCGCCATCCATCCTCCGGGCAGCGCAACCAGGTACACCGCGGCCGTATAAACGCCGTATATGGCGGTGGCGATTTCGTCGGTCAGGCCCATGCCGCCCCGCTGCACCTGGTCGACCATGAAGAGAACGAGCAGGGCGCGCATGCCGTAGTAGCTCATGCGCTCCCACATCTCGGTGAAGAACAGGGTGACGAGCCCCCGCGGATGTTGGAAGAAATTCAGCATCGCCGCATTATATGCAGCGCGTTCCCGGCCCGGCGGCCGCGCTATCATTTCCGCCGCCGTGCAGGTTTTTCTGGATTTTTTCTTTCTTGTGCCGTTTCTGGCGGCCTACCTCGTGTGGGGATTGATCCCGGCCGTGTGGGTGCTCATGGGCGCCGTGATCTTGCAGGTTGCCGCGCAGTGGCTGATCGGTGGCTCCTACAAGCCGAAGCCCATCACGCTGGCTTCCGCGGCGTTGGTGCTGGTATTCGGCACGCTGACCGTGGTGCTGAACGATCCCGTGTTCATCAAGTGGAAGCCGACGGTCCTGTACTGGGCGATGAGCGTGGCGCTTTTCGGCGCGCGCCTGTGGAAGCGCAAGGGCGTGGTCCATGCGATCCTGGCATCGCAGGCGGAAGGCTTTTCTGCCGTGCCGGCCCGCACGGCGTCGGCGCTGGATTGGGCATGGCTGCTGTTCTTTGTCGTGATGGGCGCGCTCAACATTTGGGTGGCCTACAGCTTCAGCGAAGCCACCTGGGTTTATTTCAAGCTTTTCGGCCTGACCAGCCTGACCCTCGTGTTCGGTCTGCTGCAGGGAATCTGGATTGTGCGGTCCATGAAGACGGTTGAAGGCGAGTGAACACCGACCGCCCGTCACGCATCCGCGCCCGTCTGCTTGAGTCGCTGGCCCCCTGCGAAGTCGAAGTGCAGGACGACTCGCACCTGCACGTCGGCCATGTGGGTGCTCGCGAGGGCGGCGGTCACTTCTCGGTCCGCATCGTAGCGGAGCAGTTCGACGGCCTCGCCCCGCTCGCCCGCCACCGCCTCGTGTACGCCGCCCTGGGCGAAATGATGCAGGGCCCCATCCACGCCCTGGCCATCACCGCGCTGACGCCCGACGAAGCAAAGTAAAGCGCCCACTAAAGCGCGTTGTTGCCCCGTTCCCGGCAGGAGCGTCGCGAAGTGGCTCCGAAGGGAATGGGGCAACAACGCGCGAGGGGCTCTCTTGCAAGCCGACGTCAGGCGGCTTTCTTGCGGGGCGCCCGCCGCCAGGTTACGGGCATTACCGAGTCGGGAAGGCGTTCGCCCTCTTTGAGCAGTTCGCTGCCCTCGAACGGGTTCTTTCTTGCCGTTGGGTTGAGTTGGTAGCGGATGTCGCTGCCGATCCAGCGCAGGGAGAATCCGAGGCGGCGGCCCGCGTAGCCGGCCGTGCGAGGTTTGGAGGCGTGGATCGTCTTCGGGTGGATGATCAGCATGTCGCCCGCGCGCGCTTCCCACACGTGGATGTCCGCGTCGGGTGCGGCGACCCGCTCCAGGAGTTCCGACCAGGGGTGGAAATTGGGTGGTGCTTCCACACCCTCGAGCGCCCAGGAACTTATATAGCGGTGCGGGTCCCTGTTGGAGCCGGCCAGCGTCAGCAGAGGCGCATTGTCGGGACCCATGTCGGTCAGGGCCACCCACATCGACGGGCTGTGCTCGCCGCTGAACGGAAACAGGCACTCGTCGTTGTGCCAGGGCGTGGCCGTTTCGTCCTTGTTGCCTTCCTTCAGGAAAGTGCCGTCAACCCAGGCGCGCATTTCGTCCGAACCGATCACGTCGGCCACGATCTCCGCGCAGCCGCATTCCTCGACCAGCGCCTGCATCTCCGGCACCCGCCAGTAGGCGTTGACCAGCCGCACGTAGCCGTCGTGGTCCTCGAATTCCACGTCGCGCATGGTTTCGTGGGGCCCGAAGACGAGCGAGCCGTCACGCAGCCCTGCGACGACCGAGTCTATGAGCTGAGTCATCTCCGCCACCCACTCATTCGAAAAGACCCCCGGCACGCGGGCGACCCCTACTTTCCTGTAGCTGTCGATGGCCTCTTGCGTAACCTTGCGATGCATATCGGGGGTCCTTCGCTTAACTCGCTGCAGCGCTTGCGGCGAGGCGCGCCCGGGCGGCCTCAAGCTTTCCTTCCGTAAGGTCGTAGCGGTACAGGAAAGTGAGGCTTAAGCCGTAGAGTAGCGCCGGGGCCAGCCCTGCGCTCACGTAAATGGCGTTAATCGCGCTGGCCGGCTGTTCGATCTGCATGCCTTCGGTGCCGGACTGGTAGCCGAACGCGCCGAGCAGCCATAGCGCCAGGGCGGGACCTGCGGCAAACGCGAATTTTTCGACTGTGGCGTAGAACGCCGACATGGTGGCTTCACGGCGCATTCCGGTTCTTAGGTAGTCGTACTCCACCGCGTCCGGCAGCAGAGCGGCGCCCAGAATGATCACGCCGCTGGCGAAAAAGCCCAGGAATACGGCCCGCACGAAGATGTACTCAAGCGGGTCGGCCGCTGTGGCCAGCAGCCAGGTGGAGGTGGTAAGCGCGAAGCACGCGGTCGCAATCATGTAGAGGGGGCGTTTTCCATACTTGCGCGACACGAGGTTCCAGAACGGAATAGTCGCCAGGATCACGGCGATGTTCACCACCAGGAACAAGGTCGTTTGCGAGTAGCTCATCTTGAGAATGACCACCTTGAAATACACCCCGGCGGCGCTGGCGGACGCCAGGCCCAGCAATTGGCAGAGTTTTGCACCCAGCAGATTCATCAGCGGGCGGTTCTCCACGATGGTGCCGATCTGCCGGCGGATGGGAGGCGTTCGCGCGCGCTTCAAGGCGCTGGTTTGACGGGCGGAGGCCAGACCGAAGAAGCAGTAGATGGAGCCGCCGGCGATCAGCGCGGCGTAGATCAGCCCCATTACGCCGTGCGCCCCCCGGTCGTTGCCCAGCCGCTCCACCAGGGCGTAGGAGGAAACGGCAATAAGCGCGCCGATATTGATGAACAGGGTGCGCCAGGACATCAGCGAGGTGCGGGCGTGGTAGTTGGTGGTCATTTCCGCGGGCATGGCCAGAAAGGGCACGTTGAAGAGCGTGTAGCCCGTGTAGGTCAGCAGCAGTGCGCCGAGCACCCACGCGCCCAGGAGCGTGGTGTTGTCGAACGCCGGCGGATTGAAGATCAGTGAAAAACCGGCCGCCGTCACTACGCCCCCCAGCAGCAGATAGGGCCTGCGCCGCCCCAAGCGGGTATTGGTGCGGTCGCTGATTACCCCCATCAGCGGGTCGGTGACCATGTCGTAGAGCTTGGACGCCAGGATCAGGGCGGCTGCGGCGCCGGCGCTGATGCCCAGGAAATTGGTCATAAACGGCGCCAGTATGCCGCCCAGCGTGTTCAGCACGATCGCCATGCCCAGCGCTCCCGTGCCAAAATTAAACCGCAGGCTGAGCGCAACAGCTTGCCCGGGCGCGTCCCTGCGCGGCTTTTGGTCCGAAAAATTTTTGTCCGGCTGGTTCACGCCATCTACTCGCAAAGCAAGCAGTTTAGCTGCTTGCCGCCAGCCTGAGTCGGCGAAACCGGACCGGGTTGAGCGCGAAGCGGCTTTTGTCGCGCATAAAATCCGGCCATAGTTCTTGGAATTCGGATGTCGGCGAACCTGGAAAAGTCCATTCTTGCCGTGGAATCGCCGTTCGGCGGGTTGACCCTCGGCGAGGCTGGCGCGCGTGCGCGTGTGACGGAGGCCGGCAAGACCGCCGAGATTACTGTTGGTTTTCCCTGCGGCGGGTTCGTCGAAGAGTTGAACGCGCGGGTCCGGGAAGTCACTTCCGCGGAGAAGGTGGTGGTTCGCACGGAGATTGCGGCGCACGCGGTACCCCCGCAGGTGCAGAGGCTCGAGCAGGTCAGGAACATCATCGCGGTGGCATCGGCCAAGGGCGGCGTGGGCAAGTCCACCGTGGCGGCGAACCTGGCCGTCGGGCTGGCGATGGACGGCGCCGCCGTCGGGATCCTGGATGCCGACATCTACGGTCCCAGCGTGCCGCGGATGCTGGGCCTGGAGGGCGAACGGCCGCGCAGCGCCGACGGCAAGAGCTTCGAGCCCTTGCGGGCGCATGGTCTGCAGGCCAGTTCCATCGGTTTTCTGGTCGATACGCGAAGCCCGGTCGTCTGGCGCGGCCCGATGGTGACGCAGGCGCTGATGCAATTGCTCGGCCAGACGCGCTGGAAGGACCTGGATTACCTCATCGTGGACATGCCGCCGGGCACCGGCGACATCCAGTTGACGCTGTCGCAACGCGTGCCGCTGGCGGGGGCGGTGGTCGTGACCACGCCGCAGGAACTGGCGGTGGCCGACGCCCGAAAGGGCATAGCGATGTTCCGCAAGGTCAACGTGCCGGTGCTGGGCGTGGTGGAAAACATGAGCGCGTATGCATGCCCGCATTGCGGACATACCGAAGCGCTGTTCGGTGAGGGCGGAGGCGCGAGGCTGGCCGGCGAGTTCGACCTGCCGCTGCTGGCGCAACTCCCCTTGTCCGCGGGGGTGCGCGCGGCTACTGACGACGGACGCTTGGTCGCGCCTTCGGAGCCCGACGAAGGGGGCGATTACCGGGCGCTTTCCAGGGCCGCGGCCGCGCGCCTGGCGGGCATGGCCCGCGGCGCGAAGACGGCATTCCCTAAAATAGTAGTAGAGTCCGACTGATCGACAATGGCAGACAAACAGCAGCTATTTGAGAGCCCCGCCGCGGCGGCAAGTCTGGCGGTGGTCTCGGGCGAGCCGTACGTGGAGGCGCCCGCCGACCTCTTCATCCCGCCGGAAGCGCTGCGCGTGTTCCTGCAGTCCTTCGAGGGACCGCTGGACCTGCTGCTCTACCTGATACGGCGCCATGACCTGGACATCATGGACGTTCCGATCACCGACATCTGCGAACAATACGCGCAGTACATCGAACTGATGCAGGAGATGGAGCTGGAACTGGCCGGCGAGTACCTTGTCATGGCCGCAACGCTGGCGGAGATCAAGTCCCGCATGCTGGTGCCGCAGCTGCCGCTGGAAGAAGAGGACGAGGAGGACCCGCGCGCCAGGCTGTTCGAGCGCCTGCTGGAATACGAACGCCTCAAGCAGCTGGCCGCCGGCCTGGAAGAGCTTCCCCGCCAGGAGCGCGACGCATTTCAGGCCAGCGTGGACGCACTCGAGGACCAGCGTCCGCGCGAACTGCCCCAGACGACGCTCAACGAACTGGCTCTCGCCTACGCCCGCGTGATCGAGCGGGTGCGATTCAGCGGCGGCTGGGCCGTGCAGACCGAACAGTTGTCGGTGCGCGAACGCATGTCGGACATTCTCAAGCAGGTTTCGGGCAGGGAATTCACCGAATTCACCGAGTTGTTCGATCCGTCCGAGGGGCGCATGGGGGCGGCCGTGACCTTTTCGGCCGTGCTGGAACTGGTTCGCGACAATGGCCTGCAGGCGGTCCAGAATGAACCTTTCGCGCCGATCTACGTAAGCGGACCTACGCACGGCAAGGACGCCGCCAAGTGAGCACCCCGGATACGCGCAACCTGGTCGAGGCGGCGTTGCTGGGGGCGGGACGGCCCCTCAACATGGCGCAGCTCCTGAGCCTGTTCGATCCGTTGGAGAAAGTAGGCGAAGACGAAGTGCTCAAGGCCCTGGGCGACCTGGAACGGGACTTTGCCGGGCGGGAAATCGAATTGAAGGAAGTGGCTGGAGGCTGGCGGGTGCAGACCGGCAGCGTGGCTGCGGAGCGGCTGGCGAAGCTGGAACGGTTTCGTCCGCCCAGGTTTTCGCGCGCACTGCTTGAGAGTCTGGCGGCAATCGCCTATCGGCAGCCGATCACCCGGGCGGAGATCGAGGAATTGCGCGGCGTGCGCCTGAGCGGCCACATCATGCGCACGCTCATGGAGCGCAACTGGATCGAGGTGGTGGGCCATCGCGAAACGCCGGGCCGGCCCGCGCTTTACGGCACGACCGGGGATTTCATGGACTATTTCGGACTCAAGCGCCTCGACGATCTGCCCTCGGCCGGCGAATTCGCATCCCCGGAAGATGCGCCCGCCGCCGCTCCTCCGGGAAGCGGTTCTTCCGACGCCTCCGGAGAGCAGGGCGCGGGCCTCTTCGACGTGGGCTCCGATCGCAGCGAAACAGCCCCCGCCCCCGATTGATTCGGATCCAGAAGTACCTGGCGGCGGCCGGAGTGGCCTCCCGCCGCGAAGTGGAGGCCTGGATCGCGGCCGGGCGGCTCAGCGTCAATGGGCAACGGGCGGCGCCCGGACTCAAGGTTGACGGCGGCGAGCGGTTCCGGCTTGACGGGCGGTTGCTGCACGTGCAGCGAAGCGATTCGGGTGGGACGCGGGTAATTGCCTACAACAAACCGGAGGGCGAACTGGTCACGCGCGATCGCCGCGCCCGTCACCCGACCGTATTTACCGCGCTGCCGCGGCTCAGGGGCCGGCGCTGGGTGGCGGTCGGCCGCCTCGATCTGAACTCCAGCGGGCTGTTGCTGCTGACCACCGACGGCGGACTGGCCCACCGCCTCATGCACCCGTCCTTCGGCGTGGAGCGCGAATACCTGGTCCGTGTCCTGGGCCAGCCGGGTGCGCCGGTGATGCGCCGACTGACCGAGGGCGTAGTTCTCGAAGATGGTCCCGCACGCTTCGACGCGCTGGTCGAACAGGGAGGCAGCGGCGCCAATCGCTGGTTTCGCGTAACGCTGAGCGAGGGGCGCCACCGCGTCGTGCGCCGCCTCTGGAGCTCACAGGGCCATGCGGTAAGCCGCTTGATACGGATCCGATACGGCCCGGTTCGCCTGCCGCGCGACCTGCCGCGCGGCCAGTGGCGCGAAATCGACCCCAAGCACCTTTCCGGGAATTGATTCCCGGGGTTAGTGGGGCTTGGGGGCGGCCTCCTGCTGCGATTCGGATTCGGAGGCCGATTCCGTCGGGCTTTCGTTCGCCAGCAGCGGGGTGGCAGCCGTGGCCACTTCCTCGGGTGCCTCGATTTCCCTGGTCTTCTCGACACCGGCCTTGTTCATTCTGTCCAGAGCCGGGAGAAAGCGGCTCCGGAACGAGCTTACGGCGCTGTTGTAGGTTCCGATCGCCGTATTGAGCTGATTGCCCAGCCGTCCGACGTGCCCGCTGAAGACCGCCACGCGCTCGTGCAGCGTCGCGGCCAACCGTGAGATTTCCTCGGCGTTCTCGGCCAGCGCCAGTTGCCGCCAGCCGTAGGCCGTGACCCGCAGCAGCGCCATCATCGAGGTGGGCGTGGCCAGGATCACGCGCGCGCGCAGCGCTTTCTCCAGCAGGTCCGGCCGCTGGTCGCCGGCGGCCGCCAGGAAGTGGTCGCCGGGAACGAACATCACCACGAAGTCCGGGCTGCGTTCGAACTGGTCCCAGTATTCCTTGGAAGCCAGCCGCTTGACCTGATCCTCCACGTTGGCCGCGTGCTGGGCCAGCAGAGCGGCGCGGGCGTCCTCGCCGTCGGCCTCCACCGCGCTCAGATAGGCATCCAGCGGCGTCTTGGCGTCCACGACCAGCTGACCGCCATCGGGCAGCCGGACGATCATGTCGGGCCGGGTCCGGCCCTCCGGCCCCTGCGGCTGTTCGGCGAAATCGCAGTGCTCCTGCATGCCCGCGATCTCCACCAGCCGCCGCAATTGCATTTCACCCCACTGGCCCCGCACTTCCGGGCGCCGCAAGGCGGTGACCAGGCTGCGGGTCGTGTCACGCAGTTCCTTGTTGCCGGAAGCCATGGCCTGAATCTGCTCGCGCAACTGGCCCTGGGCTTCGGCCCGGTCCTTTTCCATGCTGCTCAGGGTCTTGCGGGTCTGCTGAAGGCTCTCGTTGATCGGCTTGACCAGCGCCTCGATGGCCTGCTGGCGCTTCTCCAGATCGGCGCTGGATTCCGACCGCGCCTTACCGAAGGCCTGTTGCGCCAGATCGAGAAAGTCCTTCTGACTCTGGCTCAGCGCCTCGCGGGCCAGCGCCTTCAGCTGTCCCTGGAATTGCTCGTCGGCCGCGCGGCGGCTTTCCTCGCGGGCCTGCTCGGCGGCCTTCTGCTCACGCAGTTGCGCCCGGGATTCCGCCAGTTGCGCTTCCTTTCGCGCGATCGCGTTCTCGCCGCGCGCGCGCTGCCACAGCAGGCCGAGCAATGCGCCGGCGGCGAGGGCCGCCAGTGCGGTCAGGGCAATCGCGGCATTCATGCCGCGCGCGGCGCCGCCGCACCGGCATTCGCGGTAGCGCCCTGTTCGTCGATCCAGCCCAGGAGGTCCCGGGGCGATTGCAATATGGCGGCTGCGCCCCAGGCCCCCAGGTCTTCATCCGGCGGAAAGTAACCCCAGGCCGCGGCCAGCCCGGTCATGCCGGCGCTGCGGGCGGCCTGAATGTCGCGGGGGTCGTCGCCAAGCATGACGCAGGCGCGCGGCTTCACGGCAAGCCGGTCGGCCGCGAAGATCATCGGCTCGGGGTGCGGCTTGGTATGTGTGGTGGTGCCGCCGCCCACCGCCACGGCGCACTCGTCCGCCAGGTCCAGGGCCTCGAGCAGCGGCCGGGTCAGGTATTCCGGCTTGTTCGTGACCACGCCCCAGGGAATCCGCCGGTCGGCGAGATTGTCCAGCACTCGGCGCATGCCCGGAAACAACCGCGACCGCTCCGCCAGGCGACCCGAATAGAGCTTCAGGCAGCGCTCCAGCACCTCGGGGTATTCCTCGCTGTCGATGAAATCGGCGCCGTAGGCGGCCGTCAGCAGTCCCCGCATGCCCCTGGATACGAACTGCCGGAGGCTCTTGAACGGCAGCGGCCGGGTCCCGCGGGCCCGCATCACGTCCTGTACGCAGCCCACCAGGTCGGGAGCCGTATCGACCAGGGTCCCGTCCAGGTCGAACAGGATCGCGTGCACCCGGGGGTTCACCGCGCTCATGCGCCGGCCGCCTTGGTGAAGTGGGCGATGTAGTTCACGTCGATGTTGCCGCTGCGCCGGAAACTTCCGTGCAGGGGATTGTATTGAAGTCCGGTGAAGTCCCGCGCGCTTAGTCCCGCGGCGCGCGCCCAGGCCTCCAGTTCGGATGGGCGGATGAATTTCTCGTAACGGTGCGTGCCGCGCGGCAACAGGCCCAGCACGAATTCCGCACTGACGATGCCCAGGGCGAATGCCGCGAGGGTGCGGTTCAGGGTCGAGACGAAGACGTGGCCGCCGGGCCGCGTCAGCCGGGCGCATTCGGCCAGCAGTTCGCCGGGCCGTGGCACATGTTCGAGCACCTCCAGGCAGCACACGACATCGAACTCGCCCTCGAGTTCCTCCGCGGCGCCGAGGC
This sequence comes from Gammaproteobacteria bacterium, assembly GCA_009838035.1. Classification (NCBI taxonomy): domain Bacteria; kingdom Pseudomonadati; phylum Pseudomonadota; class Gammaproteobacteria; species Gammaproteobacteria bacterium. Next base: position 298,740 of record VXSK01000004.1, read on the forward strand.
GGTATTCCAGGTTGTCCAGACCCCCGGCTTCCGCATGCATCCGGGCAACCTCAAGCATCTCGGCGGATGCGTCGAGTCCGAGTACGGAATCCGCTCCTTCGCTCGCCAGCGATTCGCTGAGTAGCCCCCCGCCGCAGCCGACGTCCAGGCAGTGTTTGCCGGCGAGCCCCCCGGCGCGTTCGACGATGTACCCGACCCGAACCGGGTTCATGGCGTGCAGGGGCCGGTTCGGACCGTTCGGGTCCCACCATTGCGCCGCCATCGCGGCAAAGCGCTCAAGTTCGGCCGCGTCGGCGTTGGGTTGCCGTGCTTCTTCGTTCACTGCATTTCCCTGGCTGCCGCCGGGTCGCCGCGTGAGCTTCCGATTCTCGATCCCCATTCCCGGGCCTGCGCGAGGATCCGGTCCTCGTCGCCCCAGCCAAGCCTGCCGGCCTCCATCAACGCCTTCCCGCGCACCCAGACATCGGTGATCTGCGAGGACTTGCCGGAATAGGCCAGCTGCGAGGCCGGGTCATAGACGGGCTGCGAATTGGCCGCCGACAGGTCCAGCGCAACGAAATCGGCGGCCTTGCCCGGCCGCAGCGAGCCGAGCTCGCCGTCCAGCCCGAGCGCCCTGGCCCCGGCCAGCGTGGCCATTTCCAGCGCCTCGGCCGCGGAAACGGCGTCGGCTTTGCCCGACACCCCCTTGGCGAGCAGCGCAGCGGTCTGCGTTTCCTCGAGCATATCCAGGTCGTTGTTGCTGGCCGTGCTGTCGGTGCCCAGCGCAACGTTCACCCCGGCGCCAAGCAGCGATTCCACCGGAGCAAATCCGCTCGCGAGTTTCAGGTTGGATTGCGGGCAGTGCACAACCGAACAGCCACGCTCGGCCAGCACCGCGATCTCCCCCTCCTCGAGTTGGACCGCATGGACCGCCATCAGGCGCTCATTGACCACGCCCACGCGGTCCAGGCGGGCGAGCGGCCGGCATCCGTGCCGTTGAAGCGACTCGGCGATTTCGCCTTCGGTCTCGTGAACGTGTATGTGTATGGGAATATCGCGTTCCTCCGCCAGTTCCGCGCACAGAGCGAGACCTGCATCATCGACCGAGTAGGGCGCGTGCGGGGCCATAGTGAACGAGATGCCCGCCTCGCCCCGAAATCGACCGTACAGTTCCGCGTTCTTGCGAAGCGAGGCCTGCCGGTCCGCGGCCCAGCAATTGGGGAAATCGACCATCGGCAGGCCCACGGCCATTCGCACCCCGCGACTCACGGCCACTTCGGCGCCGACGTCGGGGAAGAAATACATGTCGGCGAAGCAGGTCGTCCCGGAGCGCACCATCTCGACCAGCGCCAACTCCGTTCCGGCGCGCACGTAGTCCTCGTTCAGGTGCCGGGCCTCGGCCGGCCAGATGTGATTCTCAAGCCATGCCTGCAGGGGGGTGTCGTCGGCAAAGCCGCGCAGCAGCGTCATTCCGGCGTGGGTGTGCGCATTGACCAGCCCCGGGAAAACGACATGGTCGGGACGCTCGATCCTGCGGGCCCGCGGCCAGCGGCGCCTCGCCTCGGCGCCCGGCAGCAGCGCGGCAATGCGGTCGTCGCGCACCGCCAGCGCATGGTTCTCAAGCACCGAGCCCGCAGGTTCGACCGGCAGTATCCAGCGGGGGAGGAACAGGACGTCGGGTGCTTGCATCAGGGCCCGGGAATCGCGCGAGGAGCCGGGAGAAATTGTACCGGCGGTCGGCCCGCCGGCGCATATACTTTTCTTCCTGTTCTCCCGGGAGACGGGCTTATGTGGATACGCAAGAGCGAGAAGGACCGGCAAGAGGGGCGGCGCACGCCCATCCCGACCCAGGTCGTGTCCAACGAAGAATACATCCCGATGCCGCAGTCGGAGGACCAGCGGCGCGTCGAACGGCGGATTCACGAACTGGCGGACCGCTTGGCCGGCCGGCGCAGGATGAGCCGCCGGCAATACCTGGGCAGCGCCGCCGGCATGGCCGCGGCCTTCCTGGCCATGAACGAGGTGTTCGGCCGGTATTTTCTGGTCGACTGGGCGGAAGCCGCCGAAGCCGGGACCGAACGGGAATCCTGGCCCGATTTCATATTCGACGCCCAGCTTCACCACGTAAAGGAGGGAATCGTCGGCCCGCTGGGCTTCCGCCGCCTGGCCGGCATGTTCAACCTGAATCCGGACCTGGTGGGCGTCAGGCCCGGGCGTGAGGACCTGCAGCTCGAGAACTTCACCAAGGAAGTCTTCCTGGACAGCGAAACCACGATGGGAATCATCAGCGGCGCGCCCATCGGCGACGACCGCTACAACATCCTTCCGGTGGACATGATGGTGGAGACGCGGCGGACCATCAACGAGCTCGCGGGCTCGCAGCGCATGCTGAGCCACGGCCTGGCGGCGCCCAACATGCCCGGCAGCCTGGAGGAAATCGAGCGCCAGGCCGCGGAACTCAAGGTGGACGGCTGGAAGTGCTACACGGGCGTGCCGGTCAATCCCTGGCGGATGGACGACGAGAAGGTCGCCTATCCGTTCTACGAGCTGGCGCTCAAGCTGGGGGTCACCAATATTTCGGTGCACAAGGGCCTGCCCATAGTCGGCACCGACCCCGAATACTGCCGGCCCTGGGACATCCGGAAGGCCGCGCTGGATTGGCCGGATCTGAACTTCATCGTCTATCACTCGGGATTCAGGAACCTGGTCAACGAACTGGCGGCCGGCAATACCGGCATCGACGAAAACGGCTACCTGGTATGGACCTCCGATATCGTGAAGGACCGCCTGGAAACGCCGGAGATGACCAACGTCTACATGGAACTCGGTAGCGTGTTCGGGCACACGGCGATCACCCATCCCGAAATCTGCAGCCACCTGATGGGCCAGATTCTCAAGGCCTTCGGCAGCGATCATGTGATCTGGGGCACCGATTCGATCTGGTGGGGATCGCCGCAGTGGCAGATCGAGGCCTTCCGCCGTTTCGAGATTCCGGAAGCACTGCAGGAAAAGCACGGCTATCCCGCGATCACACGCAAGGACAAGGAGCGGATTCTCGGCCTGAACTCGGCGCGCATGTACGGCATCGACGTGCCGGCCGCGCTGGAGTCGATACCGGGCGACCGGCTCAGCCAGATGCGGGCGGAGTACCTGGAAAGCGGGCCTCAGCCGAGCAACACGCAATACGGCTGGGTGCACGAAGGGCCGCTGGCGGAAGATCCGGAAGTACCCTGGAGCACCCCCATATGAGTTACGAACACATTTCGGTTCGGCCCGCTACCGGCACCTTCGGCGCCACGGTGGGCGGCGTCGATCTCTCGCAGCCCCTGGACGAAGCGACCCTCGGCGAAGTCCGTTCCGCCTGGCTCGAATACCAGGTGCTGTTTTTCCGCGACCAGGCAATGACCCCGAAGCAGCACGAGGACTTCGCCGCGAATTTCGGCGAACTCACCAAAGCCGGCTTCATGCCGACGCTCGAGGGCACGACCGGCGTCTTCGTTCAGGAATACCCCGGACTGTACAGCCGCGACGTGACCGACATCACCTGGCACTGCGACGCGGCCTTTCTGCCGGTTCCGTCGCGCGGATCGGTGCTGTACGCGCTGGACGTGCCCGAGGGCGCCGGCGACACGGTCTGGGCGAACATGTACGCGGCCTACGACGACCTTTCCGGCAGCATGCAGTCGTTCCTGTCGGGGCTAACGGCGGTCAACGACAACGCCTATCGCAACCTGGAGACGCTGCTTGAGCGCCTCGGGCCGGAGGCTTTCGCGCAGATGCGCAAGATGCTGCCGCCTTCCGGGCATCCGGTGGTCCGCACCCATCCGGAAACCGGGCGCAAGTCGCTGTTCGTGAGCGAATTGATGACCTCGCACATCAAGGACATGAAGCCGGAGGAAAGCCGCATGCTGCTGGATTTCCTGTTCCGCCACAGCACCCAGCCCGAGTTCCAGTGCCGGTTCGCCTGGGAGAAGCACTCGGTGGCCTTCTGGGACAACCGCTGCACGATCCACAAGGGGGTTTTCGACTTCGGCGACCGGCATCGCCTCATGCACCGGGTCTCCATCGACGACGACCGCCCGCCGGCCTGACGCAGGCTCAGCTAGGCAGCGCAGTCAGGCTGCCTGATGCCCCGGAGCGGTCACTGCCAGGTTGTGGAATCGCTGTCGTTGTACAAGATTTCGCGGATGCGGCCGATCAGTTCGCGCTGTCGTTGGGTGGCGCCCTCGACCGCCGCAATCTCCTCGATCAGCGTCAGCGTCGAGGCGATCTGATTGTCCGTGAATTGTTCCCTGCTCTTCGCCAAGACGCCCTCGACCTGGTCCATGAAGATCTGCCCGTCGCCGACCAGATAGGCGCTGGACGCGAGCAGCTGTTCCGCCGCGGCCAGGTCCAGGTCGAAGGTGCTTTGGAAAGCGGCCAGCAAGGCGTTTTTCTGCTCCGAACTCAGGTCGCCGCTTACCTTGGCAACCCCAACCGCGAGCGCCGCCGCGGCATCCATGGGGTCTTCGAGCCCGAACAGCGGATTGGCCTCGAACTTGTTTTGCCAGGCGCGTTTGCGCCGCCGCGCGAACGGATTCAGGCCGCCGAGGTCGATGCCGGCGTCGGCGAGCCTCTTGAGCAGCACCAGGACCGTTACTATGGCCCCGAGCAGCCCGAGCAGATACGGCATGCCGATCCTCCCGCGATAGGCGGGTCAGCTGAGGGTGGGGCGCGCGACGAAGGTGCCGCAGTTGCGCTCGCAAAGCACCCGCATCAGGTTGGCGAAGCGGCTGGCCTGCTCGAAGGCGCCGCCGCGCAGGAGAACCGGGAAACCCACCGCGTGGATGCGCATCAGGCAGTTTCCGAAGCGGTCGGCCTGGTTGATCCGGGCCACGTAGCGCACCAGCGATTCGGCGGAACCCTGCGAAAAGTCGTCCCCGAACACGTAGATGCTCACCTTCCTGCTCTCGTCGTAGAAGGAGGTAATGGCCTCGACGATCCCTTCGGCGGGATTGGAGTCGGAAAAGGCCTGCCAGTTGGCGATGGCGCGAACGATGGACTGGCGGCGTGACGCCGAATCCGGAATCCACCTTCGCGCAAACGACGAGAACAGATACTGCCCTTCGTCGTTGAGCACCTGGATGCCCTTCACCGTTGGATAGACCCGCAGCGTCTCCGCCACCAGCCGCTGCACCGCCGGCCAGGCGTTGCCCAGCATGCTGCCCGAGGTGTCGATCACGAAGATGATGTACTCGCTGTCCACCGGGATTCCGCCGACCGTCGTGTCGTTGGGAGCCGGTTGGTAATCGGCCAGCAGGCGTTCCATTTCCTCGGTGAGTTCCTGGCGCGCCGCCAGCAGTTTTCCGGCCTCGTCGCTGCCTTCCGATGCGGTCTCCTTGGCGGCGAAGTGGCGATCTTCGGCTGCCTCCACTTCGCGCCGGGTCAGGCTCACGCGCCGCACGCTCTCGGCGGTTTCGGCGCGCAAGGGCTCCAGGTCGCGCTTCAGCACCGTGGTTTCGCCGCGAATTTCGAACAGTTCGCGCTCGAGCATCAGGATCAGCCCCTCGAGCTCCTCGCGGCTGCGCTCGATGATGACCGGCTCGTGGATCTTGGTCACCACCAGCAGCAGGATGACGGCCCCGAAGCCGCAGCAGACGACGTCCAGAAACGACAGGTTCAGTCCCTGTTCCTCGCGCTTGAACCGCTTCCCCGCCATGATCAGTCCGCCTTCCCTGGCGGCAGCGGGAAGAACATGCTGGTGCGCCGCATGTAATCCGCGTAGCCGGGCCGCGTGGAAGCCAGGTGCTTCTCCAGGATGGGTACGCCGGAGAACTTGATCAGGGCCCAGGTCATCAGCGCCGGGCTGAAGAAGGTCCAGGCGGCGGCGTCCACTTCCGCGGCCACCAGCCAGATGCCCCACCACAAGCAGGCGTTGCCGAAATAGTTCGGGTGGCGGGTGTAACGCCACAGCCCGGTGTCCAGGACCTTGCCGCGGTTTTCCGGATCGGCCCGGAAGCGCTTCAGTTGCGCGTCGCCTATGGTCTCGAACAGCACGCCGACGATCCAGACCGCGATTCCCGTCAGCGCCGCCCAGCCCAGCGTGACCGGCGCCGCGTACAACTGGCCGAGCTGAACGGGAAGCGAAACGAGCCAGAGGATGGTCCCCTGGAGCAGGAACACGACATAGAGGCTGCGCAGGTTCCAGGAACGGCCCGCGGCCTCGGTCCTTTCTCGCATTTTGGCGTAGCGGTAGTCCTCTCCGTGGCCGATGTTGCGGCGCCACAAATGCCAGCTGTAGCGCAGCGACCAGGCGGTGGTCAGCAGGGCAAGCAGCCAGGCCCGCGGCGAAATGCCGCCCGTGCGCCAGAGCGTCGCGAGCGCGATGACCGCAAAGCCAAGGCCCCAGAAAAGATCGACGATGCTGGTGTCGCGCAGCCGCAGGCTGATCAGCCAGAGCGCCGCCATGAGGCCCAGTATCAGGCCCAGGTTACCGAACAGGATTCCGGTCACGGAGAAGTCCATGCGGTTATTCTATACAGCCGCCGCCGCTGGAAGGCGGCGGCAATTTTCACTTTTACGGGAGGATCCGATGAGATCGCTGATTCGAAACTGCGCGCCGGTATTGGCCGGTTTACTGCTGGCCGGCATGGCCCACGCCTCCGCCAGTCTGGATACGGCCGAGGGGCGCCTGGCCGCTTACCGAAAAATGCAATGCTCGCTGATCGACGGCAAGGAGTCGTTTTTCTGGTGGACCGGCACCGCCTACGGCCATGTTGCCGGGCAGCCGGACATTCGGCTGTTTCGCGTGGAGGGCATCAACGTGCGCCGCTGCGCCAGCGTGCCCGACGACGAGCGTGGCGACGGTTTCCGCCTGATATCAAGGGAGATCCTTGTGTACCAGGACGTCGAGACGGGTGAAATGCTGCACACTTGGGAAAATCCCTACACCGGCGAGACGGTGGATGTCCTTCACGTTGCCAACGACCCCGTGAATCAGCCGGCCCAGCATCCGCTGCGGCGCGACGGTTCCGAGTACCCGCTGCCCCTAACGACGCAGGGGAACGACTGGTGGTGGTCCGCGGCGGTACCGCTGTTCTATCCGAACCCGCTGGGAGGCGACTACCAGAAATACGTGGGCGGCACCTATCACGCCACGGAGATGTTCAACTTCAAGGGCAAGCTGGACGACCTGCTGGATGCCGACAGCGATTCGGCGACCCTGTTCGTGGGCTGGGTGCGGCTCGCGCAATGGCTGCCCTGGATGGAGATGGGTTCGCGCACCGGCAAGATGTACTTTCACGCCGGCGGCAAGAAGGTCGGCGATTACGAAAACGTACCGGCCGATTTCCGGGCCGTGATCGAGGAGCACTTCCCGCTCTACCTGCACGCGCCGCCGATGGACGACGATCGCCCGAACGAAACGAGCTGGACCTACTTCAGGAAGGTGATGGAAGCCCGGGAAGATTAGGGCGTTAACATGCCCAAAAGGGCTCAGTGCGCCGGTTCGAGCCGCACGATGTCCGTGAGCTGGCCGCTGCGGTCGTCGGTGGCCAGGTAAATGAAGCCGTCCGGCCCCTGGCGGACATCGCGCAGCCGGTAGACGTCCTGCAGAAGCGGTTCGCGGGCCACCACCCGCCCTTGGTCGTCCGTGCGGATGCGCGACAGGCGGCGATGCCTGGGAGCCAGGCCCCCGGCGAACAGATCGCCGCGCCAGCGCGGGAAAGCGTCGCCTTCGTAAACGATCAGGCCGGAAGCGCCGATGGACGGGGTCCAGTAGGTCATGGGCTGCTCCATGCCTTCGCGCTCGCTGGAGGCGTGAATGGGCGTTCCGGAGCCGTAATTCACGCCGAAGCCGATCACCGGCCAGCCGTAGTTCAAGCCCGGCAGGATCAGGTTGAGTTCGTCGCCGCCCTGAGGTCCATGCTCCGTTGACCAGAGCCGTCCGGTCGCCGGGTGATAGTCCAGACCCTGGGGATTGCGGTGACCATAGCTCCAGATCTCCGGCAACGCGCCGGGATGGCCCGCAAAGGGATTGTCATCGGGCACGGAGCCGTCTTCCCTGAGCCTCACGATGGCGCCCGCGTGGCTGCCGAGCAACTGTGCGCCATGGCTTTCCAGGTTCTCCCGGGGCATTTCCATGCGGTCTCCGATCGACATGAACAGGTGCCCGTTGCCGTCGAAGGCGATCTTCGCGCCGTAATGTCCCGGGGCGGCGCTCCAGGCGTCGGCCTCGAAGATCTCCTCCACCTGGTGGAGACGGTCTCCCTCGAGCCGGGCGCGCACTAAAGCGGTGGTGTTGCGATCGCCTTCGGCCTTGGAATAGCTCAGATAGACGATCCGATTGACCTCGAAATCCGGGTGCACTGCGACTTCCTGAAGCCCGCCCTGGCCCCGGACCAGAGCGTCCGGGACGCCGGCCAGCGGCTGCTCCAGCAGCCTGCCCTCGCGCACCAGGCGCAATTCGCCGGTGCGCTGGGTGAAGAGCATGTCGCCACCCGGCAGAAAAGCGATGCTCCAGGGATGCTTGACGCCCGCCACCACCGTGACGGCACGGAAGCGATGCTCCTCGGATTCGTAAATTTCAGCCTGCGCCTGCGCGCACAGCGCAGCAACCGCTACGAGCGGGAGCGCGGCGCGCGGCAGCATGCGAAAACGACTCCGGTCAGGATTGGCCGGCGGTCTCCAGCGCGTTGGCCTCCACCCACTTCGCAAAGTCCGGATGGGCGGACAAGCCTTTCTCGTTGAAGGTGAATTCAAGGCCGGCGAAATCCACCGGGATCTTGTGCTGGATCCCGCGCGTGGACAGCAGATAGCCGACCATGATCACGTCGAGCCCGGCGGCGCTGGCTTCCTCGATCCAGCCCCGCATCGTGTTGACGTTCGCTGAGCGAACCTCATCCGGGGCATCGTCCTGGAAATTGAATCCCTTTACGTCGGCAAAACCGCCTCCGGCCTTCACGCTTTCGACGTGCTTCTGGAGCGTCTTGAGTTCGATCGCGTTGTCCTCCGGGTCGCCGGGGCCGTGCCCGACGATCAGCAGGAATTCGTTCTCGGGGTTCTGACTGATTTCCTTTGCGTGATCGAGCAGCATCCCGGCGGCCATGGGATGCCCGGCCAGCGGATCGGCAAAAGTCAGCGACACGTTGGAGGTCACCCTGGGCGCGGGCAGGTAGGCGGCCTCTTCACGCTCGCCGACGTAATAGGCCCACTGTTCATAGACCGTTCCCATGGGCGAGAGCGCTGCGGGCACGACCACGATCTGCTTGGCCCCGGCAGCCTCTAGTTGATCGATCGCAGACTGGATGTGGTTGCCGTTCATCATCGCCATTCCATAGCCGATTGCGACAGGGTGATGCATGGCAAGGCCGGTCAGCGAATTGGCGAAATAGGTGTCGCCCGGCTCGAAAGCGCCATGTGTCAGGACGATGATGCCCAGATCGCCCCTGAGTGCCGAATCGCTGATATAGCGCTCGTGAGTGGGAGGCATTTGCATCATGTTGTCCATGATCTGCTCATTGGTGTAGTTGCGGTAGGTGAGTATCTTTGCTCTCAGCAGGTCGTACTCCTCCTGCGTCATGTCGTGATGTCCGGAATGGTCCATTCCTTCATGGTCCATTCCTTCATGGTCCATTCCCTGGTGGTCCATCTCCTCATGGTCCATCTCCTGCGTCTGGGCCACGCCGAAAACGAGCAGCGCGCCAAGGAGCACGGGAAGGATGCGCATGTTTCTGGGATGCATGTCTAAACTCCTCTGAAAAAAGCCTGAAGCCGCGAACGGACCCAAAAGCATATCACCGTTGCCGGGCGCCGCCTCAGCCCCGCATGCTGGCGATCAGCAGATCCCCGAACTCGCTGCACTTGACCTTGGTGGCGCCTTCCATCAACCGGTGGAAATCGTAAGTGACGGTGCGGTCGGCGATCACGGCGTTCATCGCGTCGATGATCTTGTCGGCGGCCTCGTTCCATCCCAGATGCCTCAGCATCATTTCTCCGGAAAGAATGAGCGAGCCGGGGTTGACCATGTCCTTGTCGGCGTACTTGGGCGCCGTGCCGTGGGTGGCTTCGAAAACGGCGTGGCCGGTGTCGCCGTTGATATTGCCGCCCGGCGCGATGCCGATGCCGCCCACCTGCGCGGCGAGCGCGTCGGAAAGGTAGTCGCCGTTGAGATTGGTCGTGGCGATCACGTCAAAGCTGTGGGCCCGGGTCAGCACCTGCTGCAGCGCGATGTCGGCGATGGCGTCCTTCACCAGGATCGCTCCGCCGTCCAGGGCCTTCTTCTGCTCGGCATTCGCCGCCTGCTCCCCGTGCTCCTCCTTGGTCCGGTCCCACTGCCTCCAGGTGTAGAAGCTGTCGCCGTAGCCGTTCTCGGCCAGGTCGTAGGCCCAGTTGCGGAACGCGCCCTCGGTGTACTTCATGATGTTGCCCTTGTGCACGAGGGTGACGCTGCGGCGGTTCTGCGCCAGCGCGTAATCCAGCGCCGCGCGCATCAGGCGCTGCGAGCCTTCGCGGGAAACGGGTTTCAGGCCGACGCCGGAGGTTTCGGGAAAGCGCACCTTCGCGTACCGCTCCGGGAAATGCTCCTGAATCAGCGAGAGGAATCGCTGCGTGTCCTCTTCCCCTTCCTCGAATTCGGCGCCCGCGTAAATGTCTTCGGTGTTCTCGCGGAAGATCACCATGTCCACCGCGCCCGGATCCCGAACCGGGGAGGGCACGCCCTCGAACCAGCGCACCGGCCTCAGGCAGACGTAGAGGTCGAGCATTTGGCGGATGGCCACGTTCAGTGACCGGATCCCGCCGCCCACCGGCGTTGTCAGCGGCCCCTTGATGGCGACGCGGTATTCGCGGATCGCATCGATCGTGGCGTCGGGCAGCCAGGAATCGAACTTCTCCCAGGCAGCCTCGCCCGCAAAGATTTCCATCCACATGAGCTGCCGTTCTCCCCCGTATGCGGCGGACACCGCGGCGTCCAGCACCCGTTCCGTGGCCCGCCAGATATCGCGGCCGGTGCCGTCCCCACGGATGAAGGGGATGATGGGACGGTCTGGCACGTTGAGTCCGGCGCCGTTTATCGTGATCATTTCGCCTTGTTCCGGGATTTGCATTCCGCTTTTCCTTCCTTCTTTTGTCTGTTGCGCGCGCATTATCCGCGCCACGTCCGGCAACGGCAACCTTGTACGGGGGGGAGAAGCGGTACGTTTGGGACGTTGATTCTTAATAGAGGGAATTGACTTGAGCCGACCTATTGCTCCGCGGAACGACAACATCGTCAGTCTGGCTTCGCGCGAGAGGCCGGAACGCAGGCGATTGGTCGAGCAGCTTTTCGACGAACATGCCCGGGCCTTGCGTCTTTTTCTCATGGGGTGGTCGGTTCCGCAGGATCAGGTCGACGACCTGGTGCAGGAACTTTTCACGCGGCTGATGGGTGTGGACGGGCTGGAACGGAAGATGTCCGCCCGGACCGGAAGCAATCGGTCTTACTTGTTGACCATGGCCAACAACATGATCGTGGACAGGCAACGCAAGTCGCAGGTGCGCAGGGCTTACCTGGCGGAACAGCGGGAAATCGAGCCGCGGCGAATGGACGAGCGTACGCCCGAGCGAATCGTGGCGGCGCAACTGGAATTGGAGGCCATGAGGTCCGTCATCAGGAACATGCGCCTGAACTGGAGAGTGGCATTCGTTTTGCAGCGCTTCGGCAATATGAGTTACGAGGACATAGCCATCCACATGGGGGTAACGGTCAGGCAGGTCGAGCGCTACATGGTGCGGGCCATGCGCAGGATTCGCGAGGAGCGGCGAAAGATCGAGGCCGCCGGGGAAACCTGATGCTCAAGAACCTTCAGGAAATCATGGGCGGCAACGTCGAGTACGCGCTGATGCGCCTGTGGTCGGATGAGTTGTCGGATTCCGAAGCGGCCGCGATACATAGCCGATTGCAGGGCGACCACCGGTATCGCAACGAGTTTCGCGGTTCGATGGGGGTTCTCGCCAGCATGGAGGATTTGGCGGAAGACGGCGAAATCGGCAGGATTCTGCGCGAGCACAGGCGCCTTCTCCGGGAGCGCAGGACGAAGCGCAGGGTTGCGCTGAGCATCACGTTCGGGGTGCTTGTCGCAATCGGCGCCGCCCTTGCCTATCTTGCGCCCTTGCGTGGACCGGACGACAGCCACTTGCAGCGGTACTTCACGCGAGTCGGCGAACAGCGGACCATTGAGCTGGACGACGGAAGCGTTGTCACGCTCAATACCGGTGGTCAGCTGGTGGTGGACTATACCGGTCAGGTTCGCAGGATCCTGCTGGAGCGCGGCGAGGCCTATTTCGACGTGGCCGAAGATCCCGAACGGCCGTTCACCGTGGACCTGGATGTCAGGTCCGTCACGGCGATCGGGACGGCATTCAATGTCCGCAAACTCCCCGAGGGATGCCAGGTCGCAGTGCTCGAGGGCGCGGTCGCGCTGCATGAATTGCCGGAGGCGCCGTCCCTGTTGCCTCCCCCTGTGTCCGCCGATGGGGAGGCAGTGGTCATTTCGGCGCCCACACAGCACCGCGTGGAGGCGGGGTGGGTTGTCGAGTTCGACGCCAGCCGCAACGAATTAAGGGCATTTCAGCCCGAGTCCATGGATCGTTACCTGCAATGGCGCAGCGGAATGCTCAGCTTCTACCGCGAGCCGCTGTACCGGGTGGTCCAGGAACTGAATCGTTATTCGCGCAAGAAGATTCTGATCGAAGACACGTCGGTCATGGAACTGAAGGTGTACACGGCCGTGAGCGTCCATGACATCGATTCCGCGCTCAACGGTCTGGAGTTGGCGCTGCCGATCAAGGTAACCCGGCACTACGACCGGTTCGTGATCAGCGGCGCGCCGGGCGACTGAAACAAAAGAAACATTGCAGAGGTGGGGACCATGACAAGAATAAAGCGATCTCAATATCCGTCGGCGAGAACATTGCCGGTCCTGCTGTTGGCCGTCCTTGCCCTGGCGGCGATCGGTACCCCGGCGCTGTCCCAGGAAGTGCTGTCGCTCGATATCGAACCGCAGAGTGCGGGTTCGGCGCTGGTAACACTGGCCGAGTTGTCCGGCATGCAGATCGTGCTCTCGGAGGGAGCTGGGGAGAAGGTCGATGTGGAGGGGCTGCAGGGCGATTATCGGTTCGAAGATGCATTGGCGGCCCTATTGACGGACACCGGCCTGGAATACCAGTTCGCCTCGGAAAGAATGGTAGTGGTCCAGGTCGTGGACCAGGCTGAGCAACCGGGTGCGGCCGAGCAGGACGCTGACGAAGACGATGAGCAGCCCATGGAACTTGCGGCACAGGTGGTAACCGGATCCCGGTTGCGCGATACGCTGAGCGGCGCACCGGTGTTCGTGCTGACGCGCGAGGAAATCGATCGACGCGGACTGGGCTCAGTGGAAGACGTGGTTCGCTCGCTGTCGCAGAACTTCAGCGACGTCAATGCCGGGGCCGCGCGCGACAATTCGATCAACTCGGTGGACGCCATGGGCCAATCGATGGTCAACCTGCGGGGATTCGGCGAGCAGGCCACGCTGGTGCTGGTCAATGGACGGCGCTGGCCCCAGGCGTCCAGCTTCGGGAACGGAGGGGTGAACATCAACGGGCTGCCGTTCAGCGCCATCGATCGGGTGGAGGTTCTCACGGACGGCGCTTCCGCGATCTACGGCGCCGACGCCCAGGCCGGCGTGGTGAACTTCATCCTGCGCGACGACTACGAAGGCGGAGAAACCTCCGTTCGTTACGATATGGGCGCCCACGAGGGCGACGTCAGGCGCCTGTCGCAGAACCTGTCCGTGGGCTGGACTGGCGGCCGCGCAAACCTTTCCGTCAGTTATTCAGAAAACGCCGCGATCGACAACCCCAAGGCGGGATTCACATCTTCCGATTTTAGCGGCCGGGGAGGCAGGGACAACCGAAATCAGCCGGGCAGCTTCTTCCATCTCGGCCAGCCGGGGGTAGTGGGGTACGGAATCCCAAGGGGCTTCTTCAACATCGTTATCGTCCCACTCGGCGCGTTGCCCCAAGGGGATGACGGCACCAACGGGGTCTTCTCCAGGCTTTCGCCTGCCAATCTCGTTCCCTGGGACAATGCCGCGACGAGCGCCGCGGAGAACACCTCGCATAACGAAAACACCCCCGGGCACCTGATGGTGAACCAGGAAGTCCTGAACGGCTCGGTGGAGTTGTTCGGTGAATTCACCTTCTCCTATTCGGACTCCTGGGCACATCGCGGTTCGGAATGGTACGCGGGGGCCGTGCCGGCCAGCAATCCCTACAACGACATACCTCCGCATCCCTTTTTCCCAACGGTCGTTGCCTATTCGTTTGCGGGCGAGGTCGCCGCGGGCATCATGGACCCCGTCAGCAACGACAGCGATCAGAACAATCGCCGGCTGACCCTGGGATTTCGTGCGGAGCTTCCGTTTCGCGACTGGGTTGCGGATTTCTCGGCAAGCCGCGGCAAGGAAGAATCGTGGTACCTCTACTACAACATCGACCCGGACCTGCTGGCGGAGCGGATCGCCGGCGTGGACTCCGCGGGAAATCCGCTTCCGATCGAGCAAGTCATCAATCCCTTCGGCAACGGCACGGCCCAAAGCCCCGCGGCGGTGCAGGACCTGGTCAAGCCGCTTCTTGACATCGAAGGCCCGGCGGACGCCAACTGGAATTATTCCCGCCAGGACGACCTTGTTCTTTCCCTGAACGGCACTGTTTTCAGCCTTCCGGGAGGCGACGTTCAATTGGCCATTGGCGCAGAGTCCCGGACCGAGCAACTGGATTATTCCGACGACCAGTCCCGCGGCGCGATCATTACCGTGCCGGATCCGGAACGCGACGTCACCTCCTTCTTCGCCGAGTTGGGCGTGCCGCTGATCGGCGCGGCCAATCGCATGACAGGTATCGATTCCCTGGGCCTCAAGATGGCGCTGCGCAGCGATGAGTATTCCTTCTCCGGTCCTTTCGGAGGGCCCGGCTCTCCTCTTTCGGAAAAGACGTTCGATCGCGTTTCGCCGAAGATTGAGCTGGCCTGGTATCCCGTGTCCGAGCTGAAGATCGGACTGACATGGGGCGAGTCCTTTGTGCCGCCTACTTCAAATAACCTCTTTCGCAGGGAAAACGGACCCTTTTCCTTTGTTCGCCTGATCGATCCGGAGAACCCGGACCGCGGCCTCCAGATTCCAAACACGTATTTCACGGGCAATCCGGACTTGGAGCCGGAGATATCCGAAACGCTGAGCGTGGGATTCGAGTGGACGCCCAGTGGGATGCTGGACGGCCTGTCCGTCAAGATCGCTTGGTTCGACACGGAGTTCAGCGACAAGTTCGGATCGGGGACCTTGCTGGCGTTCAACAACCCGGAACAGCTCTTCGGGATTCCCGGCACAGTATTCCGGGATGCCCAGGGCAATATCGAACGCCTGAACCTGTTTACCGTCAACCTGGCCGAGCGATACAGCGAGTACCTGGATGTCTCGTTGCGATACCAGTTCGACACCGCACGATGGGGGTATTACACGGTTGGCGCGAACGCGACCTTGAATGCACAACTCCAGGATGTCGCCACCCCCGGCGCGGAGCCCACCGACCTGCACGGCACGCCGGGCGGTCCGGAACGCTGGAAGGGATACGGGTACATCAACTGGGCGCAGGGTAATGCGACCCTTAACCTGACCGCGAACTACTCCAGCAGCTATGAAGGCCTGACGTTTTCGCCGCAGGAGCGGGTCGAAAACTACCTGACATTCGATCTGACCGGCAGTTACGAGTTCGGCGACAGCGGCTGGAAGGTTTATGCGGGCGCCCGAAACATCACCAACAAGGAGTTCCCGTTCTTTGACTCCTCTACGCCCTGGGACCCGCGCCGCGTGGATCTGCGCGGACGCGTCGTTCACCTGGAGGTCCGCAAGAGCTATGATCTTTTCTAGATGGTTGCCATGTTGCTATTCCGCACTAGACAAATGAAAGGAATCTGCGCGGCCGTGCTGGGGTGCCTGGGGCCGACCATGGCCCTGGCGGGCGGCATCGAGTTCTTCGAGGGCGGTTTCGAAGAGGCGCTGGCCCGCGCCGAAGAAGAAGACAAGCATGTCTTCGTGGACGTGTATGCGACCTGGTGCGGCCCATGCAAGGTCATGGACGCGGTGGTTTTCCCGCGCGACGACGTAGGCGAGCACTACAACGCGAACTTCATCAACCTGAAGCTCGATGCGGAGGACGAGTCGATCAACGGGCCGGCCATTTCCGAGCGCTACGACGTCGGGGCCTACCCCACCTACCTCTACCTGAATCCCGACGGATCCGTGGTAGGCCGCGCCCTGGGCGCACTTCCGGCGAGCCTGTTCGTGCAGGTTGCGGAGCAATTGACCGGCGGTCTCGATTCCGGATTTGCCGAGCTTGAGGCCCGCTACGAGCAGGGCGAGCGCGATCCGGAATTCGTTCAGGCCTACCTGTGGGACGCGCAGGTTGAACTGGCGCTGTTCGAGGGCGACGTCATGCAGCGCTACCAGCGCAAGACCGCGCTCGAGAATGCCGCGGACGAGTATTTTTCGTCCCGGGATTTCTCCGAACTGATCAATCCGCGCGACTTTGCGCTCATTGCCTGCTACAAGGAAAAGAAGCCGCGCGGCGATGCGCTGGTGGAATACGTCATCGACAACTACGACGCCTTTCTCGACGTGGCGGCGGAGATTGCGCTGGCCCGGCTGGTGCTGGAAATCAATTTCTACGCCGCGCAGGAATCGGCGCAGCAGGGCGACGAGCAGTATCTCGCCTATCTGGGGGACTTGAGCGGGTCGCTGAAACGCGCCGCCGACTACATTGCGAAACTCGAGCCGGACAGCGAACTCCTCCACGACTCGATGGCCCCTCAGTTTCGGGGCGAATACCTCGCAGCCGCCGGACACTGGGACGACCTGCTCGCGTATATCGAAGAAACGCTTGCCCAATCCGGCTCGGACAGGGTCCGGGCCCTGCGAATGGCAAGTCACTGGCTTGGCCGGTCGCCGGAGCCGCATCACAAGGCGCTGTTGCTGGCCTACACGCGCGAGGCGTACGAACTGGCGCCCGACGATTGGAGCACTGCCTTCAGTTACTCGATACAACTGATCGCGGCCGATCAAACGGAACAGGCACGGGAACTCCTGCAGGCGGCGCTGGACGGTCTCGAGGGCAAGGAAGGCGTCGCAAACTTCCGGGAATTGCTGCGCGGACAACTGGATCGCATCACTCAATAGCCGCAAGCACTGCCTGGCCGCCACCCGCGAGTCTCGGCAGCTACCGGGGGTTCGGCACGCGGCAGGCGGCGGACGCAGGAGTCCTGGTTGGGGCGTTTTCTACGCTATCGTCCACATTTCTTCGCGCGAGAGACCGGGGCGGAAACGCCTGGTTGGGTGAATTTAACGTAAACTACAACCGGCTGAAGGGGTATCGACCGGCTTCCATGGATCGATACCACGATTGGCGCAGCGGAACGCTTATGTTCTACCGGGAGCCGCTGGAATAGGTCATCGAGGAGTTGAACCGCTATTCGCGCAAGGAGATCCGGATTGAAGACGCCGCGGTCCGGCACTTGAGCGTGTACACCACGGCGAGCATTCAGGAGATCGATTCCGTGCTGGACGGACTCGAAATGCTGCTGCCGATCGAAGTCACTCGCTATTACGACCGGATCGTGATTCGCGGTACGCCCGAGCCATAGGGCGAGGAAACCATTCAAGAGGAAAAGACGATGAAGAGTCGATTGCAATACCAGACCCCAAGCGCATTGACCATCCTGCTGTTGGCCGTGCTTACGGTGGGAGCGGTCCGTGCGTGGGCGCAATCCGAAGAGGTGCTGACGCTCGATATCGAGCCGCAGAAAGCCGGTTCGGCATTGATGACGCTGGCGCAGTCCTCCGGCGTGCACATCATGCTGGAGGAGGGGGCCGGCGCCCGCGTCGACGTGGAGGGCCTGAAGGGCGAGTATCGGTTCGAAGACGCGCTGGCGGCCCTTGTGACCGATACCGGCCTGAAATACCAGCACGCCTCGGAAAACATGGTGGTGGTCCAGGTTGTGGAGCAGGCTGCACAACCCGATGGGGCCGAGCAAGCCCCTGCCGATGAAGATGAGGAGCCGTTGGAGCTTGCGCAGCAAACCGTAACCGGATCCCGGTTGCGCGACACCCTGAGCGGCGCCCCCGTGTTCGTTCTGACCCGCGAAGAAATCAACCTGCGCGGACTGGGTTCGGTGGAAGACGTGATTCGCTCGCTGCCGCAAAACTTCAGCGAGGTCAACGCGGGCGCCGCGCGTGACAACTCAATCAACTCGGTGGATGCGATGGGTCAATCCATGGTCAACCTGCGGGGTTTCGGCGAGCAGTCCACGCTGGTGCTGGTCAATGGACGCCGCTGGCCTCAGGCGTCCAGCTTCGGGAACGGAGCGGTGAACATCAATGGGCTGCCGTTCAGCGCCATATTGAGCGAGTGGAGGTCCTGACGGACGGCGCCTCGGCCATCTACGGCGCCGACGCCCAAGCCGGCGTGGTGAACTTCATCCTGCGCGACGACTATCAGGGCGGAGAAACCATGCTGCGCTACGACATGGCCGCCAATGAAGGCGACGTCAGGCGCATTGAGCAAAACCTGTCCACGAACTGGGACGGAGGACGCGCAACACTCTCCCTCAGTTACTCGGAGAATGAGGCGATCGACAATTACAAGGCCGGCTACACGACCTCGGATTACAGCAGCCGTGGAGGCAGGGATAACCGGCTGCAGCCGGGCGGGATCTTCTATTACGGCCAGCCCGGCGTTGTGGGATACGGCATTCCACTGGGCTTTTACAATATCCTGATCGCTCCCCTCGGCGCCTTGCCGCAAGGCGACGATGGCACCAGCGGAGTCTTCTCCAAGCTTTCGCCTGCCAACCTCGTGCCCTGGGACTCGGCCGCGATGGGTACCAGCGAGAACACCTCGCACAGCGAACGCACATCCGGACACCTGACGGTAACGCAGGAATTCCTGGACGGTTCGCTGGAGTTGTTCGGAGAATTCACCTTTGATTTTTCCGACTCCTGGGCGCATCGCGGCGCCGAGAGGTATTTGGGCGCGGTTCCTTCCACGAATCCTTACAACGACATCCCGCCGCATCCTTTCTTTCAGACGGTTGTTGCCTATTCGTTTGCGGCGGAATACGCCGCGGGCCTGATGGACCCCGTCAGTAACGACAGCGATCAGAACAATCGCCGGGTCACGCTTGGATTTCGCGCGGAACTGCCTTTTCGGGACTGGATCGCCGACTTTTCCACCAGCCGCGGCAAGGAAGAATCGTGGTACCTGTACTACAACATAGACTCGGACCTTCTGGCGGAGCGCATCGCCGGGGTGGATTCCGCCGGCAACCCGCTGCCTATCGAGCAGGTAATCAATCCGTTCGGCAACGGCACAGGGCAAAGCCCGGCAGCGGTGGAGGGTCTGGTAAAACCGCTTATCGGCATCGACGGCCCGGCAAACGCCAACTGGAATTTCTCCCGCCAGGACGACTACAACCTGACCACCGACGGCAGTCTGTTCAAGCTGCCGGGCGGGGACGTGCGGATCGCGCTCGGAGTCGAAAACCGCACGGAAACGCTGGACTATTCCGCCGATCAGTCGCGCAGTACGATTTTCTCCGTAACCGACCCGGAACGCGAGATCTTTTCCTACTTTGGTGAAGTGGGCATCCCGCTGATTGGCGACGACAATCGCATGGCCGGCGTTCATTCTCTGGGCATGAAGATGGCGTTACGCAGTGATGAGTATTCCTTTTCCGGTCCGTTCGGAGGGCCGGGATCGCCCTATACCGAAAAGAAGTTTGATCGGGTTTCGCCGAAAGTAGAGTTGGCCTGGTACCCCGTATCCGAACTGAAAGTTCGCGCTTCGTGGGGTGAGTCGTTTGTCCCCCCGCAGTCATCACGCCTGTTCGGGGTCGAAAACGGACCGTTCAACTGGCTCGCCCTGGTCGATCCCGAGAATCCACAACTCGGTCTTCAGTTCCCGAACGCGTACTTCACCGGCAATCCGGACCTTGATCCGGAGATTTCCGAAACCCTGGCCGTGGGGTTCGACTGGGCACCGGGCGGAATGCTGGAAGGATTGTCCGTAAAGATTACCTGGTTCGATACCGAGTTTGCCGACAAGTTCGGTTCGGGCTTCACGCTGGCTTTCGACAATCCGGAACTGTTCTTCCAGATTCCCAATGCCGTCATCCGGGACGCGCAGGGAAATATCGCGCGTGTAAACCTGTTTACCGTGAATCTTGCCCAGCGTTTCAGCGAGTACCTGGACGCTTCGGTGCGGTATCGGTTCGATACCGACCGGTGGGGGGAGTTCACTGTGGGCGCGGACGCGACCTTCAATGCAAAGCTTCAGGATATCGCGGCCCCCGGCGCGGATCCCAATAACCTGCATGGCACTCCGGCAGGGCCGGAGCGCTGGAAGGGGTATGGCTACATCAACTGGGCACAAGGGAATGCGACCCTGAACCTGACCGGTAACTATTCGAGCAGCTACGCGGGAGCGAGATTCTCGCCGCAGGAGCGGGTCGAAAACTACTTGACGTTTGATCTGACCGGCAGCTATGAGTTCGGCGACAGCGGCTGGAAGGTGTATGCGGGTGCAAGGAACATCACCAACAAGGAGTTTCCGTTCTTCGACGGTTTCTCGGCGCCATGGGACCCGCGCCGCGTGGATCCGAAAGGACGCATCATTCACCTGGAGATCCGCAAGACCTACGACATTTTCTAATTGCTTGTCATGATGCGATTCGGGAATTGCTGCGCGGACAACTGGATCGCATCGCGGAGTAGTTGCTGCGTTTTTGCCGCTCGCGTGTCCCTGCGGCCAATAGGCTGTACACTTCGCAGCCAACAGTCGCAAGATTCTTGGTGACCTATGCGGGCTGCATTATCGAAACACGCCGGGGCGCGCGTGAGATCAGGGGAGGCAGGGACTTCCCGCCGCCCGGCACTCCGCTCCATGGCGCTACTGCCCCTTCTGGCGGCCCTGATTGCGCCGGCAGCGCAGGCTGTCGACATTGGCGAAGCGGTGGCCGGCGGCAAGACCTCGCTGGGATTTCGCTATCGCCTGGAGACCGTTTCCCAGGACGGAATCGACGAGGACGCGGCCGCTTCGACGGCCCGCGCGCGCCTGACCTGGAATTCGGCCGAATCCGACTCGTTGTCCTTCGGGATCGAGACGGACTACTCGCTGATTCTGGGCATCGAGGACTTCAACTCGACCACCAACGGCAAGACGCGATACCCGGTAGTGGCCGACCCCGACGGGTTTGATCTGAACCAGGCGTTCGTGAAGTTCAAGGAAGAGGATTTCACCGTTACCCTGGGCCGCCAGCGAATCAATCACGGGTCGCAACGGTTTATCGGCGGCGTGGCCTACCGGCAGAACGAGCAGACCTACGACGGCCTGCGGTTGCAGACGAATGTGGGCGCTCTCGACATTGACTATGCCTTTATTCACAACATCAACCGGATTTTCGGTCCCGGCGACGGTGCCCAGCCGGGCGACTGGTACGGGAATTCCCACGCCTTCCGCGCAACTATTGCGGCCTGGCCGGGCCATACGATCGCCGGATATGCGTATTTGTGGGACCTCGAGAACGACAACGGTCCCGGCAATTCCAACGCGACCTACGGGGCCGAATATCAGGGAGTCTTCAACCAGCTGACCGTTACCGCCATGCTCTCCAACCAGAGCGACCATGGCGACAACCCCCTGTCCTACGAAGCCACCCACTACCTGTTGCAGGGCGACCTCAAACTGGGCGGTATCAGCATTACCGCGGCGTACGAAGTGTTTGGCAGCGATACCGGCTCAACCGATGACCCCGAAAAGTTCGCCGCCACGCGATTCGGCGGCCTGATGGTGGACCTCGGTTCCAATCGCCACCTGGCTTCCCTGCGCTTTCCTGCGGCAACGCTCCACAAGTTCCAGGGTTGGACCGACAAGTTCCTCATCGCTCCCGCCACGGGTCTGCACGATGCGTGGGTGAGCGTATCCGGCAAGGTGGGAGAGGCGACCGTCACGGGCGTATATCACGATTTCCGGTCGGACGTTACGCTGCTCGATGCGGTGTCGGGCCGGCCGTTGCTGGATAACTACGGCAGCGAGATCGGGCTCTCGGTTACCTATCCTCTGCGGGACAACCTGGGGCTTTTATTCAAGATTGCCCGCTATTCCGCGGACGATTACGCCACCGATACGACCAAGGCGTGGCTGATGTTCGACTGGAGGTGGTAGCGGGGAGTCTTTTCGTGCTTCCTCCCCCTTCGTTCGCCCCACTCCTCGTTGGAGACGCCATCCTGGCTCGATTCTCGCTGTCCCTGCTCCAACGCTCCCACGAGGAGTGGGGCGAACGAAGGGCTTTGGCTGGCGCGCGCTTAGCTGCCGCTGCCTGAGGGTACGCGGATGCGGCGTACCAGTGCCTGGACGGGCGCCGGGGGCGCCGGGGTCAGGGCGCTGACCGCAAGGGTGACGGCCAGGTTGATCGCTGCGCCTACGGCGCCGATGCCTTCGGGGGAAATGCCGAACAGCCAGTTTTCGGGGACGTTGGCGGCGAGCGGCTCGACGAAAACGCCCTTGAACCAGATGATGTAGCCCATCGTGAAGATCAGTCCGGACAGCATGCCGGCAACGGCTCCCTGCTTGTTCACGCGCAGCGAAAGGATGCCGAGCAGGATGGCCGGGAACAGTGATGCGGCGGCCAGGCCGAAGGCCAGGGCCACCACTTCGGCCACGAACCCCGGCGGGTTGAAGCCCAGGTAGCCGGCCAGCAGCACGGCGACGCCGGCGCTGATCCGGCCCGCGCGAAGTTCGGCGCGTTCCGAAATGTTTCGCGCGAACACGCTCTTGATCAGGTCGTGCGATACCGCGGCCGATATGACCAGCAGCAGGCCCGCGGCCGTGGACAGCGCCGCGGCGATGCCGCCGGCCGCCACCAGGGCGATGACCCAGTTCGGCAGCCCGGCGATTTCGGGGTTGGCGAGCACGATGATGTCCCGGTCCACCGTCAGCTCGTTGCCGCGCCAGCCCTGCGCCTCGGCGCGTGCGGCGAACTCCGGGTTGGCGTCGTTGTAATACTGGATGCGTCCGTCGCCGTTCAGGTCCTCGAAGCGCAGCAGTCCCGTATCTTCCCAGGTGCGGAACCAGCCGGGGCGTTCCTCATAGCGCAGGTTCGCGGTCTCCTCGAATACCGGACCCGTCTGGATGGTGGTCGTGAGGTTGAGGCGTGCCAGCGCGCCCACCGCCGGTGCGGTGGTGTAGAGGATCGCGATGAAAAGCAGGGCATAGCCGGCCGAGACCCGCGCATGGCGCACCTTGGGCACGGTGAAAAAGCGCACCAGCACGTGCGGCAGTCCCGCCGTGCCGATCATCAGCGCAAGCGTGATAAAGAATATGTCCACGGTACTCTTCGAGCCGGCGGTAAAGGCCGTAAAGCCGAGGTCCGTGACGATGCGGTCCAGCGTGGTCAGCAGGCTTGCTCCGCCGTTAACGACATCGCTGCCGAACGCGACCTGCGGCACGGCCACGCCCGTCACCTGCAGCGAAATGAATACGGCCGGTACCGTGTAGGCGAAGATCAGCACGCAGTATTGCGCAACCTGCGTATAGGTGATGCCCTTCATCCCACCCAGCACGGCGTACAGGAACACCACGCCCATGCCCACGGCCAGCCCGACGCTGATGTCCACGTTCAGAAACCGCGAAAACACGATGCCCACGCCGCGCATCTGCCCCGCTACGTAGGTAAACGAGATCACGATCAGGCAGATTACGGCTACCACGCGGGCGGCGTCGGAGTAATAGCGCTCTCCGATAAATTCCGGCACGGTGAACTTGCCGAAACGGCGCAGGTAGGGCGCCAACAGCAGCGCAAGCAGCACGTAACCGCCGGTCCAGCCCATGAGGTACACGGAGCTGTCATAGCCCAGGTACGCAATCAGTCCGGCCAGCGATATGAACGAAGCCGCCGACATCCAGTCGGCCGCCGTGGCCATGCCGTTGGCCACCGGATGCACGTGCTTGCCGGCCACGTAGAAATCGCCGGTGCTGCGCGCCTTCGACCAGAACGCGATACCGATGTACAGCGCGAAAGACAGCCCGACGACGATGTAGGTGAGCGTCTGCAGGTCCATCAGTCTTCGCTCACCCGGTGCTTCTTGTCGATGCGCCCCATCAGGATGACGTAGACGAAGATCAGCACGAGGAAGCCGTACATGCTGCCCTGCTGCGCGAACCAGAAGCCCAGCTTGAAGCCGCCCAGCGTGAACCGGTTGAGCACGTCCACCAGCAGCACGCCGCAGCCGAACGATATGGCGAACCAGACCGCCAGCAGGATCGCGATCAAGCGGATGTTCTCGCCCCAGTACGACAGCTTCCTCATTCCTCCGCCCCGTCAATCACAAGCCCGGCTAGTGTACCGGCGCTTCAGACACCATCGGCAAGCGGCAACAGCTCGTTATAGATGGCGGTGTGGAGGGGCGTGGAAACCCCGGTTTGCTCGCCCATGCGGTGGATCGCCCCGGACAGCCACTCGATCTCCAGCGGACGGCCACGCTCGAGATCAGTCAGCAGCGAGGCCTTGCCTCCGTGAGCGAACACGTTCCTCAGGGTGGCGCGCGTTTGCGCCTCGATGTCATGCGGCAGAGGAACTGCAAGTGCGCGCGCCACGGCCAGCGCCTCCTGCATGGCGATCTCCAGCAGCCACGGCATCGCAGGGTTGCTTGCCATCGCGTCGAAGCCGCTGCGCATCGCCACGTTTATCGAGCTGGAGCATGCCACCATCAGGAATTTAAGCCACAGCATGGTTTCCATGTTGCGGTGAACTTCGCCAGCGATGCCCGTGGGCGCCAGCGCGTGCTCCAGGCTTCGCAGCCGTTCGCTCATTTCGCCCGAGGGTTCGGCGAGATTGAGCTGTAGCGTTTCGCCTTCGCGCAGGATCACGCCGGGTTCCAGCAGCTTGGCGACGACCTGCACGGTCCCGCCCAATACCCTGTCCGTTGGCAACAGCGCCGCTGCGGTTTCCTGCGCGTCCAGCCCGTTCTGCAGCGTGACGACGCTGCCGCAGGACGCGAGCCATCCGGCATGAGTTTCGATCGCGTCGACCAGGTCGTAGCGCTTCATGCAAAGCAGAACCGCCTCGGCGGGCGCCTGCCCGTCGGGATTCGACGTCACGTTGATACCCTCGGCGTAAAACGGTAAACGCTCGTGCTTCACGGTGAGCCCGCGCTCGGCAAGGGCGCGGGCGTTGTCGCCGCGGGCGATGAACAGAACGTCGTGGCCGGCCCGTAAAAGAGCCGCTCCGAGGCTGCCGCCGACGCCGCCCACTCCGATGATTGCAAGGCGCATGCGGGCTATACTGCCCGTTTTTGCGCAGATTCAAAACTCCTTATTTCCCAATGAAAAAGCGCGAAGCGAACGGATCACTCTCCAGCTTGCCGCCGGACTGGGCGGCCCGGGCCCGAAAGGAGCTCAAGGGCGCCGACGCCGCGGGCCTGATCTGGGACACGCCGGAAGGGATCCCGGTCAAGCCGCTGTACACGATCAAGGATCTTGAGGGCTTTCAACACATCCGCAGTCTGCCCGGCGCGCCGCCATACGTGCGCGGGCCGCGCGCCACCATGTATGCCGGCCGGCCCTGGACCGTTCGCCAGTACGCGGGCTTTTCCACCGCCGAGGAATCCAACGCATTCTACCGGCGCAATATTGCCGCCGGCCAGACGGGCCTGAGCGTCGCCTTCGATCTGCCGACGCACCGCGGTTACGACTCGGACCATCCGCGCGCCCTGGGCGACGTGGGCAAGGCCGGGGTGGCCATCGATACCGTCGAGGACATGAAGCGCCTGTTCGACGGCATTTCGCTCAAGGACATGTCGGTGTCCATGACCATGAACGGGGCGGTGCTGCCGGTCATGGCCATGTACATCGTCGCGGCGGAAGAGCAGGGGGCACGTCTCAAGGACCTGTCGGGGACCATGCAGAACGACATTCTCAAGGAGTTCATGGTCCGCAATACCTACATCTATCCGCCGGGCCCGTCCATGCGGATCGTGGGCGACATCATCGCGTTCAGCGTCCGCAACATGCCGCGCTTCAATCCCATATCGATTTCCGGCTACCACATGCTGGAAGCGGGCGCCACGGCGGTTCAGGAACTGGGCTATACGCTGGCCGACGGCCTGGAGTACGTCCGCGCGGCCATGAACGCCGGTCTCGACGTGGACGAGTTCGCTCCGCGGCTGAGTTTCTTCTTCGGCATCGGCATGAATTTCTTCATGGAGGCGGCCAAGCTGCGGGCCGCGCGGCTGCTTTGGGCGGAGCTGATGCAGGAGCGGTTCGCGCCGGGAAATCCCCGCTCGCTGATGCTGCGTACGCACTGTCAGACTTCCGGCGTGAGCCTGACCAGCCAGGATCCGTACAACAACGTGATTCGCACGACGGTCGAGGCTCTGGCGGCGGTGCTGGGCGGCACGCAGTCGCTGCACACCAACAGCTTCGACGAGGCCCTGGCTTTGCCGAGCGATCATTCGGCGCACATCGCGCGCAACACGCAGCTCGTCCTGCGCGAGGAAACCGGCGTCACCCGCGTTGCGGACCCGCTGGGAGGTTCGTACTATGTGGAGAGCCTGACCGCCTCCCTGGCGGCGGGAGCCCGCGAACTGATCCGCGAAGTCGAGGACCTGGGCGGCATGACGCGCGCGATCGAGGCCGGGGTGCCCAAGCTGCGCATCGAGGAGGCGGCCGCGCGCCGCCAGGCCCGGATGGAGCGTGGCGAGGATGTGGTGGTAGGGGTGAACCGCTACCGGGTTGCCGACGAAGCCGAGGTTGAACTGCTTGATATCGATAACCGCAAGGTCCGGGAAAGCCAGTTGCGGCGGATCGCCGAGGTCCGGTCGCAGCGCGACGAGCAGGCCTGCCGGACTGCGCTTGCAGGGCTGCGCGAGGCGGCTTCGCGGGAAGGGACCGAACTCGTTGCTCCTGCGCTGGAAGCAACCCGTAGGCGGGCCACCGTCGGGGAGATCTCGCTTACGATGGAAGAGGTGTTCGGCCGGCACCGGGCCGTATCGCAGACGGTGAGCGGGGTGTATTCGCAGGCCTATGAAGGCGATGAGGAATTCGCCGCTCTCCAGAAGCGCGTGCGCGAGTTCGGGAAACGGGAAGGACGCCGGCCCAGGATCCTGGTGGCCAAGCTCGGCCAGGACGGGCATGACCGGGGCGCCCGGGTCGTCGCATCGGCGCTGGCCGACCTGGGCTTCGACGTGGACATCGGGCCGCTGTTTCAGACGCCCGGTGAGGTTGCCCGGCAAGCGGTGGAGAACGACGTCCACCTGGTGGGCATTTCCTCGCAGGCGGCGGGGCACCGGGAGCTGGCGCCGCGCATGATCGAGGCGCTGCGCGCCGAGGGCGCGGATGATGTGCGGGTCGTGATCGGCGGAATCATTCCCAGGCAGGACCGCAAGCTGCTGGAGGAAGCGGGGGTGGCGCTGATATTCGAGCCCGGCGCCAACATTACGGCAGCCGCAAGGGACATGCTGGCGCTGCTGGAGGGAGACGGAGAGTGAGTGAGCGTGCCCGAATGCTCCAGCGGCTGGAGGAGATGCGCGCGGCCTCGCGCGCCGGGGGCGGCGAGGCGCGGGTCAAGCGGCAGCATGAACGCGGCAAGCTGACGGCGCGCGAGCGCCTGGAGGTGCTGCTCGATGCCGACAGCTTCGACGAGTGGGACGCCTTCGTGGAGCACCGCAGCAGCGATTTCGGCATGGACAAGCAACGCATCCCCGGCGACGGGGTGATATCCGGGCATGGCCACATCAATGGCCGCCTCGTGTTCGTGTTCAGCCAGGATTTCACCGTCTTCGGCGGCTCGCTGTCGGAGACCAATGCCCGCAAGATCTGCAAGGTCATGGAGCAGGCCATCAAGGTGGGGGCGCCGATCATCGGACTGAACGACTCCGGCGGCGCTCGTATCCAGGAGGGCGTGGCCTCGCTGGGCGGCTATGCCGACGTTTTTCAGCGCAACGTGCTGGCTTCGGGCGTGGTCCCTCAAGTCTCGCTGGTGATGGGACCCTGCGCCGGCGGCGCCGTGTATTCGCCGGCCATCACCGATTTCATCTTCATGGTGCGCGGCACTTCGTACATGTTCGTGACCGGGCCGGACGTGGTGAGGACGGTCACGGCGGAGGAAATCACCGCCGAGGAGCTGGGCGGGGCGGACACGCACAATTCCCGCTCCGGCGTTGCCGACCGGGCGTTCGACGACGACGTGGAGACCCTGCGCATGGCGCGCCTGCTGATGGGTTACCTGCCGGCAAGCAACCGCGAGCGGGCCCCGGCGCGTCCCACCGACGATCCCGAGGACCGGGCCGAGCCTTCGCTCAACAGCCTGGTACCCACCGATCCGGCCAAGCCGTACGACATCAAGGAACTGATTTACAAGGTAGCGGACGAGAGCGAATTCTTTGAGCTGCAGCCCGATTACGCGCGCAACATCGTGGTCGGCTTCGTGCGCATCGCCGGAGAAACGGTGGGAGTGGTGGCCAATCAGCCCGCGGTTCTGGCCGGATGTCTGGACATCGAAGCCTCCGTCAAGGGCGCGCGATTCGTTCGCTTCTGCGACGCTTTTTCGATTCCGCTGCTGACGCTCGTGGACGTGCCGGGCTTCATGCCCGGATCGCAGCAGGAATACGGCGGCATCATCCGCCACGGCGCCAAGCTGCTCTATGCCTACGCCGAGGCCACCGTGCCCAAGGTGACCGTGATCACGCGCAAGGCCTACGGCGGCGCCTACGACGTGATGTCATCCAAGCACCTGCGCGGCGACGTGAATTTCGCCTGGCCCAGCGCCGAGATCGCCGTGATGGGACCGCAGGGAGCGGTGGAGATCATCTTCCGCAAGGACATCGGCGACGCGGAGAAGATCGCCGCCCGCACCGAGGAATACCGGCGCAAGTTCGCGCACCCGTACGTTGCAGCCGGACGCGGCTACATCGATGACGTGATCGAGCCGCGCGTGACCCGCGCGCACCTTTGCCGTTCCTTCGCCATGCTGCGCAACAAGCGCATCAGGGACCCCTGGCGCAAACACGGCAACATCCCCCTTTGAAGAAGCTGCTGATCGCCAACCGCGGTGAGATCGCCTGCCGCATCATGCGGGGCGCGCGGGCACTCGGCATCCGAACCGTGGCCGTCTGTTCCGACGCCGATTCCGAGGCCCTCCACACGCGCACGGCCGACGAGGCCGTCCGCATAGGGGGCCTGACCGCGGCCGAGAGCTATCTCGACGTGGAAAAAATCATTGGGGCCTGCAAACAGTCGGGCGCGGACGCCCTGCACCCCGGCTACGGGTTTCTTTCCGAAAATGCCCGTTTCGCCGCGGCGGTGGAGGAAGCCGGCATTGCCTTCGTCGGACCTCCGGCGGAAGCGATCCGGCTTATGGGGGACAAGCTGGAGGCCAAGCGCATCGCCGCCGCAGCCGGCGTTCCCGTGATTCCCGGCCGCCCCGAGGCTATGGAAAGCGCCGATGCCGCGGCCGAGGCGGCCGCGGATATCGGCTACCCGGTATTGCTGAAGGCCCAGGCCGGTGGCGGCGGGCGCGGCATGCGGATCGCGCGCGACGAAGCCGAGTGCCGGGCGGGATACGAGCAGGCCGTTCGGGAAGCCGAGGCGGCGTTCGCCGACGGGCGCGTATTCGTGGAGAAATACCTGGAGCGCCCGCGCCATATCGAAGTTCAGGTTCTGGCCGACGGCCACGGTTCGGTGGTGCATCTTGGAGAGCGCGAGTGCTCGATCCAGCGCCGCTATCAGAAAGTCATCGAGGAGGCGCCTTCGCCGTTCGTGACGCCGGAAATGCGCTCGGAGATGGGCGAGGCCGCCGTTGCACTGGCGAAGGTGATCGGCTACCGCTCCGCCGGCACCGTCGAGTTCGTGGTTGACGCGTCGGGCAGCTTTCACCTGCTGGAAATGAACACCCGGCTGCAGGTGGAGCATCCGATCACCGAGTGGATTGCCGGCATCGACCTGGTGCAGTGGATGCTGCGCATTGCCGCGGGGGAAGCGCTGGATTTCACCCAGGACGATGTCGAACTCAACGGCTGGTCCATGGAAGCCAGGATCTGCGCCGAAGACCCCGAACGGGACTTTCTGCCCGCGGCAGGCCGGCTGGTTCGCTGGCTGCCGCCCGCGGCCGGCCCGGCGCTGCGGCTGGACGCCGGGGTGGAAGAGGGCGACGAGGCTTCCGTTTACTACGATTCGCTGGTCGCGAAGCTGGTGGTCTACGGACGGGACCGGGACCAGGCGGCCTCGCGGCTGGCCGCCGCGCTCGATAATTTCGCCGTTGAAGGACCGGCTACGAACGTGCTTTTCCTGGCTTCGCTCGCCCGCCACCCACGGTTCGTCGCGGGCGATCTCACCACGGCCTTCATCGCCGAGGAATATCCCGAGGGCTTTCGGCCGGGCGCCGATTGCCCGGCCGCGCTGGCGCAGTTGCTGGGCGCCGTGACGGTCCTGGCCCAGGATCGCGCCGCGCGCCTGATGCCGGAGGAGTGGACGCAGGCCGTGCTGCTGTCCGATGGCGAGGAGATGCCGCTCAAGAGGAAGTGGGAGAACGGGCGTTTGAGCGTTAGGTTCGGACGACGGGTTTATCGGCTGGAGAGCGGCTGGCGCCCTTACGAGCCTGTCGTGCGGTGCAAGGTGCGCGTTCCGAAGGCTTCCGGCCTGGCCGGGGACGAATTGTTTTTCGTCGTCCGGCGCGAGGGACTGCGCGTCACGGTCTCGCATGCGGGCGCCAAGCGTGAGTTCGTGTACCTGCCGCCGCGCTCGGCCCGGCTGAAGGGTCGCATGGCGGCCCGCCCGGCGCATCTGGGCGTCACCGCGCTCAACGCGCCGATGCCCGGCGTGCTGACGCAGTTGCAGGTGGCGGAAGGCGACGAAGTCAAGACCGGCCAGGAAATCGGGGTCATCGAGGCCATGAAAATGGAAAACAGCCTGCGTTCGCCCCGCGACGGCCGCATCCGGCAAGTCGCCGTGAGTCCCGGCGACAACCTGGAGACCAATCAGTTCATACTGCGGTACGAATGAGCGGGCAAATCGAAACCCTGGCCGAAGGCGTGCTCGCTGGCGATCGCCGCAGCCTGGCGCGCGCGCTGACCCTGGTGGAGTCGGAGCGCGGCGTTGACCGGGATGCGGCCAGCGAACTCATCGAGCGACTTCAGGCGGCATCCGACCCGGCCAGGAGAATCGGGATCACGGGCCCGCCCGGCGCGGGCAAGTCCACGCTGATCGAGCAGCTTGGCCTGCGCTTCGTGGAGGCCGGCAAGCGCGTGTGCGTGCTGGCCGTCGATCCCACCTCGTCACGCACCGGCGGCTCGATCCTGGGGGACAAGACCCGGATGGCCGAACTGGCGCGCAAGGCCGGCGTGTTCATCCGGCCCTCGCCCACCGGCGACGGCAGCGGCGCCCTAGGCGGCCGAACGCGCGAAGCCCTTACGGTGCTGGGCAGCGGTCCCTTCGATTACGTGGTGCTTGAAACGGCCGGCTCGGGACAGGCGGATACCGACGTCGCCGGGATGGTGGACGTGCTCGTCCTCTTGCTGGCGCCCGGCGGCGGGGACGAGTTGCAGGGCATGAAGCGCGGGATTCGGGAACTGGCCGACCTGATCGTCGTAAACAAGGCCGACGGCGAAACGCGTCAACTGGCCCGGTCCACGGCGTCCGACTACGCGCGTTCCATCCCCGCGGCGGGGCACGACGCGGTGGTCAGTTGCTCGGCGCTGGAGGGGACCGGCCTGGATGAGCTCGCGCACCGGATCGCCGATCTGGCCGACTCGGCGCAGGCCGGGCAGGAGGGGGAGCGCGCGCCGGACCGCGATGCATCGGGCGCAATCGGCCGGCTGAACCACGTGGCGCTGGCCACGGTGGACGTTGAGGAAGCCGCCGCCTTTTATCGCGATGTGCTGGGCGCCGAGGTTTCGGTACCGAAGTCGCTGCCCGAGCATGGCGTCACCACGGTCTTTGTCAGATTGCCCAACGGCACGCTGGAGCTGCTGGAACCGTTGGGCGACGATTCGCCGATCAGCGGATTCCTCAAGCGCGCAACGGCCGGCGGGATGCACCACATCTGTCTGGAAGTCGATGACGTCCTGGCGGCGCGTGACCGGCTGCGCGAGCAGGGTGTGCGCATACTGGGCGACGGCGAGCCCAGCATCGGCGCGCATGGCCTGCCGGTGCTGTTCCTGCATCCCAAGGACTGCTTCGGGGTGCTGATCGAGCTGGAGGAACGTGCTAGGGTTGGCTCCGGGAAATAAGCCGGGGCCGGCGAAAACGAGGAGGTCCTGATGCCGCGGGTATTCATGCTGTTGGCGACGCTGCTGCTGGCGTCATCCGTTTTTCTTGCAGCTTACGCAACGCACGGTCTTTTCGAGGCCGGCGCTGCCGTCTCGGAGGTGCGTGCCTGGGACTGGGCGAACCAGATGCATGTGGCGCACTCCCTGGGGTTGCTGGCCGTCGGGTTGATGCTGCGTCGCAGCCCGGACATCGTGTTCTACAAGGTAGCGGGATGGCTGCTGATCGCGGGCATGGCCGTGTTCTCGGGAACGATATACATGAAACTGCTCGGAGGCCCCGACTTTGCCCCGCTCACTCCTTATGGCGGGATTATGCTGGCGGTCGCCTGGCTCAGCGCCGCCGCCGGCGTCTGGCGCGACCTCCGCTAGCTTAGTTCAGGGCCAAGGCGTCGTCGGCGTTGATGACGGCGCTGATTTCGGCCTCGTGGCCGGCGGCGCGGCAGTATTTTTTCAGGATGCCCTGCAGGTTCGGCCGCTTCTCCGCGGGCGTTTCGCCCCGCCCGATCCCGCCACCCAGTTCCAGGAATGACGACACGCCGTTCTCGACCGCCCACTGCATGCAGCCGACCCAGTTCACCGGGTTGATGAGCTGAAAGAAAAGCCGGGTCCGAACGGCGTCCGGCGCCGCATCGTGCGGCCGGGCCGTGTAGTTGGACAGCACCGGGAACCGGGGAGCGCGGAACACCGTGCGCTTGAGCACGTCGCGGAACTCCCGCGCCGCCGTCACCATGAGATACGTGTGGAATGCGCCCTCCGTGGCCAGCGGCGTTCCCCGCTTGCGCGGATAGTTCTCCGCCAGGTCGGCGGCAAGTTGCTCCAGGTCGGCCTGCGTGCCGCCCACGACCGTCTGGGCCGGCAGGTTCAGGCCGGCGACCTGGCAGCAGTGCCGGTCGGCGAGCTGCCGCGCTTCCTCGGCGTCCATGGCAAGCGCCAGCATGCCGCCTTCGCCGTATTCGCCCATCAGCCGGCCGCGCTCGCCGACCAGGCGCAGCGCGTCGTCGAATGCCAGCGCCCCGGCCGCAACCAGCGCGCTGTACTCGCCCAGGCTGTGTCCGGCCGCGGCCTGCGGCGTCAACTCGCCGCCCGACTGCGCTTCCGTCACCCGCAGGCAGGCGATCGAATGGGTCAGCAGCGCCGGCTGCGTATAGCGGGTCAGCCCGATCTGCCCTTGCGGGTCTTTGAAGCTGAGTTCCCGCATGTCGTAGCCGAGCGCCTCGCCGGCCTCGTCGTAAACCTTGCGGGCCGCGTCGAAGGCCTCGTATAGATCGCTCCCCATGCCGGCGTACTGGGCGCCCTGGCCGGGGAATACCAGCATTCCCGTGTCCATGAGTGAAGTCTCAGGCTGCCTTTGCTTGCAGGCGGGAAGCTTCCTCGCCGATGATGCTAAGTCCTTCGAAGACCGAGTCCGCATCGCCGCAGACGTTGACGCGGATGCATTCGCGCTCGTGGGTCCAGGGCTCTTGCAGGCCGGGGAAGAATTCGTGGCCGGAAAGAATCATCACGCCACGCGATCGCAGGCGCCGGTAGAGGGCCCGGTTGTCGTTCAGCCCCGGGAACCACAGCCACAGGAACATCGAGCCTTCCGGCTTGTGGATGTAGTAGTCGCAGTTCGTCAGCGTTTCATGGCAAAAACCCACTGCGTCCCGGATCTTGCGCTGGTAAAACGGCATGATCAGTTCGCGGCTGATCCGCAGCAGTTCGCGGTTCTCCAGCAGCGGCGCGACCAGCGCGGCGCCCGCGGCCCCCACCGCCAGTTGCGTAAGCGCGTTCACGCGCCCCATGATTTCCGTGACTTCCTCGTTGGCCACGACGATCCCCGTGCGCAGCGCCGGAAGACCGATCTTGGACAGGCTCATCGTAAGTATGGTGTTGTCGTTCCACTCGGGGCGCTCATTGACGTAGATCATGCCGGGGAAGGGGAAGCCGTAGGCGTTGTCCACGATCAGCGGCACCTCCCGTTCCCGCGCCACTTCATCGAGCCGGGCGAGTTCCGACTGGCGAATCACGTTGCCGGTGGGATTGGTGGGCCTGGATACGACGATCGCGCCGACGTCCGCGACTTCATCCAGCCCTTCCATGCGCAGGCCGTACTTGAACTGACGGTTGGGGAGCTTGCGGATGATCGAGCGGCGCGAAGCGACATCCGCATCGTCGGAGAGCAATCCCTTGTAGCCGATGTATTCCGGGCACAGCGGAATGATGATCCGGCGCCGTTTGCCGCCCGGGCCCACGCCGCCGAAGAGGTTGAAGAGGTAATAGAAGCAAAGCTGGCTGCCCGGCGCCAGGGCAATATTCTTCGCGGTCAGGGGCCAGCCGTATTCCTCGCGCAGCATGTCGGCCAGCGCTTCGCGGAACCGGGTATCGCCCAGCGGCTCCGAGTAGATCGACGCCATGTTGTCGAAACGGTCGGAGTCGGCGGCGATTTTGGCCAGTTCGGCGCGGAAAATTTCCCTGACTTCGGGAATAATGGCCGGGTTGCCGCCGCCCAGCCGATACACCTTGTCGACTCCCGGAATGGCGCACGACATGTCTTCCATCAACTCCTTCGCGCCGCTGTGGGCATTGAAGGTCCTGACAAAATTGGAGTACTGCATCAAATGATCCTGGCCGGTTCGCTCGCGTGTGGATTATGAACTAGAAAGTGTACTGATCTACCATCGGATATGAGTCTATTCAGGCTGAATTCCAGCATAGCACAGCGGCGTGATTGCGCGCTCGCGCTGGTGTTTCGCCGCCCTCGCGAGCGTCACGGCAAACGCCGTCTGGCGGCATCCCTGGAGGAACGGGCCGTCGTGGAGCTCTGCCGGCTGATGCTGGACTGCGCGCTGGAGGACCTTCGGGGTTGGCGCGGCCCGGTCGTGCTGGTCCCGGAAGATCGCGACGATCTTGACTGGGCGCGCTCCTTGCCGGCGAGGCGACCGGACCGCCCGGCGCCCGTCACGGTGCTTGCGCAGGGCGCAGGCAACCTGGGCAGGAGGCTGGAAAGGCTGGACCGGGCGCTCGACGCCATGCAATTGACACGCCGGATCTATATCGGCAGCGATGCGCCGGCGCTCAAGCCGCGGCACTACCGGCGCGTCATCGCCGGCCTTGCCACGCACGACGCGGTGCTGGCGGCCGCCCGCGACGGCGGCGTAACGATGATGGCCACGCGTCGGGGCTGGCCTCAACTGGCGCGTCTTCCCTGGGGCACGCCGGGCCTGGCCCATGCATTAAGCGCCGCCTGCCGCAGGACCGGCCGCCCGGCGCTTGAGATTCCCGGCGGATTCGACGTGGATCGCCGTTCGGACCTGGCGACCCTGGCCCGGGCGCTGCGCGGCGACGCGAGGCCGGCGCGGCGCGAGCTGCATCGCTGGATCGCGAGGAACCGGCTGGCCTGATGGACGTTTCCGTCGTCATCCCCGTATACCGCGACCGGCAGGCGCTGGAACGCATGCTGCAGGCGCTCGCGGGGCTCGATCCGCGGCCTTCGGAGGTCATCGTCGTGGATGGCGGAAGCGAGCCGGAGATCGAGGCGCTTTGCGCAGGGGCGGGCTGCCGCTACCTTGCGTCCCGCGCCTGCCGCGGTGAGCAGATGGACCGCGGCGCGCGAGCGGCGGCCAATGAGCTGTTGTGGTTTCTGCATGCCGACAACTCGCCGCGGCCGGACTCCATTTCCGTCATTCGCGCGCACATGCGCCCGGGGACCGTGGGCGGCTGGTTCCGATTCGTTTTCGAAGGCGAGCGTTGCTGGCAGGCGCGGCTGTTGGGCTTTCTGATCAACCTGCGTGCGCGAACGGGAACGCCGTACGGCGATCAGGGGCTCTTCATGCGCCGCGATGCCTACCGGCAGGCCGGGGGCTTTCCCCCTCGCGCGCTTTTCGAAGAACCTCCGCTCGTAAAGCGCCTGCGAAAATCGGGCCGGTTCGCACCGGTGCCGGCCGTCCTGGGCGTGTCGGCCCGGCGGTGGAAGCGTGACGGGTGGTTCAGGCGCAGCCTCGGGAATCGGCTGCTGGCGCTGGCGTATGTCCTGCGCCGTTCCCCCGATGACCTGGCGCGGCGCTATTTTCGGCGCGGTTAGCGCGGGTTCAGGTTTCCGGTTCGCAGACCCCGCCCAGAATTTGCGCATCCAGCCATTCGGCGGGCCACTCCGAGGGCGCCGGCGGTCCGGTGAATTCCGGATCCGGCATACCGGCAATCGACGGTATTGGATCGGGCGACAGGCCGGGAACCTGGAGACCCGGGACGTCCGGAGCGTTCGGGGCGTCCGGCGTTACCCAGGAGCCTTCATTGGAGGCGATTGTCGCTTCCGGCTCCGGCAAGGCCGGCTTCGGGGGCTGGGGCGCGGAGGGGTCGGGCTTGGCGTCACTCGCCAGTTTGCCGCCCACGCGTGCGGCCAGTTTCGCTCCCTGCACCTCGGGCTTGTTGCGTATGGAATCTACCGCCAGGTCCTTGGCGCCATCCAGCGCTGCGTCCACGAGCTTGCCGGCGATCCTGCTGCCGAGACCCGGGCCGGACGATTGATCCCCATTCTGCTGCGGGCTTCCGGGCGGGGGCGTCACCCACGTCCCCGCCTCAGGCGCGGCGGTCCCGCCAAGGCCATATTGCGGCCCGGAGGCCGAGCCCGGTGCATTGGCGATCGCCCGGGAAGGCGGATTGTCGGCATCAACGTAGGAGCGCCCCACGCTGCCGCGCGAGTCTTTTCCAGCAGGTTCGCCGGGCGCGGACCTGGCCACGGCTTCGCCGTTCTCATTTCCGGCGAATCGCAAATCCACGTCCGATTCGCTTTCGCTGCTTGCCGGGGTCGCTTCCGGCGCTTCCGGCGAAACAGGCGGCACCGACTCGCCGAGAACGATAAGGAAATGCTGCGCCACAGGTGGCAACTCCACTTCCTCGTCCTCCAGCAGGGTCCTGCCGTCCAGCCCGATGGCGTCGTTGTAGAACTCGACGTTGGAGTCCTTTTCGATCCTGAGGACGCCTCCCTCCAGCGCCACGCCCGCGAACAGGCCCTTGGAGCGGGCCATCATCACGATCCGGTTCTCCAGCTTGTTGTCCGTGCCGGCAGTCGCGCTGCCGCCCAGTTCTCCCGCCGCGTAGCCGGCGTCGGCGCCGATCGTGAGCTGCCCGCCGGATATCGCCTCGACGGCCTTCGGGTCCTTGAACACGATCAGCAATTGCGACATCGACACGCCGAACTGCAGGCCGACGCTGCCGCTGGTGATGCGAACGAAGGCCGGCCTGCTCCAGCTTCCCGACTCAAGCCGCGTGGACAGCACGCCGCGGCCATGTTTCACGCCGCCGAAAAGGCCCACCTTCACGAATTCCGGAAAGATCGCCACGGCATGGGCGTTTTCAAGGACGCCCGGGGCGTCTTCTTCGAGGGGCCCGCGAATTTCCTGCAGGATCGATGCGGAGTGCATCATCCTGTCATTGAGTTTCTCGTCGGCGACCAGTGGCGCCGCGAGCAGAAAGAGAGTGATTCCAACAACTGCTTTGCGCATCATCGTTGCCCCAAGGGTGGCGTTGTTGGTTCAGCAAATATACATTATTTCATGGGCTTGTCAATGATATTTATATCACTGTTCAAGCAATTTAATGGTCGGGGTGACTGGATTTGAACCAGCGACTCCTGCCACCCGAAGACAGTGCTCTACCAGGCTGAGCTACACCCCGACCGTAGGGCTGAATGCACGAATGCTAGTAACTGCGCTCCGCCGCGAACCGCGCCAGCGATGTCAACACCTCGCGAAAGCGGTTTTCGGGCAGGGCGGACAGGGCATCCGCGGCGCGCTCGGAAGCTTCACGTGCGCGCCCGGCCGCGTATTTTAGCGCCCCCGTGGATTCGATCGCTTCCATTACGCCGGAAAGGTTGCCCAGACCGCCGGTCCGCAGGGCATCGCGCAGCACGCTCTGCTGTGCGTGGGACCCGACCCGCATGGCATGAAGCATGGGCAGGGTCGTCTTTCCCTCCTTCAGGTCGGTGCCTACGTTCTTGCCGAACGCTTCCTCGCCGCCCGAGTAATCCAGCACGTCGTCGGTGATCTGATAGGCCATGCCGAGCTCGAGCCCGTAGCGGGCGGCGGCATCCTCGACTTCCCTGTCGCTGTGCGCGAGGATGGCGCCGATTCGCGCACAGGCCTCGAACAGGGAGGCGGTCTTGCGGCGAATGACCTCGAGGTACTGCTCTTCGGTCACGGCCAGTTCGTTCAGATTCATCAATTGCATGACTTCGCCTTCGGCGATCTGGTTGGTGGTGGACGCAAGGACTTCCACCGCCCGTCGCTGCTCGAGCAGCTCGACGATCAACTGGAACGCGCGCGAGTAGAGGAAATCGCCCACCAGGACGCTGGCCGCGGGGCCGTGCAGCACGTTGGCCGCCGACTTGCCGCGACGCATTTCCGCCTCGTCCACGACATCGTCGTGCAGCAGCGTGGCCGAATGGATGTATTCCACGATGACGCCGGCCCGGACCTGGGGGCCGCCCGGAGCGCAGCCCAGCGCGCGCGCCACGAGCATCAGCAACAGGGGGCGTATGCGCTTGCCGCCCGAGTTCAGGAGGTACTGCGCCACCCGCCCGACCAGCGGAACGTCGCTGCGCAAGTGGCTGTAGATGAGGCGATTGAGGAGGTTGAAGTCCTTCCCCACCAACCGCAAGGCCTGCCGGAATACGTCCGAATTGGACACCGCGCCAATGATATCAATTTGCCGCCGCCAAGCGGTCGCAAACGGCTAAAATTCGGGCTCGCCGAAGTGGAGTCGTACGACATGCGCAGAACTGGTCTTCTTGTTTCACTCGCCCTGCTTGCAGCGGCTTGCTCTCCGTCTGTCGACGATGGGCTCGAATACCCGCCCGCTGCGCGCTCCGAACAGCAGGACGACTATTTTGGCGTTCAGGTTGCCGACCCCTATCGCTGGATGGAGGAGATGGATGCTCCCGAGACCGCAGCCTGGATAGCGTCCCAGAACGAGCTGGTCGAGCCCTACCTGGCGTCGATCGAGCTGCGGGAGCGGCTTAAGCGAAGGCTGACCGAGGTCTGGAACTATCCGCGCCGCTCCGTGCCCTGGCGCGACGGGCCTTGGTATTTCGAATTCCGCAACGACGGTCTGCAGAACCACAGCGTGCTTTTTGTACGGGAGGGCCTTGACGGCGAAGCGCGGGCGCTGCTCGATCCCAACTCCTGGAGCGAGGACGGCACCGTCAGTCTGGCGAGCAACTCGGTAAGTCCCGACGGCCGCTACATCGCGTATGCGAAGTCCGACGGGGGTTCCGACTGGCGCGACTGGTACGTGCGCGAGGTCGCAACCGGCGAGGACCTGCCCGACCATCTGACCTATACCAAGTTCACGGGCGTTTCCTGGACTCCGGACGAGGGCGGCTTCTACTACAGCCGCTATCCGGTGGACGAGCAGGGCGCCGGCGACGACAAGAAGGCCGTGTCGGTCTACTTTCACGAACTCGGGACGGACCAGGCCGACGACCGGCTGGTGCTCGAGATGCCGCCGGACGAAGGCCGCAACGCTTACGCCGGCGTCACCGAGGACGGCGCCTACCTGATCGTTACGTTGCAGGAGGGCTATCTGAGCAATGCGGTCCACTACCGGCGCATGGACGAACCGGATTCCGCGATAAGGCCGTTGCTGGACGAATGGGACGCCATATACAGCTACCTTGCCAACGACGGCGATACCTTCTTCTTCTCGACCAACAGGGATGCACCGCGCCGCAAGGTGATTTCACTGGACGTCAACAGCCCGCAGGAGTGGACCGAAGTCATTCCCGAGGGCGAAAACACGATGCAGCGCATCAGCGCGGTAGGGGGACGGCTGATCGCCTCCTATCTGCAGGACGTCAAGCCGCTGGTGATCGTCCATGAGGCCGACGGCAGCCTGGTGGAGCAGATCGAACTGCCCGGCATAGGCTCGGTGGGCGGCTTCGGCGGACGCTGGGACGATCCCGAAACGTTCTACAACTTCTCCGGATTTACCGATCCAGGCGCCGTGTACCGCTACGATGTCGGCACGGGCGAGAGCACGCTGCACCACCGCACCGAAACGCCGATCGACGGCACGCAGTTCGTGACCCGCCAGGTCTTCTTCGACAGCAAGGACGGCACCCGGATCCCGATGTTCCTCGTGCACCGCAAGGACCTGGAAAAGACCGACGACCACCCCACGCTGCTGTACGGATACGGCGGTTTCAACATATCGCTGACGCCCGGTTACAACAGCGCCCGCCTGGTGTGGATGGAGCTTGGCGGCATGGTCGCTATCCCCAACCTGCGCGGCGGCGGCGAGTACGGGCGCGAGTGGCACCTGGCGGGAACCCGCGAGCGCAAGCAGAACGTGTTCGACGATTTCATAGCCGCGGCGCAGTGGCTGATCGACGAGGGCTACACGATGCCGTCGCGGCTCGTTATCCAGGGCAGCAGCAACGGCGGCCTGCTGGTGGGCGCCGTGATGACCCAGCGCCCGGACCTGTTCGGAGCGGCGCTACCGGACGTGGGCGTGCTCGACATGCTGCGTTACCACACGCCCAGCGCCAACGCGCGCGCCTGGGCCGACGATTACGGCCTGTCCGAGAACGAGGCGGATTTTCGCGCCCAGTACGCCTATTCGCCCGTGCATCGCGTCGCCGAGGGCGCCTGTTACCCGCCGACCCTGGTCACCACCGGCGATCATGACGACCGGGTCGTGCCCTGGCACAGCTACAAGTTCGCAGCGGCGCTGCAGCATGCCCAGGGCTGCGACAGGCCGGTGATGATTCGCATCGAGACGCGCGCGGGTCACGGCGCGGGCACGCCCACCTGGATGCGTATCGAGGACATCGCCAATCAGTTCGCTTTCGCCGCCGACGCAGTGGGGCTGGGCCAGCGCCAAACCGGCGAATAGGCTAACCAGGCACATTGCCTGATGGTGGGTCTGGCATCACAAATGTCCGGTGCAGGGCCCACCGCCATCTATGCATACAATATGTCGACACGTGGCCGGGTAGTCCAAGTGTCGGAGGCACAGTTCAATGCGTGTCGTAGTAGTTGGCGCCGGCATTCTGGGAGTTACGAGCGCATGGTTTCTCAAGGAAGCCGGATTTGACGTCCTGTTGATCGAGAAGGATGCAGGCCCCGGGCTGGGAACCAGTTTCGCCAACGGGTCGCTGATCCACCCCAGCTATGTGCAGCCGTGGAACGAACCCGGGGTGCACCGGACCCTGCTCAGATATGCCGGGCGGGCGGACGCGCCGATGTTGCTGCGACTCAGGCACCTGCATCATTACCTGTTCTGGGGATTGAGATTCCTGGCCAATTCGTCGCCCGGGAGGTTTGTGGAAGCCTCGCGGCGCAATCTGACGCTGGCAACCTACTCCGTTCGTGTTCTTCGCGATCTTCGGACCGATCTGGACCTGGAGTACGGTCAGTATTACCGCGGTTCGCTGAGTATTTTCCGCGACCGGTCAGTCCTCGCAGCATCGGTGGGAATTGCCGAAGAACTCAGGTCTGCAGGCGTTGACAGCGAAATTGTTGATCGGGACGGCCTGATCGCGCTGGAACCGGCTCTTGCGTCGATCGCAAACCAACTTGAGGGCGGCATCCATTACAAGGGTGACGAGGGCGGTAACTCCTACCTGTTCTGCCGGGTTATGGCGAAGAGGCTGGCAGGAGCGGGCGTGGAAATCCGGTACGGCACGGAAATCACACGGATCGTCGGCAGGAGCGGGCACGTACGGCACCTTGAAACGGCGAGTGGCGGGCGAATCGAGGGGGGCGCCTTTGTAGTCGCTTGTGCGGCGGGTACGACGCGGCTGCTGAGGCCGCTGGGCATCCGGATCCCCATCATGCCGGTCAAGGGATATTCTTTGACGCTGCCCAGCGGAAATGAGGCTCAGTCGCCGCGCGTGCCGATTATCGATGCCGATCTTCACGCCGGCGTCATTCCGCTGGGCGCTGACTCGATCCGTCTCGCCGGTACCGCGGAGTTCAGTGCGTTCGATGAATCGATTCCGCGGGCCCGGATCGACAATCTGTACGCCATGCTGGAACGGATTTTTCCCGACTATGCAAACGCTGTCGACCGGAACAAGGCGATAGCGTGGGCGGGCCTGAGGCCGATGTCCGCCGACGGAACTCCGTTTATCGGTCAAACTGCCGTGGAAAACCTTTATGTCAATTCGGGGCACGGCCAGATCGGTTGGTCCACGGGTCCCGGCAGCGCTCGTTTGCTGGCGGACATCGTTTCCGGAACCGGTCCGGCCCTCGATCCGGCGGATTACAGCCCCGGTCGATCCTGAAAGGGAGGAAAGCGCAAAATGGTTCTCGATAAGCGACCGCAGCAGAAGCTCGCATGCGATGTGCTGGTGGTGGGAGGCGGCGCGGCCGGGGTTGCGGCTGCCGTCACTGCGGCGCGCCAGGGGCTGGCGGT
Source organism: Gammaproteobacteria bacterium (assembly GCA_009838035.1). NCBI lineage: Bacteria > Pseudomonadati > Pseudomonadota > Gammaproteobacteria > Gammaproteobacteria bacterium. The sequence continues at coordinate 341,477 of VXSK01000004.1, forward strand.
GGCGCTGGTCGAACGCTACGGATTTTGTGGCGGCGGCGCCGTAGCCGGTATGTCAGGCACGATCTGCGGGATTTACGAGGCCAGTGACGATAAAGAGCGACCGCCCCGTCAGGTGGTCCATGGCTTCCTGGACGAGTTCACGGCGGCCATGGAGGCTCGCGGCGGGCTTACCGGGCCCGTGCGGTACGGCAAGACGTTTACGCGCGTTCACGACCCACTGGTGTGGCGCGAGGTGGCGGACCACCTGCTGAAGGACGCGGGCGTTCGGGTGCTTTACCACACAATAGCAACCGACGTGCTGGGGGACGCGGACGATCGGGTGGCCGGAATAGTCGCCTATACAAAAGAGGGGAAGTTATCGATTGCGTCGCGGGTGACGGTCGACGCGAGTGGTGATGCGGACGTCGTCGCCATGGCAGGGCATGAATTCAGGCTGGGGAAGGACGGCCAGGTCCAGAATCCGACGATGATCTTTCGTCTGCAGGGTGTGGAAATCCGAAAGCTCCGTTCGGAATACGGACCCGACAGTATTATGCCGCTATATATAAGCCGGAAAATTAACGAGCTGTATGCAAGGGGCGAGTATTACCTGCCGCGCGCAAAGATTTTCCTGTTCGAGACGCCACGTCCCGGCGAGTTGCTGTGCAATGCTACGCGCCTGATCGGCTTGGACGGTCGGGAGTTGAACGCCGTCATTGCACAGGACCTTACGGAAGCCGAATTCGACGGCCGCAGGCAAGTTCGCGAGTACGCCCGGTTCCTGAAGGACTACGTCGCCGGCTGCGAGAACAGTTGGGTCAACGATACCGGCGTACAGGTCGGGGTTCGACAGACCCGCCAGCTTGTCGGCACGGAAGTCCTGAGCAATTCCGATGTCGAGTCGGCCCGCAAGCGCCCGGACGGCGTTGCCAGGTCGCCGTGGCCGATCGAGTTGCACAAGGGCGACAAGCCCAGGCTGGTCTGGATCATCGAGGACCACTACGATGTGCCGCTGAACTGTTTCGTTCCCCCGGGGGGCGAATCCCTGCTGGTTGCGGGCCGCTGCCTCTCGGCGCAACATGAGGCGATGGCCTCGGCTCGCGTGACAGCCCAGTGCTTTTCATACGGACATGCCGTGGGACACGCCGCGGCGATTGCCGTCAGGGAAGACCGGTCGACCCATGACCTGCCGGTCCAGCTCGTTCGCCGCAAGCTCAAGTCGGACGGAGCCCGCCTATGACTGCCGGGGCGATCGTTGACGAGTACTATCGCCGCATCGATTCGAACGATCTGGACTGGGTCGTCAGCCTGTTCAGCGAAGATGCAACCTACGTTCGGGCTGATTCGCGCCTTCAGGGAAAAGCGGAAATCGACAGGTTTTTTCGCACCCAGCGGCGCATTCGCGGCAAGCACGTCATCCACAGCATTGTCGCCGTCCGGGACCAGGTGTTCTGCAAGGGCGAATTCATCGGCAGGGGGGAAACCGGCGACAGGCGCCAGGTGCGATTCTTCGATGTGTGGCACTTCGATTCGAGCGGTAAGGTGCGGTTGAGGGAGACGTATCTCGCCCTGGGTCATGAGTACGTGAAGAGTTGAGCGGAACTTGGTCTGGCTTCTTCTACTCGTTCTCGTTGTCTGCCTGGTATTGAGCGGTACGGAATACGCGTACATTGTCGGGGCCGTTGCCGTCGTTCTTTTTCTCGTTACGGGGCACGGTGAGCACCTGATGATCGTGCCGCAGCGGGTTTTCAGTCAGCTGGATTCGTTTGCGCTCACCGCCTTGCCCATGTTCATACTCGCCGGCGAAATCATGGGACGGGGCGGCGTGACCCGATCCCTGATCGATTTCTCGCTATCGCTGATGGGGAAGATCCGCGGGGCGCTCGGGCACGTAAACATAATGACTTCGGTTTTCTTCGCCGGTGTCTCGGGCGCCGCGACGGCGGATGCGGCAGCCCTGGGCAATACGCTCGTACCGGCCATGCGCGAGCGCGGCTACAGGGGCGACTATGCGGCCTCCATTACCGCAGCCTCCGCGATCATCGGCCCGATCATCCCGCCCAGCATTATTCTGATCATGTACGGCGCACTCATGGAAACGGATATCGCGGCTCTCTTCGCGGCCGGCATCATTCCGGGCCTGATGATGGCCGCCGTTCTTGTCGTTTCCAATGCGGCGTTTGCCCGCAGGAAAGGACATCCGGCCGGTGATCCTTTTGACCTGAAGCGTCTGGGGGAGGCGACACGCCGCGCGCTGCCGGCGCTGGCCCTGCCGATTGTCATCGTCGCGGGAATCGTGTTCGGCGTGACCACGCCGACGGAAGCCGGCGCTCTTGCCGTGGTTCTGGCCATCGCCGCCGCCCGTGCATACGGTTTGCTGTCGCGAACGCTGCTCGTGGATTCCCTGCGTCGCACCGTAAGGCTGGTGGGCTCGATATTCGTGCTGATCGCCGCGTCAAGCCTGATCAGCTATCTTGCTGCGATCGTTGGGGCATCGAACCAGCTGTCCACTGCCGTGGCAGGCAGCGGGCTGGCGGGGCGCGCCTACCTCTTCAGCATCGTTGCGTCCTTGCTTGTGGTGGGTATGTTTACGGGCGTCCGCCTCGGCCTCTTCCTGGTAGTGCCTCTGATCGTTCCCGAGGCCATTGCGCTCGGCGCGGATCCGGTTCACACAGGCATCGTCGTATGCCTTTCGCTGGCACTGGGATTGATTACGCCGCCGTTCGGCCCGGTATTGCTGGTGACGTCCGCGGTTACGGGCGTTTCATACGCGCAATTGATAAGAGGAACGATCGCCTTCACTTCGCTGCACGTGGCCGTGCTCGCAGTGCTGACATTCCTTCCCGGTGTCAGCTTGTGGCTTCCGAAGGCCGTGGGTCTGCTATGAGAGCACTTTGCGCCGCTGTTCTCGCCGGAGTGCTCACTGTTGGTGGTGTTCCAGCCATTGCCGGTCCCGTACACATCGGCATGTCGACTGCGCTGATTGACAGCAATCCGGTTGCGGTCTGGGCCTACGCGCTCCGGGACGAACTCCGACGGCATGGCATTCAGACGCGGGTTTTTCCGGGCAGTACTCTGGGAAGCGAACTCGAACGGGACGAGCAGGTGATCCTTGGGCTGCTGCCTATCAATATCTCCGGAGGCCAGGATGTGACGCAGTACAGCCCGCTGTTGCGTTCGTTTCGCATGCCGTTCCTGTTCCGGGAAACCGCCGAAGTGGACTGCCTGATGCACAGGACCGGCTTTCTGGATCTGGTGAACTCAGCGACGCGACCTCGTGGGATCGAGGTCGTGGACGTGGTCACGGTGGGAGGCATGGCGAGCCTGTTCACGGCCAGCGGACCCATCGACTCGCTCGATACGCTGCGGGAGCAACGCATTCGCGCAATGGACCGTTACCAGGTCAGAACGATCGAAAGCTGGGGCGCTTCGTCCGTGCAGGTCGCGTGGGAGGAGGTGACGACAGCGTTGCAGACATCGGTAGTTGACGGTTATCTGAATCCGCCGGGCGTTCCCCTTGCCTTCAGGCATACGCGCCATCTCAGGCACATGCTGGCCCTGGATCTGTTCACGGGGATACGTTTCGTGACCCTGTCGGCGAAGTGGAGCGATGGTCTGGACGATGCGGAGCGAGCGGCGCTGGAATCAGCTCTCGTCAGCGCCAGACATGCCAATCGTGCTTTTGCTGCGGCCCGGCGCCGCGAGGATCTGGAAGGATTGCGCTCAATGGGGGTGACCATTTCCGAGCCCGATGCGGAATTACTGGCTGAACTTGCCGCTTCGGTTTTATGGATGTATGAAGACCTGCTGGGTTCGGACACAATGAATACGGTCAGGAATCTGTTGGAGAACGAATGTCGCGCCTACTGAAACGCTTCGTGAATCGGCCTGTGGAAGGGCTGGCGATGCTGATGCTGGCGGCGATGCTGACGCTGGTCCTGCTGCAGGTCGTCGGCCGCTACGTGTTTCAGAACCCGCCGCCGTGGACCGAAGAGGCGGCGCGCTTCTGCATGATCTGGTGCGGCCTCCTCGGCGCCGGTTCGGCGCTCTTTCACCGGTCGGACCCGAAGTTGACGAAAGGACTCACGGGCGCAAACGCTCTCCCGGCATCGCTGCTTCGCGCGATCCGCTGGCTCGCGATCAGCGCGTTCGTGCTGCCGTGGCTGATCTACGGTCCGGGCTTCGTGTTGCGTCACTGGTTTCGGGCCACCGAGGCGATGAATTGGAACAGTGCGGTCATTGTCGTGATTGTTCCGATTGCGGGACTCATACTGCTCGTCTACGCGTTCGCGCAACTGGTCGGGTGGGAAGAACGCTCCGGGGAAGGAGGTGGCGCCGAATGAGGCTATTCGTCTGCGGGGTCGTGCAGGAGACGAACGTCTTCTCGCCCATTCCTACCGGCTGGGACAGCTTTTCCGGACAGTGCTGGGATCCGCGAAAAGATCCTGTGCCGCCGGAGAACGTGAACCTCCTGGCCTATGGCGGCGCGGTGGAACGTGCACGCAAGCTCGGCATGGAGGTTGTTCCCGGACTCTTCCTGAACGCGATCCCGGCCGCGCCTGCCTCCGCGGCCTGCTGGCAACGGATTCGCGAAAGAATCCTGGACGACTTGCGAGAGGCCGGCCAGGTCGACACCGTCTTCGTGTTTCTGCACGGAGCCATGTCGGCCATTGGGACATCCGATTGTGAGGGAGGCCTTCTGCACGGTATCCGCGAACAGGTGGGCACGAAAGTTCCCATTGCCGCCGTTTGCGACCTGCACGGCAACGTCAGCGAGGTGATGCTTGACGCTGCGGATTTCCTGATCTGTTGCCGGGAATATCCCCATATCGACTTTGCCGAGAGGGGCGCGGGCGCGGTTGACTTGTTGAAGAGCATGCGGGAGGGTCGCATCCGGCCTTCCAGCACTGCCTTGCGTGTCCCGTTGATGACCGTATCCCCAACCACGTTCGGGCCGATGTCGGATTTCGTGTCGCAATTGCGGTCGGCCGAGGAGTCGGGCGGGGTCCTCAGCGCGTCGGCGTTTCACGGATTCTTCGGCGCCGACCACGCGGACGTGGGTGCGGCCATCGTCGTGATCACGAACGACGAGCCCGAACTGGGCGAGCGAATCGCCTCGCAATTGGCGGAGGCTTTTGTCGATGCGGTCGTGCAGCAAGGAGATATCGGCGTGTCCCTGGATCAAGCGCTGGTAGAGGCGGCCGCGGCCAGGGGCAGGGTCGTCATTGCGGAACGCGCCGACAATTCGGGTGGGGGCGCGGGCGGCGATTCGACCCTGATTCTGGCGGAACTCCTGCGCCGGGGAGTCACCGATGCCGCCTTCGGCGTGCTTTGGGATCCCATTTCAGCCGACTTTTGCCACCTGGCCGGACCTGGCAGCCCGATTTCCTTGCGATTGGGCGGCAAGGTGGGCCCGCAGTCCGGAAGCCCGCTCGACGTGGAGGCCCAGGTGCTCGCCGTGGCCGACGATGTCCATCAGCAGTGGTTCGGCCGAGGCAAGCCCACCGTTCCGCTCGGCAAATCGGCGGCGGTACGTGTCGACGGGGTTGATATCGTGATTGGTTCCGAGCGCCACCAGGTCTTCAGCCGGCACGTTTTCGAAGGACACGGCATTGACCTTGAGCAAAAGAAGGTCATCGTGGTCAAGTCCACCCAGCACTTCGCCACGTCGTATGCGCCCCTCGGGCAGATCATTTACTGCGATACGCCAGGGACGGTCAGCATGGATTTCTCGACGCTCCCGTACCAAAACCTGAAGCGGCCAATCTGGCCGCTGGACGACGTCCCCATTGTGCCGCGGCCGCTGTGGCCGCCATCCTAGCGTCGTGCGCATGAGTACCAGGTCTTCCAGTCGGATGCGCATTGACCGGGTTGAAGTTCGCGTGCTTTCGACGCGCTATGAAACCGAGTTCCGGAATCCTCATCAGCAGTTTCCCGGCAAGCACGCCGTACTCGTGTTCGTAAGCACCGATGCGGGCGTGGTCGGGGTAGGCGAGTCCTGGTGCGACGGAGGCGACCCGGATTCGGTCGTGACGATAATCGAGTCGGACCTCGCTCCCCGCGTCATCGGCGCGAGCGTATCCGAGCCGGAGCGGATCTGGCGAAGCATGATGGCCACCGGCGTCATGAGCCTCAAGGGCAGCGCGCTGTATGCGGCGGCCAGCGGTGTCGATATCGCCATTTGGGACGCCTGGGCGCGGACCCTGCGTCAGCCGCTGCACCGGCTGCTGGGCGGGCATTCGACTGCGGTACCGGTATACGGTTCGGCCGGCCTGTACGCGGAGGGATATACCCCCGAATCGCTGGCTTCGGACATGGCGGCCGCAATCGACCGGGGTTGCTGCGGAGCGAAGATCAAGGTGGCCGGCGCCACTCTTGAGGAGGACGTGGAACGGGCAGGCGCGGTCCGCGGAGCGCTTGGACCCGGCCCCAGGCTCATGGTCGACGCGTTGTTCAAACCCGGGGTCGCCGATGCGATCAGGCTGGGCAGGGCGATTGCTCCTTTCGACGTCTATTTCTATGAAGCGCCTACCGAACTGCGCGATTTGTCGGGTTGGCGTACCATTCGGCGCGATACCGGAATTGCCTTGTCCGGCCCCGAGGTCGCGGCGGGATTGGACCGTTACCGGGAATTCCTGCGTAAGGAGGTGGTGGACTATCTGCAGGCGGATGCGATCATTTGCGGAGGCGTCACTGAGCTTCCCCGCATTGCGGCACTGGGCCGGGCCTTTCGCAAGCCGCTGACCTATCACGCGTCCGGTTCGGCGGTCGCCCTTGCAGCCAACGCGCAGGTGGCCGCAGCGTTTGCCGGCGCCGACAGTATTGAAATGCACCTGCTGCACCAGGCCCTGTTCGAAAGATTGTGGGATGCCGGATGGCGTATTGAGAACGGCGCCCTGGTCGTGCCGGAAATCCCGGGGATCGGTGTGGAAATCACGCCGGACTCCCCGCTGCTCAACGGAAGCGCCGCAGGCGATTAGGGCGGGCCGCGGTGTCGCACAAGCTGCCGACCGGCCTTGCGGGTATCGCTTTCTACCTACTGCTGCTTGCCGGTTGCGGAGGAAACGAGTTCGAGCCCGGCTTTCGCGAGAACCTCGCGATTCCCATGCGCGACGGCGTTACGCTCATGGGCGACGCCTACCTGCCGGGTCCCGGCCAGTACCCCGCCATCGTCGAGATCACGCCTTATGGACGCGGCGACCATGGAATCAACTTTCGAAACGAAGCCGGGTACTGGGGCGATCACGGCTACGTGATGGTGCTTGTGGATTCGCGCGGGCAGGGGCAGTCGGAAGGCGAGTTCGAGCTGTTCGTGCGCTCCGGCGAGGATGGCCACGACGTCGTGGAATGGATTGCGCGCCAGCCCTGGTCGAACGGCAGGGTAGCGATGCGCGGCGCTTCGTACACCGGCACCAATCAGCTGTATACGGCGCTCGAGCAGCCGCCGCACTTAAGCTGCATAACGCCGAGCGCGACAGCCTGGGGCCCGAGAAGGGACGTGCCCTACGGGGACGGTATCCTGCGGTTCGGTTGGGCGATTTCCTGGCCCGCGAACCTGGCCAGCGCCGACATTGACGCGCTTGAGGCGATTGACTGGGATGCGGCCCTGGCGCATGAGTCGATCCACGGGGCCGACGCGGTCGTCTACGGAAAGCCGTCCGCGGTGTATCGGCAGGTCGTGCAGCACGATGCGCAAGCTACGCACTGGGACCCGCTGCACCTTGAAAAGCAGGATTACGGCAGGATAAGTGTTCCGAGTCTGGCTTTTACCGGGTGGTTCGACGGAACCCGTCCTGGAACCATTGCTCACTACCTTGGTCTCGAGCAGCATGCGCCGAACCCGGAGGAGCACTTCCTGGTCGTCGGGCCGTGGGAACATTTCCCCGCACCGGATGGGGGCTACGATTACCTGACCGGCGAGCCGATCCGGGCTGCCGCGGGAATGACGCTGCCCGATCAGGCCTTTCTGCCGGGCCAGGAGATCACCCGGGAGTTCTTCGACTGGTGTCTGAAGGGCAACCGGAGCTTTAATCATCCCAGGGTGCGCCTGTACCTGACGGGCAGCCACGAATGGCTTGAGTTCAGCCGCTTTCCGCCCGGTGATCCTCGAATGCGCCCGCTGTACCTTGCCGGCGATGGCGATGCGGCGGGTCCTCAAGCCCGAGGCAGGCTCGCCTGGCAGCCGCCCGAGGACGACCCGCCCGACAACTTTGCCTATGACCCGCGCGATCCGGTTCGAAGCCCGGTCTTCAATCCCCCACAGGACTGGCAGATGCCGTCCGCCAGGCCGGACGTGCTGACGTATACGAGCGCCCCGTTCGAGGAAGCGCTGCCCATTCTTGGAAGGCTGGAGCTCGAACTGCATGTGTCGTCCGAGGCCCGGGACACGGATTTCAGCGCGGCGGTTTACGACATCGCGCCGGATGGGTCGGTGTACCGGCTGCATCCCAAGCCCGCGGCTTTCGTACGGGCCCGCTATCGCAATGGCCTCGATGCGGAAACACCGCTTGACCCTGAGGAGCCGGCACTGCTGCGATTTGAGTTTTCGCCCGTCGGTCATACCGTTCGGGCCGGCCACCGACTGCGGGTGACTGTTTCGAGCAGCGTCTATCCGTGGATTTTTCCGAACAACAACTCGGGCAAGGCGCCGGACGGCAGCATTTCGGTTACCAGGCAAACGCTGTATCACGACACGGAGCGCCCGTCACGGCTGCTGCTGCCCGTGTTCGCGGCTCCGGGCGAATAGGCGGACTCCGGCGCCGCTTGTTTGTATACAAAGAGTATACTCGGCGCCGCGTCCCGGCATGACGGCAGGAGAGGATTCGCATGGGAATCAGGAGCCACTGGAAGAATTTCATTGACGGTCATTTCGTCGATTCGGTCGCGGGGCGGACAATCGAGGTCGAGGATCCCGCGACCGGGGAGTGGATCGCGGAAATAGCGCGCGCGGAAGCCGGGGATGTCAACCTCGCCGTCGCGGCCGCAAAGCGATGTTTTGATTCCCGGGCCCTGGCCGATCTCAGACCGATCAACCGGGGGCGGATGCTGATCGACGTGGCCCGTGAGCTTCGCCGCCGGCAGGACGAGATCGCCGAAGTCATCTGCTACGAGAGCGGCATGGGCATGGTCGATTCCATCGACCAGGTGGACTGCGCCGCCCAGTATTTCGAGTATTACGGCGGCCTGGCGGACAAGATCGAGGGCAGCTACATTCCCCTGGGAAAGGGCTTCATCGACTACACCATTCCCGAGCCGCACGGCGTGTCGGCGCACATTATTCCGTGGAATTTCCCGATCGAACTCGTGGCCCGGGGCGTTGCACCCGCCCTGGCGGCCGGCAACACGGTGGTCATCAAGTCGCCGGAACTGGACCCGCTACACAACACCTTCCTCGGCGAGATCGCCGGCTCCGTCGGTTTTCCGGACGGCGCAATCAACATCATTGCCGGTTACGGCGACGATTGCGGCACGGCGCTTTGCGAACATCCCGACGTCAACCAGCTCGTATTTACGGGTTCGGTGCCCACCGGGCGCAAGATTCTTGACTGCGCCGCGCGCCGGATCATTCCCGCGGTCGTGGAACTGGGGGGCAAGTCGGCGGGCATGGTCATGCCGGATGCGGACCTGGACAAGGTCGTGGCCAGCACGCGCGTGGGGATTTTCTTTTTTTCCGGACAGGTGTGCTCCGCCATGTCGCGCCTGCTCGTACACCGCAGCATTTACGACGAAGTGGTGGACCGGCTCTGCGAGATGGTGGACGGCCTCTCCATCGGGCACGGCAAGGACAACAGTGACATTACGCCGCTCATTTCCGAGCGGCAGCTTGAGAGAGTCGAAGGCCTGGTGCGGTCGGCCGTCGATGCGGGCGCGAAGGTCGCCAGAGGCGGGGCAAGGGTCGCCGACAGTCCGGGGTACTTCATGCAGCCGACGCTCATTTGCGATGCGTCTCCGGACATGGACGCGATGCAACGGGAAGCCTTCGGGCCGGTTCTTTGCATCAGCGCCTTCGATGACGAAGAGGAGGGCGTTTCCATCGCCAATGGCACGCGTTACGGGCTGTGCGCCGGCGTGTTCACGCAGGACCTGGAAGCGGCGCACAGGATTGCGGCGCGGCTGAAGGGCGGTCAGATCTTCATCAACAAGTGGTTCGCCGGCGGTATCGAGACGCCGTTTGGCGGCGTAGGAGAATCCGGGTTCGGAAGGGAAAAGGGACAGGACGCGATACGCAACTACTATCAGACAAAGAACGTCGGTTGCCTGATCGGCTGATGGACGCACCTGCGATAAACCAGCAGGCAATAGACAATCTGTTCACGCCCGGCTCCGTCGCTGTCATCGGCGCCTCGGGCGTGCCGGGCAAATGGGGCTATCTCGCGGCCGAACAAGCACTGCGCGACAAGTCGCGGCGGGAAGTGTTCCTGGTCAACCGCAAGGGGGGCGAAATCCAGGGCGAAAGCTCCTACCGGCGCTACTCGGACATCGAAGCCATTCCCGATCTCGCCGTGATCAGCGTGCCCCGGTTCGCCTTCGAGGAGACCATAGACGAGGTCCTGGCCAAGGGCACGCGATCCATTGTGGGTATCACGGCGGGGTTCGGTGAGGAAGGACGCGAAGGCCGGGCGGTCGAGGACCGCGTGGTCGGGAAGGTCCGCGAAGCGGGCGCGGCGATGCTGGGTCCCAATTGCATGGGCGTGTACGACGGTCACGGCGGTGTCCGCTGCATGCCCTGGGCGGACCTGACGCCGGGTCCGGTGGGATTCCTTTCGCAGAGCGGCGGGCTAATCATGGATATCACCAAGCGCCTGGTGGAAGTCGAACTGGGATTTTCGCGCGTGGCGTCGGTGGGGAACCAGGCCCACGTGCAGATTCCCGACCTGATGGGAAATCTGGCTGCGGACGGCGGGACACGGATTGTAGCGATCTACATTGAAGATCTGGAGCAGGCGGACCGGCTGTTCGAAAGCATTTCCGGGATGGTGTCAGGCGGCAAGAAAGTCATTCTGATGACGCCGCATTCCACGCCGGGGTCCGTGCGCGCGGCCCGGGCGCACACAGGCTCCACCGTTACCTCGATGCAAGCAACCCGCGAGAAGGCGGCGCGGGCCGGTGCATGGCACGCATCCTCGCCCAGAGAATTGGTGACCCTGGCGCAGACCCTGCTGGCGCCGAATCGAACCGCCGGCAAGCGCGTCGCCGTGATCTCCGACACGGGCGGGCCCGGCGTCCTGTGCTCGGGTCTGGCCGAGAAGCAGGGGCTGGAAGTCCCGGAGTTCGGCGCAGCGTTGCAGGAGCGGTTGCGGGGCTTGCTGTCGCCCCGCGCGGTGGTCAACAATCCGGTGGACCTGGTGGACAACATTACGGTCGAACCGATGATTGACACGCTGGAGGCCGTGCTGGAGGCCGAAGAGATCGACGCGGTCCTGATGAACATCCATGTATTCGTGCATGAATCGGCCGACCTTGAGGTCCGGATGGGCCAGCGCATCGGACGACTGGCTGTGCGCAGCGGCAAGCCGGTTGTCGTCACTTCGCACTCCATGGATGCGCCCGGCGTGCTTGCCGCGCTCCGTTGCGGAGTTCCCGTGTATCGGGATACCGGGGAGGCCGCGAGTGGTCTCGCGCTGCAATGCGGTTGCCGGAGCGTCGGATGAGCGCCGTTAAGGTGGAAATGACCGGGACGGTCCAGACCATTCGGCTCAACCGGCCGGACGTCCTCAATGCCCTGAATCCCGAAGCGTATGACCAACTTGCGGAAGCCATCCGCATGGCGGAGGATGAGGCGGTGCGGGCGGTGGTCCTTACCGGGACGGGCCGGGGCTTTTGTTCGGGCCATGATCTGAGCGACGCCGACAACGAGGACCCGGCCGCCGGCCTGCCCGAGGTCAATGCGACCATGCGGGCGATTCGCGGTCTGAGGAAACCTGTCATTGCGGCGATCAACGGCGTTGCCGCCGGAGGCGGGATGTCGCTGGCGCTGTGCTGCGACGTCAAGCTGATGGCCAGGAGCGCCAGGCTGGTGCCGGCGTTCGTCGACCTTGGACTGGTGCCCGATATGGGCGCGTCGTGGCTGGTGGCCAATGCGCTGGGCTACGGCCGGGCGCTGGAATGGCTGGTTTCGGGTGCGGCGCTGGATTCCGGGACGGCCCTTAAGTGGGGGCTGGTCCACACTCTCGTAGATGACGGGGAGCTGCGGGAAGCGGCGCAACGCAAGGCAAAGGAGCTTGCCGACGGGCCGACCCTGGCCATAGGCCTCACCAAGCAGTTGCTGTCGGGAGCGCTGTCTTCGAGCTTTGAGGATACGATGGATCGGGAAGCGAGGTTTCAGCAGATCGCCGGTCAAAGCGCGGATTATGCGGAGAGCCTGGCAGCATTTCGCGACAGGAGAAAGCCGAAATACCAGGGGAAATAGTTGCCGGAGATCAACATGACAAGAGAAGATCGAAGACAGGCATTGACGCCGGAAGGGGTGCCCGAACCCATCAAGGGCTACTACTCCAATTGCATCAGGGTCACTTCCGGACCGTTGCTGTTTATCGCAGGGCAGATTCCCATCGACAACGACGGCAATCACGTCGGCGGCGACGATGTGGTGGAGCAGGCGAGACAGGTGTTCCGTAACATCGAGGCGATATTGACGGGAGTGGGCGGGTCCCTGGCCGACCTGGTGAAAGTGACGGTTTACGTGACCGACATTGCGGCCATGGGCAAGATCGCGCCCTTGCGCGAGGAACTGTTCCCGAAAGACGGCCCGGTGAGCGCCTGCGTGCAGGTGTCGGCGCTGGCATCGCCCGAGATCCAGATCGAAATCGAAGGAGTGGCCGTTGTCGACTGATTCCCTGAAGACGCCGCGGATATGCGGTCTGCCCACCTTCATGCGGCTGACCCATACGCAAGAGCTTGCCGGGGTCGATGTGGCCGTGGTTGGAGTTCCGTTCGACACCGGTTCGCCCTACCGTGTCGGTTGCCGTTTCGGGCCGCGCGAAATCCGCAGCATTTCGGTATTGCTGCGGCCGATCAACCCCTATCACGACATCGATGTTTTCGATTTGTGCAAGGTGGTGGACTACGGCGACGCGACGGTGATTCCCGGAGAGACCGAGCGCTCCTTCGCCGCCATCGAGGCGGAACTGGACCATATCATCGCGAACGGAGTGAAGACGCTTTGCTTCGGCGGCGACAACTCGATCTCGCTGCCGCAAATCCGCAGCCTGGGCCGCGCCCACGGGCCGATCTCGCTGATTCACCTGGATGCGCATACGGACACCTGGGACGATTACCTGGGCGTCCGGCACAACGCGGCGACCTCCTATCGCCGCGGAGTGGAGGAGGGCTGGATCGACGCCTCGACCTCGATCCAGGTCGGCATGCGGGGTTCCCTGTTCTCGCGTGAAGACATCCGCCAATCCATCGATCTCGGCTACGAACTGATCACCACGGACGAAATGCTGGCTGCCGGAATCGACGAAGTGGTTCGAAGGATCAAACGGCGCGTCGGCCGAAACAAGGTTTTTCTTTCTGTGGACATGGACGTGGTTGACCCGGCGTTCGCGCCGGGCGTCCAGATTCCCGAGGCGGGCGG